>NZ_JABXFD010000543.1 GCF_013372625.1 Actinomadura sp. BRA 177
AGCTGGGTATAAGTCGTAACGGCCCTCCTCGACCACCTGACCCCGGCCCTGACCCGCTCCGGCGATCTGGCCCCCGCAACCCACCTCCTGCGCACTCTCCTGAACCGAGGCAACGGCGCCCACCACCAACGCCACACCTACACCCGAACCCACGACATAAAAACAGTCGTAACCAACGCCATAACCCAAACCACAGCCCCCTGACGCGCGATCCGGCACCATCACCCCCATGCCGCACCTGGACGACGCCGCCCTGGAGAAATCGCCCGTGGTGGCCAACTGCGCCATGAACCGCGAACGCACCCTGAAGGCCTACACCAGCGAACTGGGCATAGACGTACTAGCCGAGGCGGGAGACGGCCACTGGCTGGACCTATGCTGCGGAACCGCCCGTGCACTCACCGAAGCCGCCGCAAGGAACCCGCACCTAAAGATCATCGGAGTCGACCTGGTCGACCACTTCGCCCCCGCACCACCCTCACTCCAGCTGATCACGGCCTCAGTAACGACCTGGGAACCGGAAGCCCGCGCCGGCCTGATCACCTGCGTGCACGGACTGCACTACGTAGGCGACAAGCTGGGCGTCCTCACACGCGCCGCGTCCTGGCTCACCGAGGACGGACTCCTCGTCGCGAACTTCGACATGCGAAGCGTCCGCCTGGCCGACGGCTCCCCCGCCGGCCGCCGCCTGACAACGGCCCTCCGGCAAGCCGGCTTCACCTACGACTCACGCCACCACCGCATCTCGCTACGCGGCAACCACACGATCGACCTCCCCTACAACTACGCAGGCGCCGACGACCGGGCGGGCCCGAACTACACGGGCCAGCCGGCCGTCGACTCCTTCTACGAACTCGCCTGAGCTCCGACGGCGGCGTGAGAACCACTTGCCTCGGAAGGGGGATCTTCAGGGGAGCACTCACCTGAGCGAGCACAACACGGGCAGGCACGCGGAGGGCGCTCTAGCGCCCGGAGCGGGCATGCCCGGCGACGCAGGCGACCGCAGCGCCGCACTGACCGCAACGGGCACAACGACCGCAACAAGGCGTGAGGATCGCCTGCGTCGCTAACGGGGGTTCCAGGGGGTCGCCCCCCTGGGTTGAAAGGGCAGGTACCTGTCGGCCCTGCGGGGGCGGGCTCGGAGGCCGGTGGATTCTACGGCGAGGATGCGGTCGAAGCGGAAGGCGCGGACGCCGCGGCGCATGCGGCACCAGCCGACGAGGTACCAGTGGTCGCGGTGGACGAGGCAGGTGACGGGTTCGACTTCGCGGATCGTGACGTTGGCGCCAGCGTCGCCGTAGCAGAGGCGGACGACGCGGTGGTCGGTGATGGCGGCGGCGATCACGCGGGCGCGGTCGGAGGTGGAGCCGTCCATGGGCGTGGTGAGGGTGGCGAGGGTGGTGGTGACGACGTCGTCGTGGGGGGTGGCGTCGAGGAGGGTGTGCAGGGCGCGGCGGGCGGTCGTGGCCTGGGGGCCGGCGCCGAGGTGCGCGAGGGACAGCGCGAGGGCGGCGATCTCGGCCGCGGTGAGCGGGGCCGGCGCGGTGTGCGCGGGCTGGGGGTGCGTCGCAACGTTCGCCATGGTTCGATCATACGTTCGAACACTGACATTTTGCAGGATGCGGGGACGGCCGGATCGCGTCGCGTGACGCACGGTGGAGGGAAGATCGGCCCGCGGTTGAGAAGGCGGCGGTGCATGCGGAAAACTGAGGCTCCGAAACGTGCTCTATTCGGGGGAATCGGGGGCGAACATGGGCCGACCGCGGACCGGCGTTGAGTGACGCGCGGGTGAACGGCCCCCCGATGAGCCGCGAGGAGGCCGACCGGACGCTGGCGCGGCTCCGGGACGAGAAGGAGCGCATCGGCGGCGCGCTGCTCGAACTGGAGGCCCACCAGGGGTACCAGCTGCTGGAGGGCGCGGCGCTGACCGGCGAGACGCTGCGCGTGCAGTCGGACGTGCGGTCCCGCATGGCGTCGCTGTGGACGCTGTTCGACCTGTACGGGCGCGCGGTCGACGCGGCCGGGGACCTGCGGGCCCGGCACTCCAGGCCGGGGCAGCCGCAGCTCGCGGAGCTGAGCCGGCTGCTCGCCGGGCCGTCGGTGGAGCTGCCGGTCCGGGAGGTGCCGCTGGAGCGGCGGACGCTGCTGGCCGTCCCGTCCGGCGAGCGGCTCACGCTGCGGGCGGCGGTCGACCGGATGACGCCGCTGTACGAGGAGGTCGCGCGGTCGGTCGCGGCGCTCGACCAGGTCTGGTCGACGCTGCTGTCGCGGCTCGCGGAGGTCGAGGCGGAGCGGCGGGCGGCCGCGGAGCTGCTGGAGTCCCTGGGCGGGCACGAGCCGGAGTTCGAGCGCCTGCGCGACGAGCTGGAGTCGGTCGCGGCCGTCGTGCGCGGCGACCCCCTGGCGCTGGCCCGGGACGGCCGCGCCGACACCGCGCGGCTCGACGCCGTCCGCACCGGTCTCGCCGGCGTGCGCCGCGCGCTGGCCGAGGCGGAGCGGCTGCGCGACGGGTTCGCCGACCGGATCCGCGGGATCGCCGCCGTCCTGGAGCTGCTGCGCGAGGCGGAGGCCGAGGCGCGCGCGCTCCGGGACGAGGTGCTCGCCAAGATCGCCTCCCCGGTGCTGCCCGACCCGCCCGACATGGCGGCGAGCCTCGCCGACCGGCTCAACGCGGTCGGCGCGCCGGCGCGCGGCGGCTGGCACGACCTGGCCGAGCGGGTCGGCGGCCTGG
>NZ_JABXFD010000545.1 GCF_013372625.1 Actinomadura sp. BRA 177
GGTGCGGGCAGCCCGCCCGCCGCGCCGCCGCCCCCTTGACCGGCGGCTGACCGAAACGGGATCGCCCGTTTAGAGAGATCGGTGTGGGTACACCGGGGTGCGTGCCAAACCCCCAGAGCAGACCCCCCAAAGAGGAGATGACATGACTGGGCCGATCGCCCAGCAGACTTCGGGCAGCAACTATGTCCAGCGCGGCGGATCCAGCAGCAGCCTCGCCGACGTCGTCGACCTGATCCTGGAAAAGGGACTGGTCATCGACCTGTACGCGCGGGTGTCGCTGGTCGGGATCGAGATCCTCACCATCGACGTGCGGATCGTCGTCGCCAGCGTCGACACCTACCTGCGGTTCGCCGAGGCCGTGAACCGCCTCGACATCGCCCACGACGGTACCTCCCAGGGGCTGCCGCAGTTCGTGGAGGGCATGCAGGAGTCGGGCGCGAAGAAGAAGACGCGCGGCGCCCTGGAGGGCGCGGGCGAGCGGCTGAAGGAGAGCTTCGACGGCGACTCCGGCGACGACGGCGAGGAGAAGCAGCCCGCGCGGAGCCGCTCGTCCCGCAAGAAGGAGGACGAGGAAGAATGAGCACGCCGCAACCCCCCGGCGGCCCGGAGCCCGGCGACCGGGTCCCGCAGTACGTGTACGGGGTGACCCGCGCGGACGCCGAACTGCCCGCCGGCGTGAACGGGCTGGACGACCGGCCGGTGTCGCTGGTGCGCGACGGCGGCGTGTGCGCCGCGATCGTCAGCGACCTGCCCACCGACCGGGCGCTCGGCGAGCGCGCCGACCTGGTGGCCCACCAGCGGGTGCTGAACGCGCTGGTGGACGCCGGGACCGTGGTGCTGCCGTTCCGGTTCGGCGCGGCCCTCGCCGACCGCGGCGCCGTGGAGAAGGAGCTGCTGGCCGGCAACTCCGGCCGCCTCGGCCGCGTCCTGGACGAGCTGGAGGGCCGCGTCGAGCTGCGCCTGAAGGCCACCTACGTCCAGGACGAGGTGCTCGGCGAGATCATGGCGGCCGAGCCGGAGATCGCCGAGCTGTCGCGGCGGCTGCGGGAGGTCCCGCCGGACGCCGCCGACGCCGTCTACTACGACCGGATCCGGCTCGGCGAGCTGATCGCGCAGGCGATGGAGCGGCGCCGCGAGCACGACGGGCAGGTCCTGCTGGACGGGGCGGCCCCGGCGGCGGAGGCGTTCGCGCGCAAGACCCCGGCCCGGGAGGAGGACGTCCTGGACGCCTCGTTCCTGGTCTCCGCCGACCGCCGCGACCGGTTCGAGCAGGCCGTGGAGAAGCTCGGGCGGGCGCACGCCGACCGGATCCGCATCCGGCTCATCGGGCCGCTCCCGCCCTACGACTTCGTCCCGGAGTCGTGAGGACGATGGGGCTGTTCACCGGGCTGGTGACGCTGCCGCTCGCGCCCGTCAAGGGCGTGGTGTGGCTGGCCGAGACCCTCACCGAGCAGGCCGAGGCGCGGCTGTACGACCCGGGGCGCATCGCCGCGGAGATGCAGGAGATCGCCGACGACGCGGCCGCCGGTGAGATCACCGAGGGGGAGGCCGCGGCCCGCGAGGAGGAGCTGATCCGCCGGCTGAACGAGGGCCGCGCCCGCGGCTACCAGGCCGGCGGGTAGGGGAGGCCGCCGATGATGTCCGCGTCCGAGGCCGCCAAGCGCGCGGTCGAGCACGTCACCGCGATGACCGGCCGCAGCGCCGAGTGCGTGGTGGGCATCGAGCGCGCCGGCGAGGACGGCTGGCGCGTCGCGGTGGAGGTGGTGGAGACCCGCCGCATCCCCGACTCCGCCGACATCCTCGCCTGCTACGACACCGAGGTGGACGCCGACGGGGAGCTGGTCGGCTACCGCCGCGCCCGCCGCTATCCCCGCGGCCGAGTGGAGAGGGACTGAGACGCAGTGAGCGAGATCTCCTGGACCGGGCAGCGGTCCCCGGCACGGTCGATGGCCGGTGAGCGGACCTCCGCGAACCTGGCCGACCTGCTGGAGCGCATCCTCGACAAGGGGATCGTGATCGTCGGGGACATCCGGGTGAACCTGCTCGACATCGAGCTGCTGACCATCAAGCTGCGGCTGCTGGTCGCGTCGGTGGACCGGGCCAAGGAGATGGGCATCGACTGGTGGGAGCACGACCCGTCGCTGTCGTCCAAGGCCCGGCAGAACGAGCTGGACGGCGAACGGGACGCCGACCGCGAACTGCGGGAGGAGAACCGGCGGCTGCGCGAGCGCCTCGCCGCCCTGGAGGCCGGCCCGGCCGACGACACCGCCGACACGGGCCGGTCGGGCGCCAAGAAGGCGGCCCGCCCGGCGCGGGGGAAGGAGACCACATCATGACCGGCACCGCCGTCTACCTGTACGGGGTGGCGCGCGGCCTGGACCCGGCCGACCTCGGCGGCGCTCCCGGCGTCGCGGGCGCACCCGTCCGCGGCGTCGCGGCGGGCGGGCTGACCGCGCTGGTCAGCACCGTCGCGCTCGCCGACTACGGGGAGGCGGCGCTGCGCGCCAACCTGGAGGACCTGGCGTGGCTGGAGGCCACCGCCCGCGCCCACCACGACGTGGTGGACCGGGCCGCGCACGCCGCGCCGACCGCACCGGTGCGGATCGCGACGATCTACCGCGACGACGCCCGCGTCGCCGAGGTCCTGTCCGCGCAGGGCGCCCGGTTCACCGAGATCCTCGACCTGATCTCCGGCCGGTCGGAGTGGGGCGTGAAGGCCTACGCCGCCCCCGAGACCCTGCGCGGCGAGACCGGCGCGGGCGGCGACACAGATCCCGGTGGGGGGCTCGCGCCCAGGGCCGAGCCCCTTACCGGCCCCCAACCCGCGCCGGAGGGCGGCGTGGGCACGGCGTACCTGCGGCGCCGGCAGGAGGAGCGCCGCAGGTACGCCGTGCCC
>NZ_JABXFD010000547.1 GCF_013372625.1 Actinomadura sp. BRA 177
ATGTGGATAAGAGTCGTGGGAGAGGAGGGTGAGGAGGCCGCCGGGGATGCCGTTGCGGAGGGTCTCGTTTCCCGCCACGGCGAAGAGGAAGAACATGTTCTCGAACTCGTGGGTGGTGAGGCCGCCCTCCAGCATGCGGGACATGATGTCGTCCGACGGGTTCGCGCGTTTTTCCGCGGCCAGTGCGTGGGCGTAGGCGAACATGTCGGCGAGCGCCGTGTAGGAGCGGGGGTTGATGGGGCGGCCGCCCGGGTGGGTGGACGTTGTGGGGCGGTAGGCCATCGCCTTCTGGGCCATGGGCGTCATGGACGCGGGGTCGGCGGTGGAGAGGCTGGCGTATTCGTCGTCCTGGTAGCCGATGACGCGGGACGCCCAGTCGTAGAGGAGGCGGCGGTCGGAGTCGGGGACGCCCATGATGTGGGCGAGCGTCCAGACGGGGAGGTCCGCGGCCAGTTCGACGAAGTCGGTCTCTTCGCCGAGGGCGGAGGTGACGAGGGTGCGGGCCCGGTGCTCGATCGTCTCCTCCAGGGTGCGGACGGCGCGGGGCGTGAAGGCGGCGGCGACGATGCGGCGGAGGCGTGAGTGGTCGGGCGGGTCCTGGTTGAGCATCATCGCGCGGACGAACGCGAGGTCCTCGGGCGTGTCGGGGTCGCGGATCTGGGTGGCGCCGAGGTTGGACGAGAAGAGGTCCGGGGAGCGCAGGACGTGCTTGACGTCGGCGTGCCGGAAGACCGCCCAGTACCCGGGGCCGGCTGGCCACGGGCCGACGGCGGGTTCGGACACCCGGGTGACCGGGGTCTCGGCGCGGAGCCTCGCGAAGGTGTCGTAGGGCACCCCGGCGGCGTAGGTGGCGGGCAGGAAGATCTCCTCGTGCATGCCATCAGCGTGCATCATGTCGGGATGACGTTGAAGCCCGATGAGATCCTGCGTGACAATTTCGCGCCGTGGGTGCTGGACCTCGGCCTGGTCGTCGAGGAGGTGGGGGACGGGACGGCGGTGCTGCGGCTGCCGTGGTCCGACCGGCTGGCGCGGGAGGGCGGCGCCCTGTCGGGGCAGGCGCTGATGGCGGCGGCCGACACGGCTGTTGTGCTGGCGGTTTCGGGCGCGAAGGGCGGGTTCGTCCCGATGACGACCGTGCAGCTCAACACGACGTTCCAGCGGCCCGTGATGGGACGGGACGTGCTCGTGCGCGTTGAGCTGAGCAAGCTGGGACGGACGATGGCGTTCGCGGAGATCGATATGACGGTCGATTCGGTGACTGTGGCCCATGCGAGTGCGGTTTACGCCATCATCGGGTGACATGGTGCATGTTGAGAGGGTTGTGGTTCCGGACGGTGAGTTCGACCTGCGGGTGTGGGGAGAACGCGGGCCGGGGGTCCTGCTCGTCCAGGAGATCTTCGGGGTGGGCGAGTACATGGAGGCGGTCGCCGAAGACCTGATAGCGCTCGGCTACGTGGTTGCGGCGCCCGACATGTTCTGGCGAATCCAGCCGAACTGGACGACGAAGCACAACGAAGAGGCTCTCCCCAAGGGGATGTCGATGGTCTCCCAGTTCGACTGGGAGAAGGGCGTACAGGACGCGAAGGCCGCGCTGGACGTTCTCAAGGGTCTGCCAGAGGTAGACAAGGTCGGTGTCCTCGGGTTCTGCTTCGGCGGGACGCTCGCTTACCTGCTCGCCGCCAACGCCGAGGTCGATTCCCTGGTGTCGTTCTACGGGTCTGGCGTGCCCGGGGCGTTGGACCAGCTCGACGCCATCCAAGCCCCTGCACAGTTCCACTTCGCTGGCTCCGACGCGTTCATCCCCAGGGAGGACGTCGCCCGAGTGGAGCAGGCCGTGGACGGACGGCAGAACGTAGAAATCCACGTCCAGGAAGACGGCGGCCACGCGTTCCACAACCGCAAGGCGCCGATGTTCTACCAGCCGGAGCCCGCCGAACGAGCGTGGCGGCTCACGGAAGACTTCCTCCACCGAACCCTGTCATAGCGCCATCGTGGTCAAGCGGGCTCCAGGGTTAGGCGGGATAGTTCCTTGCGGGACGAGATGCCGAGCTTGGGGTACGCCTTGTACAGGTGGTATTCGACTGTGCGTGGGCTCAGGAAGAGTTGGGCGGCTATCTCTCGGCTGCTTGTGCCCGCGGCCGCTAGGCGGACGACTTGAAGTTCCTGTGGAGTGAGACGGTCGACGAGGTCCGGAGCGGTCGGTGTAGACGAGCCGGACTCGCCCGTGGCACGTAGTTCGGCGCGCGCGCGGTCCAGCCAGGGGGTGGCGCGTAGGCGTTCGAAGGTGGTCGCCGCTGAACGGAGAGGGACGCGTGCGTCCGAGCGGCGGCGGGCACGGCGCAGGTGTTCGCCGTAGAGAAGTTCTGTCCGCGCCCGCTCGAAGGGACGCGATGACTGTTCGTGTAGGCGCAACGCCTCGGTGAACGGTTCCTCGCGTTCGTTCAGTAGGGCCTCGCAGCGCAGGGACACGGCCAGTGCCCAGGGCTGCTTACCTGCCTCGGCCCAGATGCGGAACCGGGTGAACGCCGCGCGCGCTTGCGCGGCGTCACCTGCGCGTAGGGCGGCCTCCACCTGGTCTGCGGCGGATAGGACGTCGCCATGCGGGTCGTGCGCCAGGCGGCGCAACGCGTCGTCGTACCGGCCGAGACCGAGGTCGAGGAGGGCGAACGCGCCGTCGGCCAGGTCCGGAGGCGCGGAGGCCGTCAGTTCGCGGAGCCGGGGCTCGTCGCCCTCGATCGCCGCGACGCGGGCGAGGACGGCGCCGAGCCGTCCCTCGCGGTGCGGGCGGCCGGTGTCGCGGGCCAGCGCGATCGCCTCCGCGACGGTGGCCGCCGCGTCCGCGTGCCGTCCCGCCGCGATCTGCGTCTGCGCCTGGACCACTGC
>NZ_JABXFD010000281.1 GCF_013372625.1 Actinomadura sp. BRA 177
TGTCTTTTGTATACGTCCTGTGTTTTTCTCAAGCCTAAGACGGCATATGAGGTAGGGGGTCGTCTCGTGAGGCAGGAGATGGTTATAAGAGACAGGGACGGGACCGGCTGAGTACCCCCGCGCCTCCCCCGGTCCCTGGCTGGGAATCCCCGGCCGGCGGCGGAGGCGGCCAGGAGGCGCCGCCCGGGGATTCCCAGCCAGGGCCCGGGGGAGGCGGGGGGTTACTCATCCGGTCACGTCCTTCCAGGTCAACCTGACCCAATGCAAACCTAGTGTGCAGCAAAACCATGACATTGTGATCCTCCGGGGTGGAGGTACAAGGTCACACTCCCCTGACCCTGCGCCGGGGATACTGGATGAGACGCACGCGAGGAGGACCTGGTGCATAACTATTTCGACACGTATGTCGTTGTGCTGGTCCTGCTCCTCGTGGGCGCGGGGATCGTCGGCGGGGCGCTCGCCGCGAACCGGATGCTGCGTCCGGAGCGTCCCACGGCGGAGAAACTGACCACGTACGAGTGCGGCGTCGACCCCGTGGGCGAGGGCTGGGCCCACTCCTACGTGCGCTACTACGTCTTCGCCTACCTGTACGTGGTGTTCGCCGTGGACGCGGTGTTCCTGTTCCCCTGGGCGACGATCTTCTCCGCGCCGGGCTACGGGGCGACGACGCTCGGCGAGATGTTCGTCTTCCTCGCGTTCCTCGCGACCGGGCTGGTGTACGCCGGGAAGAAGGGCGTCCTCTCCTGGGTGTGAGCCCCGGTGCGCGGTGACAGGCGCGCTGTAACAATGGCGCTGTGGGCACCATCGATCTACCGCCGCCGAGCGTCGGACCGCTGTCGCGGCTCGCGCCCAAGCCGATCAAGTTCGTGCTCAACTGGGGCCGCCGCTACTCGTTGTGGGTCTTCAACTTCGGCCTGGCCTGCTGCGCCATCGAGTTCATCGCGACGTCGATGAGCCGGCACGACTTCATCCGGCTCGGCGTCATCCCGTTCGCGCCCGGCCCCCGGCAGGCCGACCTGATGGTCGTGTCCGGCACCGTCAGCGACAAGATGGCGCCCGCCGTGCGGCGCCTGTACGAGCAGATGCCCGAGCCGAAGTACGTCATCTCGTTCGGCGCCTGCTCCAACTGCGGCGGACCGTACTGGGACTCCTACTGCGTCACCAAGGGCGTCGACCAGATCATCCCGGTGGACGTCTACGTGCCCGGCTGCCCGCCCCGTCCCGAGGCGCTGCTGCACGGGATCGTCCACCTGCAGGAGAAGATCGCGGCGGAGTCGCTCGGCGACCGGTACACCGGCGGCGACCCGCTCAGCCCGCCGCCCGCGCCGCGCCCGCTGTCGGCGACGGTGCTGCGCCGCCCGCTCCAGCTGCCCCCGCCCCCGCCGGACGAGGAGGAGACGTTCGAGCACTGGGACGTCATGGGCGAGGAGGCCCGCCGGGAGAGCGGCGGCGCCGAGGACGAGACGAAGCCCGTCCCGCACCTCGGCGACGATCCAGCCGAGCCCGACGATGAGACGCGTCCGGTGCAGGCGATGCCGGACGACGAGGTGACCCGTCCCGTCCGGCCGGTCGAGAACGATCCGTCGATCATCCCCGGGCTCGCCGACGACGACCACGACGACGACCACGACGACCGGATCGGACGCGACCGGTGAGCACGGAACTCGCGGACGCCTGGACGGCCCGGTTCGGCGACGAGGTCAGCACCGAGGAGACGACCGGCGGCCTCGCCGGCGGGGTCCCGCACGAGCACTGGGTGGACGCGCTGACCTTCGCGCGCGACGACCTGGCCTGCGGCTTCTTCGACTGGCTGACCGGCGTGGACGAGCTGGAGGACGGTTTCGCCGTCGTCGTCCACGTGTACTCGCTGGAGCGCCGCCACCATCTGCTGGTCCGGACGCGCGTCCCGAAGCGGGCCCCAGTCCTGGCGACTGCGACGGGCGTCTACCGGGGCGCCGCGTGGCACGAGCGCGAGACGGCGGAGATGTTCGGGATCCTGTTCGAGGGCCACCCGAACCTCGTCCCGCTGCTGCTCCCGGACGGTTTCGAGGGCCATCCGCTGCGCAAGGACTTCATCCTCGCCGCCCGCGTCGCCAAGCCATGGCCGGGCGCCAAAGAACCGGGCGAATCAGGCCACGGCGCCCCAAGCCGCCGCCGAGTCCGTCCGCCCGGCGTCCCGGAGGACTGGGGGCCCAATGCTTGAGGTCGTCGTCAAGCTGGCCTTGGTCGTGGCGGCGTTCGCGTTGCTGCCGCTGCTGGTGGGGCAGGCCGAGCACAAGGTGATGGCGCACATGCAGGGCCGCCTCGGCCCGATGTACGCGGGCGGTTTCCACGGCTGGGCGCAGCTCGTCGCCGACGGGGTGAAGTTCGCGCAGAAGGAGGACGTGGTCCCGCGCGACGCCGACCGGTGGGTGTTCAAGCTGGCGCCGGGCGTGGCGCTCGTCCCGTACCTGCTGGTCCTGCTGGTGATCCCGGTCGGTCCCGGCGGGCAGGTCGCGCTCGACCTCGGGCCGGGCGTCTTCTTCGCGCTCGCCGTCATGGGCGTCGGCGTGATCGGCGCGATCATGGCGGGCTGGGCGTCGGCGAACAAGTACTCGCTGCTCGGCGGGATGCGGGTCGCCGCGCAGCTGATGTCGTACGAGCTGCCGATGGTGTTCGCGGCGTCGTCGGTGGCGATGGCCGCGGGCACGCTGTCGCTGACGGGCATCGTGGACGAGTGGCGCTGGTGGTGGCTGCCGTGGCAGGCCGTCGGCGCCGTGGTGTTCTTCGTCGCGGGCCTCGCCGAGCTGCGCCGCCCCCCGTTCGACATGCCGGTCGCCGACTCGGAGATCATCTTCGGCCCGTACACCGAGTACGGCGGGCTGCGGTTCGCGCTGTTCCTGCTCGCCGAGTACGCCGGGATCGTGGTGCTGTGCGCGCTGACGACCGTCCTGTTCCTCGGCGGCTGGAAGGGCCCGTTCCTGAACACCGAGCTGGGCTGGCTCTGGACGCTCATCAAGATCGGCGTGCTGGCGTTCTGCGTCATCTGGCTGCGGGTCAGCTACCCGCGCATGCGCGAGGACCAGCTGCAGAAGCTCGCCTGGGCGTGGCTCGTCCCGCTGTCGCTCGCCCAGCTCGCGCTGACGGGCGTCCTCAGTGTCGCGCTCTGAGCGTCACCTCAGGAAGATCGTGAAGTCGGCCATCAGCGGCAGGACGTCGGCCGGGATGTCGGCGTCCACGGCCATCTCCTCGGCGGACACGAACCCGCCCGTCTCCGCGCGGCGGCGCAGTACCCGGTCGGCCAGCTCCGGCGTCATGCCGGGCAGCGCCTCGATGATCTCGCGCGGCGCGTGGTTGACGTCCACGAGGCCGCCGTCGTCGTAGGTGCGGGGCGCGTCGGGACGGCCGATCCGCAGCTCGCGGGCCAGCGCCGGGTCCTCGGCGGCGAGCGCGCGGGCCTGGTCGCGCAGCGTCCGGCGGTACCTGGCGTACTCGACGGCGCGCTCGTTCTGCCGGTTGCGGGGCGTCTCGCGGGGGAAGACGGACGCCCGGACGGCGAACGCGTGCCCGGTGCCGGCCAGCCACAGCAGGATCGCCACGAACGATCCGAGGATGGTGAGGAACGGGTTCCCGGACTGCATCAGCGTCAGGACGGCGGCCGTCCCGACCCCGTACCCGGCGGCGGTGGCGCCGAGCCCCCATGATCCGCGCCGGATGGCCGCGTAGAGGAACGAGAACGGCGTCCCGTAGCCGAGTGTGATGAACGGCACGAAAGCCCACAGGACGCCGCTGGTGGTGTCCGGGGACGGCACCGGGACGTGCGGTGGCGGCGGAGGCGTGGGCGGACCCGGGTAGGGCGCGCGCCATGCGGCCGATCCGTAGGGCCGCGGCACGCCTCCCGGACGCCGGTTCGGCTGCGTGTGACCGAGGTTCGGGTGGCCCGGGAAGGGGTCGGCCCGGCGGCCGTGCTCGGGATCGTGAGGGCGGTCTGCGTGATGACTCACATACTCCCCCTGCCCGCGAGCACGCCACATACCACACGGCCTACTCCAGGTAGGACGAACGCCGGGCCCATCACGTTCCCCCCGCGCCCATCGTGCGCAATCATTGGGCGCGTGGGACGGCTACCAGGAGGCGGGCTGGCCAAGGGGCTGGCGGTCACGTTGCGGACGATGACGCGGCGGTCCATAACGCGTCAATACCCGGAAGTGCAACCTGACCTGCCGCCGCGCAGCAGGGGCGTCATCGCCCTGTTCGAGGAGAACTGCACCGTCTGCATGCTGTGCGCCCGAGAATGCCCCGACTGGTGCATCTACATCGACTCCCACAAGGAGACCCTCCCGGCCGAGGGCGGCGGACGTCCCCGGACCCGCAACGTCCTCGACCGGTTCGCGATCGACTTCGCGCTGTGCATGTACTGCGGGATCTGCATCGAGGTGTGCCCGTTCGACGCGCTGTTCTGGTCGCCGGAGTTCGAGTACGCCGAGTACGACATCGCGGAGCTGACGCACGAGAAGGAGCGGCTGCGCGAATGGATGTGGACCGTCCCGCCGCCGCAGGCCCACGACCCGGCGGCGGAACCGCCGAAGGAGATCGCCGCGGCGGAGAAGGCGGCCGCGCGCGCCGCGCGCCGGTCTTCCGGGTCGGCCGGATGAGCGGCCAGGAGATCGTGTTCACGCTGCTCGGCGTGGTCGCGGTCGGCTCGGCGATCCTGGTTGTGACGACGCGGCAGCTCGTCCACGCGGCGCTCTGGCTGGTCGTGTCGTTCGGCGCGCTGGCGGGCGGCTACCTGGTACTGACGGCGGAGTTCGTCGCCTGGGTGCAGGTGCTGATCTACGTCGGCGCGATCATCGTGCTGCTGCTGTTCGGGATCATGCTGACGCGGGCGCCGATCGGGGAGTCCACCGATCTCGACTCCGGCAACCGGTGGGCCGCGCTGGCGGTCGCCGTCGGCACGGCCGCCGTCCTGGTCACCGTGATGGTCATGGGCTTCCGGGACGAGCGGATGCCGCTGCACGCCGGCGGCGGGTCGGCCGAGGAGCTGGGCGCCGCCGTGTTCCGGACGTGGGTGCTCCCGTTCGAGGTGCTGTCGGTGCTGCTGCTGGCGTCGCTGGTCGGCGCCATCGTCCTGTCGCGCTCCGACATCGGGCCAGGGGAGGAGGACGGCTGATGCATCTCGCGTACCCGACGGTCGTCGCCGCGCTGCTGTTCTCCGTCGGCGTGTACGGAGTGCTGGCGCGCCGCAACGCGATCCTCGTCCTGATGTCGGTCGAGCTGATGCTGAACGCGGTCAACCTGAACCTCGTCACGTTCGACGTCTGGTACCAGGACAAACTGCACGGCGGCCAAGTCCTGACGCTGTTCACCATCGTGATCGCGGCGGCGGAGATAGGGCTCGGGCTGGCGATCGTCCTGCTGGTGTTCCGGAACCGGAAGATGATCGACGTCGACAAGCTGCGGACGCTGGCGGAGGACGGCGATACCCGGCCGACGGCCGAGCCCGAACCGGAGCCCGAGGCGGTCGACGCGCAATGATCTGGCTCGCCTCGCTGGTGGCCCTGCTGCCGTTCCTCGCCGCGTTCGCCGGGATGCTCTTCGGGCCGTCCTTGACGAGGGTTCTGCGCGGTGTGCCGGGCGGCGGCCCCGGGGCTCTCGCGTGCGTGCCGGTCGGGATCTCGGCGGTGCTGGCAGCGATCGTCGCGTTCGTCGTGTGGCGCGACCCGGGCGCGCGGACGGGCACGCTCACGCTGGTCGACACGGGGTCGGTGCCGATCCGCGTCGGGCTGCAGGTGGACGGCCTGTCCGCCGTGGTCGCGCTCATGGTCTGCTGCGTCGCCCTCGCCGTCCAGGTGTACTCGGTCGCCTACATGCGCGGCGACCGGCGGTACTCGTCCTACGCGGCGTTCATCTCGCTGTTCACGTCCGCGATGCTGCTGGTCGTCTACGCGGGCGACCTCCTGTTGCTGTACGTGGGCTGGGAGGTCATGGGCATCTGCTCGTACTTCCTGATCGGGCACCACTGGGAGGAGCGGGCGAACTCGCGGGCGGCGGTCAAGGCGTTCCTCGTCACGCGGCTCGGCGACGTGGGATTCCTGATCGGCGTGATCGTGCTCGGCGTCGGCGCCGGGACGTTCCAGATCTCCGAGATCGTCGCGCGGGCCGGGGACCTGCCCGGCACGACGGTCACCGCGGCGGCGCTGCTGCTGCTCGCCGGCGTCGCGGGCAAGAGCGCGCAGTTCCCGCTGCACACCTGGCTGCCGGACGCGATGGCGGGCCCCACGCCGATCAGCGCGCTGATCCACGCGGCGACGATGGTCGCGGCCGGCGTCTACGTCATCGCGCGGTTGTACGGGGTGTTCGTCCTGACGCCGGGCGCCCGCACCGTGCTGGCCCTCATCGCGGTGATCTCCATGGTCGGCGCGGCGTGCGCGGCCCTCGCCCAGGACGACCTGAAACGTGTCCTGGCGTACTCGACGATCAGCCAGCTCGCCGTGATGGCCGCTGGTCTCGCGGTCGGCGCGAAGTCCGCGGCGGTCTTCCACCTGCTGACGCACGGCGCGTTCAAGGCGCTGCTGTTCCTCGCCGCCGGATGCGTCATCGTGGCCGCCGGGTCGAACATGCTCCGTGCGTACGGCGGGTTGCGGCGCGGCATGCCGATCACGTTCTGGTCGATGACGGTCGGTCTGGCCGCGCTCGCGGGCGTCCCGCCGTTCAGCGGCTGGTTCAGCAAGGACTCCATCATCGAGGCCGCCCAGCATTCCGCTTTGGACGGCGGCGTCTTCTCGTCGGAGGCGTCCGCAGGGACGCGCTGGGCCGTCTACACGCCGCTCACTGACGCTTCGGGGCCGCCCAAGTGCCCCGATTCCTCGATGGTCTGCGATGGCCTGGTGTCGAGGATGAACGTGCACACGTTGGTGGCCGACCAAGTGACTCTGCCGGGCGCGGCCGCGTGGTTGGTGTATCTGGGGTTGCTGGTCACTGTCACGCTGACGGCGGCCTACGCGATGCGCACATGGCTGATGACGTTCTTCGGTGAGCAGCGCGGTTCCTACGAGGTGCGCGATCCGTCGCGTTTCATGTCGTGGACGGTCGCGGCGTTGGCCGTCCCTGCCGCGATCCTCGGATTCTTCGGGCTGGGTTCTTCTGAACTGCGTCCCCACCTGGGCGCGTCCTTGCTCAGCGTCCTGCTGGTGGCTCTTGGGGCTGGGACTGCCTTCCTGGTGTGGAACCGTGACCCGGCACTGGATCCTGCGCGCGCGCTTGGCCCGGCCCGTCCCGCCTTTGCACAAGGCTTCTTCGTGGACGAGCTGTACGCGATCGCCATCGTCCGGCCGCTCAAGGCATTGGCGCGTTACGTCGTCACCTTCGACAGGACGGGCGTGGACGCCGCCGTCATCGGCACCGGACGAGGTGCACGGCGCCTCGCGGAGTGGTTCCGCGTCCCGCAGAACGGCAACCCGCAGACCTACCTCACCGGCCTGCTCGCCGGCGTCGTCGTCATCGTGGCCGGGGTGGTGATCCTCCTTTGATCTTCGTGCTGATGATGGCGATCCCGCTCTTCGGGGCGCTGGCACTGCTCGTCCCGGCGAACCGGTTCCTGCGCACCGACTTCGCCGTCCGCGCGTTCGGCACCGGCGTGTCCGCCGCGACGCTGCTGGTCGCGATCTCCGCCCTCACCGCGTTCGACTTCGGCGCCACGTCCCGCATGCAACTGGAGATCGACCGGCCGTGGGCGTCCGCGATCGGCCTGCGCTTCCACCTCGGCGTGGACGGGATCTCGCTGCCGCTCGTCCTCCTCACCGCGCTGCTGACGTTCCTGTGCTTCCTCTACACGCTGCGGCACCCGCCGGCGGGCGGCCGGATCCGGCTGCTGACCGCGCTCCTGCTCGTCCTGGAGATCGGGATGCTCGGCACGTTCGTCGCCCTCGACCTCGTGCTGTTCTTCGTGTTCTTCGAGACCGTCCTGGTCCCGATGTACGTGGTGATCATGCTGTGGGGCGGGACGGGACGCCGCGCCGCCGCTTACAAGTTCATCCTCTACACCCTGCTCGGCTCCGGCCTGCTCCTAGCCGGCATGCTGCTGGTCGGCGCGACGTCGGGCACGCTCGACATGACGGCGCTCGCCGAACGGCACGGTTCCGGGCTGACGCGCGGCATCCAGATCACGGCGTTCGCGCTGATGGGGCTAGGTTTCGCGGTCAAGGCGCCGATGTGGCCGCTGCACACCTGGCTGCCGGACGCCCACACCGAGGCGCCGACCGTCGGCTCCGTGCTCCTCGCCGGGGTGCTGCTGAAAATGGGCACATATGGCCTGGTTCGCGTCGCGCTGCCGCTCGCCCCGTCCGGCGCCGCCTTCTGGGCGCCCTGGCTGGGCCTCCTGGCCGTCATAGGGATCATCTACGGCGCGCTGGCCTGTCTGGCCCAGCGCGACCTGAAACGGATGATCGCCTACTCGTCCGTCGGCCACATGGGCTTCGTCCTGCTGGGCATCGCGACCCTCACCCCCGTCGGGATCAACGCCGCGCTGTTCGGCAACATCGCGCACGGCCTGATCACCGGCCTCCTGTTCTTCCTCGCCGGCTCGGTCAAGGAACGCTGGGCGACCACCGACATGGCCGCGATCGGCGGCGGCATGCTCGGCACGTCCCCCCGGCTGGCCTCGATCCTGACGTTCGCGTCCGTCGCCTCCCTCGGGCTGCCGGGGTTGGCCGGGTTCTGGGGCGAGGTGCTGGCGCTGATCGGCGCATACCGCCCGCACGCCGACCTGCCCCGCGAGACGTTCGTGACGTTCATGGCCGTCGCCGCGCTAGGCGCCGTCCTCACCGCCGCCTACTTCCTGCGGATGCTCGCCAAGCTGACCCACGGGCCTGTTGGTGGCGCGGCCCGGGGCCCGGTCGCCGCCGTATCGGTGCAGGAGTACGCGGCCTGGGTGCCGCTGATCGCACTCACCCTCCTCGTCGGCCTGTGGCCGAAGACTTTGCTGGACGTGACCACCGGGCCGGTCCGCGCGCTGTTCGGAGGCGGCTGATGATCCAGGGCATCGACTACGCGGCCATCGCGCCGCCACTGATCCTCGCCATCTCCGCGATCGCCCTCCTGCTCGCCGACGCGTTCGACGTGCCCCGCCGCGTCCTGTCCCTGCTGTCTTCGGGGGCGCTGCTCGCGGCGCTGATCGCCGTGATCGTCTTGGCCCCCGGCGACCGCCGAGCCACGTTCTGCCTCCCGGACGGCCTGCGCGCCGGCGGCCCGCGCTCGTGCTCCTACGTGGCGGACGACTTCACACTGCTGTTCCAGGGCATCATCCTCGGCGCCGCCGTGATCGTCGTCCTGCTGTCCCTACGCGAGATCACCGACTCGAAGATGCCGGTGGGGGAGTACCACTTCCTCCTGCTAGCCGCCGTAATCGGCGCTTTGGCTCTAGTGGCGGCTCGCGACCTGATCCTCCTAGTGGTCGCGCTGGAGACCCTCTCTCTGCCGATCTTCGCGCTCGCCGCCCTACGCCGCTACGACGGGACGGCGTCCGAGGCGGCGCTGAAACTGTTCCTCGTCTCCGTCGTCTCCACCGCGATCATGCTGTTCGGAATCAGCCTCGTGTACGGCGCGACCGGCGCCATGCACCTGGACCGGATAGCGCCGGCCCTGGCTCAGTTGGACGCCGACCTGGACCCGATCGCCTCCGTCGGCTCAGTCCTCGTCCTCGCCGGTTTCGCGTTCAAGGTCGCCGCCGTCCCGTTCCACTTCTGGGCACCGGACGTCTACCAGGGCTCCCCACTACCAGTCGCCGCATTCCTGTCCGTCGTGTCGAAGGCCGCCGGATTCGCGGGCCTGGCGATCGTCCTAGCCCTGGGCCTACCGGCCTACGGACACGTGTGGGGGCCGGTCATCGCCGTCCTGGCCGCACTCACGATGACCTTGGGCAACCTCCTCGCCCTCCGCCAGCGGACGGCGATCCGACTGCTCGCCTGGTCGTCCGTAGCCCAATCCGGCTACATGCTCGCACCCCTGGCCGTCGGCTCTCAGCGCCTCCCCGAGGCCGTAGCCGCCACCACCGCCTACGTAGCCCTCTACGCCGTCATGAACCTAGGCGCGTTCGCAGTCGTCATCGGCTACCACCGCCGCCGCACACTCGACGACTACCGCGGCCTGGCCCGCCACGCACCAGCGACCGCCACCGCCCTCGCCTTCTTCCTGATCTGCCTCGCCGGCCTGCCACCCGGAGTCATGGGCCTGTTCGCCAAGGTCGTCGTCTTCCGCGCCACCGTCGCGGGCGGCGTCACCTGGCTGGCCGTAGTGATGGCGATCAACACAGTCATCGGCCTGTACTACTACCTGGCCTGGGCGGTACGCCTGTTCACACCATCGGCCGAGGACGAGGCCCACGCCGCTCCCGGCCTCGCCGCCCGTGCCGCGATCGCTGCCACCGCCGCCGGTGCGATCGTCCTGTCCATCGCGCCCCAGATCGTCCTGCAGACGGTGTCGCAGGCCACCTGACCGGGAACGTTCACCCAGGTCAAACCGTTGATGTTCATGCCGGAGTCGACGGGGAGGCAACGGAAGTGCAGAGTAACGGCGTCAAGACGGCAGCACTGATCGCCGCGCTGTCCGCCCTGATGCTCGTCGCCGGATGGGCGTTCGGCGGCACGGCCGGACTGACGATCGCGCTGGTCATCGCCCTCGGCACCAACGGCATCGCCTACTTCTTCAGCGACCGGATCGCCCTGCGCTCCATGCGCGCCCACCCGGTAGGCGAGGTCGAGGCCCCCACGCTCTACCGGCTCGTCCGGGAACTCTCGACCTCAGCCCGCCAGCCGATGCCGCGCCTCTACATCTCCGAGACCCGCCAGCCCAACGCGTTCGCCACCGGCCGAAACCCGCGCAACGCCGCCGTCTGCTGCACCCGCGGCATCCTGCACATGCTGGACGAGCGGGAACTACGCGCCGTCCTCGGCCACGAACTCTCCCACGTCTACAACCGCGACATCCTGATCTCCTCCGTGGCAGCCGCGATCGCCACGGTCATCACATACCTCTCCCACCTAGCGATCTTCCTCCCTCTGGGCCGCTCCGAAGACGACGAAGGCCCCGGCATCCTCGGCGCCCTCCTCATGCTCGTCCTAGGCCCGGTAGCCGCAGCCGTCGTCCAAATGGCGATCTCCCGCACCCGCGAATACTCCGCCGACGCCGCAGGCGCCCGCCTAACCGGCGACCCCCTCGCCCTGGCCTCCGCCCTCCGCAAAATCGACGCCGGCACCCGCGCGATGCCCCTACCCCAGGACCCCGAACTAGCGACCACCAGCTCCCTAATGATCGCGAACCCCTTCTCAGGCGCCGGCATAGGCAAGCTCTTCTCCACCCACCCCCCGACCGCCGACCGCATAGCCCGCCTAGAACGCATGGCCGGCCGCCGCTAGAGCGCCGTCAGAACCACCGGCCCATCGCCCGTGATCGCGATGCTGTGCTCGAAATGCGCGGCCCGGCTCCCGTCCCTCGTCGCGACAGAGCACCCATCGTCCAAGGTCACGGTCGCATCGCGCCCGCTCTCGGTCACGAGCGGCTCGATCGCGATGGTCAGCCCCTCCCGGAGCCGCATCCCGCGCCCTCTCCGCCCCGTATTCGGCACCGGCGGGTCTTCATGCATCTCCGTCCCGATGCCATGCCCGCCGGACCCGTCCGCGATCCCGTAACCGGCGTTCCTGGCGGTCTCCTCCACGGCGGACGAGACGTCCCCCAACCGGTTCCCCGGCACGGCCTGGGCGATGGCCCGCTCAAGCGCGACCCGCGTCGTCTCGACGAGCCTCGCCCCAGCCTCATCTCCACCCCCGACCATGAACGACACGGCCGCGCCCCCGCAGTACCCACCGAGCCGCGCCCCGCAGTCAACGGTCACGAGATCGCCGTCCTCAAGAACCCGCCCGTCCGGGATCCCATGCACCACGACCTCATTGATCGAAACACACACGTTCGCCGGATAAGGCCAGGGCGCCCAACCGGCTTGTAGTGCAAAAACGGCTCCTCCTTGAGCACCCGAGCAGCCACCGCGTCCAACTCCCTGAGGGACACCCCAGGCTCGGCCGTCTTGCTGACATCGCGCAGGATCCGGGCGACGACCCGCCCCGCGTCCCGCATGCGCTCCCACTCCCGTGGGCTCCGGTAGGTCACCACATGGTGCGCACCCCACTGACCGACGAGCAGCGCGACCGAGGCAGGGCCCTGGGCCAGATCCTCCGCGCCGCCCGAGGCTCCCGCCCGGCCGCCGCCGTCGCCCACGAGGCCGGCATCTCCCTCGACACCCTCCGCAAGATCGAACGCGGCGCCATAGCCGTACCGGCGTTCTTCACGGTCGCATCCCTGGCCCGCGTCCTGGACCTGGACCTCACGACCCTCGCCGCAAACTTGTCCGAATTCGACCGAACCACCCCGGACGCGGCCGCGTCATAGAACACGAGAGCACGCCGGCCCCTTCTGCGGGGGATGGGGCCGGCGCGCTCTCAAAGATCATCGGTAGTTCACGAACTGCAGGGCAACATCAAGATCCTTGCCCTTGAGCAGCGCGATGACGTCCTGCAGATCGTCCTTCTTCTTCGAGCTGACCCGCAGCTCGTCCCCCTGGATCTGGGCCTTGATCCCCTTCGGCCCCTCATCCCGGATGATCTTCCCGATCTTCTTGGCGTCCTCCTGGGCGATGCCCTCCTTGAGCCCCACGCCCAGCTTGTACACCTTCCCGGACAGCTTCGGCTCGCCCGCGTCGATCGCCTTCAGCGAGATCTGCCGCTTCACGAGCTTGTCCTTCAGCACGTCCAGCACCGCGTTGGCCCGCTCCTCCGTGTTCGCCTGGATCTCGATCGACTCCCCCGACCACTTGATCCCCGCGTCCACGTTCCTGAAGTCGAACCGGTTGGCCACCTCCTTGGCAGCCTGGTTCAGCGCGTTGTCGACCTCCTGCCGGTCGAGCTTCGACACGATGTCAAACGACGAGTCGGCCACGGCCCACACATCCCCTCAGCAGCAACGTCCGGATCTCCCGAGCGTATCGACTCCAAACGATCAAGCCGACGCCCCCGAGCCCCCGCCTCGATGTCACACCCACTCCCACCGTCCGCTATTCTTTCCAGTGCCATCGCGCGGCGGGTTGCCCGAGTGGCCAATGGGAGCGGACTGTAAATCCGTCGGCTTAGCCTACCCAGGTTCGAATCCTGGACCCGCCACACCAGCAGAAACAGCCCTTGACCAGGCACGACCCGGTCAGGGGCTGTTCTCGTCATGTCCGGTTGTCTCTGATCGTTAACGGCCTCCTACGGCCGTCTGTGCCGAATACGTGCCGAAGTTCTAAGGCGTCTTTGGCCTGGTCGCCTCACTGATTCGGCGCTTGGCGTCCTCCTCCTGACCGGCCACGCACTTGGCGTAGACGCGCAGCAGGACGGCGACGCTATGCCCCGCCCACTCGGCGACTTGAGCCGGAGGGACGCCCGCACCGAGCCACGTCGACACGGCCGCATGCCGGAGGTCGTACGGCGTCTTGGCCAACGGCGAGGCTGCCTCACGCTCGCTCAGCGCCGCCGCCCTTGCCCTATGCCAGGCCCCGAGGTACGTCCGGTCAGTCATGATCCCGCCGCGCGGCCCGACGAACAGCCGGCCCCCGGCCGGGATGTTGAACTCCTTGATGTGATGGCGCAGCAGCGTGACGAGCTCCGGATGGATCGGCACGGGCCGGGTCTCGCCGGGCGCCCGGTGCTTGAGAGGCTGCCTGTCCCGAGGCTTGCCGCTGTCGGTCCACCGGGAGCCGCTACGCGGTTCGGCGTGCGTCAGCCGCATCTCGCCCCAGCCGTCATCAGGCAGGCTCACGAGGGCATCCCGTCGCAGGTCCACCGCTTCCTCTGGCCGCAGCGCGGCGTAGTACATGACGGCGAAGAAGGCGACCATGCGCTCACCCCGCTTGCCCTGCGCTCGGACGGCGTCGAGGAGCCGCCGCGCCTGGTCGGGATTGGCGACCACCCGAAGGTCAAGCGTCTGCGCCACTCGCGGCCGAGTCCACTTCACCAAGGTCAGCGGGTTGATTGGCAGCACGCGCCGCTCACACGCGTACTCCATGGCGTTGTTGAAGGTCGCCCGCTTACGCGTCGCCGTACTGCCCGCGGCCGGAGATCCGTCCTGACGACGGCTCAGCCGGTCGAGAACTTGCCGCGCGAGCTGCGGCCCCTGCCGGTCGGGCGCGAGGTCGCTCATGTCGACGGTGTTCCGCTCCAGCCAGCGGACGGCCGAGGCCAGATGTTCGGGCGGTTCGGTCTCGCCGTTCTGCAAGCGCCCGCTGTAGGCCCAGGCTCGGAGAGCGTCACGCAGCAGGCCGCCCGCCGGAGCGCCCTTGCCCGTGGTCAACAGAGCCTCTGTGGCGTCCGTCAGCGCCTCAGCGATGCCCCGTCGATGGTTGGGGGAGGCGTACGGCCATTTGGCCGCGCAGTAGTCGAGGGAGAACGCGAACCAGGTGATTGCGTTCTCCTCCCGCTCCCAGGAGAGCGGACGGCCGGTCTTCACGGCGAACGCTTCACCCTTACGGGCCGCCGTGAGAAGGGACGAGCGGAAGCTATCGGCCTGTGCTGAGTTGCGGAACGGCTCTTTCCAGGGCTTACGCGCGACCTTCCATCGCACGGTGTACGTCGTGACCTTCTTTCCCTTGTAGACCTCGGTCTTGTGGACGCGGACGTCGTATGTGATGTCGTCCATCAGGCGGCGTCTTCGCAGGCCGCAAGCCACCGGTCGAGGTCGCGCCGGCGAATGCGGAGACTGCCGTTCGGCAGGACGATGCAGAGGGGCGCGCGTCCCTTCTGACGCCAGTCATAGAAGGTCGATCGGGAGATCTGGAGCTCGGCGCAGACCTCGGGAACGGTGAGCGTGTCACGAGTGGTGAGCGTGGCCACGTGATGCCTCTCCATGGGTTGTCAGGAGCCGGACGGACTGAGATGGGGCAGTGGTTTGCCGGTGAGGGCAGCGGTGAGCAGGGCTTCGCCGGGCGTCATTCCTTGGCCGAGGTAGCGCCAATGGGCGATGACGAGGACCTGGTCGTCGTCGAAGGGCAGGCGGCCGGTGGAGATGTCGAGGTCGCGGCGGTTGTGGTCGATGCGTGCGGTGCGTAGGCGGCCGAGGGTGGTGGAGTAGCGGCGGGATTTGGTGGAGAAGTGGCCGCGGAAGCCGAGCATGTGCGCCCACTCGGCCAGCCGCAGCCCGGCGTAGTCCTCGATCGCACCCAAGCGCAGGCACTCGGCGATGAGCCGCCGCGCGTGGCCGGAGACGGGGAGGTCAGCCAGGTCGTCGGTGGGGCGTATGCGGCGGTCGAGGGTGCCGACGCATTCGGCGGCTTTGGTGGCGTATTTGGCGATGTAGCCCGCCACCGCGCTATCGGTGAGTTCCCCCGTGGTGGTGATCGGCCGTACGTCGATCTGTGAGCCCCACACGTGCTCTGTCGCGGGGACGTCCCCGGCCGCCGGAGTCGACACGGTGACCGCGCCCGCCGCGTGATCCACGGCCGCCTTGAGCAGGTCGAGGGACGCCCAGCCGGGCGGTTCGTTGTCGGGGCCGCCGGGTCCGTCCAGGCGGATCACCGCATGGAAGTGGACCAGGCCGCGCCGCTGGTATTCGGCGACCTTGGCGAAGGAGACCGTGAGCACGTGCCGCAGGTCGGACACCCGTAGCCCGGCCGACCGGGCGACGTACCGGCGGAAGGCCAGGGTGAACCGGCGCCACAGTTCCGGGGCGTGGGCGTTCCACAGCACGGCGCCGGTGTAGTCGAAGCAGTCGCCGCAGATCGGTTGCCCGAGGCGAGGGTCGGCGGCCGAGTGCCGGACGGTGCAGGAGACCGGCCGCCCGTGCGGGCACGTCCCGCCGCCGCGCCGGGGGCGACAGGCCACCACGCCCCCGCCCTTACCGGTACGCCGTGAGTGGACCGGCCCGAACGAGGGCGCGGTGAGGGTGACGAACGCCGCCGGATGCATCGACACCGAGGAGGGGACGCCCTTACCTCCGACCAGGCCCGCGCGGACGAGTTGGTAGGTGTCGGCGCGGTAGGTCTCGGCGCACGCGGGGCAGCGGGACGCGCGCCGGGTTTTGCAGGCCACTCGCAGCGCCCCGCCCGGCTCGCGGGCGGTGGAGTAGTGGTGCAGGATCTGGCCGGTGAGCGGGTCGAGGTGGGTGACGCGGCCGCGCAGGTGGACCGGTTGAGCACAGCCCCCGGTGGAGTGTGCGCGGCGCGCCCAGGCCCGGAAGTCGGCCCGGTTGTACCGGTTGGCCATGTCACGGGCTGCAACACCGGTGATGACGGGTGCCGGGTCGGGCATGATGGGGCGGGTCTCCTCATCCATGTGTGGGTGGTGGGATGGCCCGGCGTGGCCGCGAGTGCTTGCCGGCGACAGCGGCCACGCCGGGGACTAGAAGGCGGTGGTGAACCGCGCGAGGGCATCGGCGAGCAGCGCCAGGCCGCCGACGATGGCGCGGACGGCGTGTGCGGCGTTCTCGGGCTGACGCACGAGGAACAGGCCCAGCACGATCCAGAAGCAGGCGAAGGCGCAGCGGCGCAGGAACATCGAGACGCCCCCTTAGAAGGTGTGGCCGTGGCCGTTGCAGTCGGGGCAGGTGGAGCCGTCGGAGGCGACCCCGCCCCCGCCGCACGTCCCGCACACCCACCCCACGACCAGCCCGACGAGCCGGACGAGCGTGGGCAGCGGTCGCGGGTGACCGGTACGGGCGCGCATCAGGCAGCCCGCCCGGCGTCCTTGCCGCCGTCCTTGCCGCCGTCCTTGCCGCTCTGCTCGTCCTGGTCGGTGTCGAGGGTGATGCTGTCGCGGTAGCTGTCGCGGGCGCGGGACGCGGCCCGCGCCTGCTCGGGGATGTGGACGATGCGGTAGGTGATGCGGCCGAAGGCGCGGGTAGCGGTGTAGTGGCCGCCCCAGTGGGTGTCGTCGGTGACCTCGACGCCCAGGAGCGCCGCCGTCCGGTCGACCAGCGCGGCGGCCGAGGCGTCGTCCATGTTGCGGACGCTGAGGATGAGGTTGTGGCCGTACTCCTCAACGGGCACGGCCGGGTTGGCCTCCAGGAAGTCGGCGAGGGCGCGCAGGCCGGTGATGGTCTGCTGGCGGGCGAACAGGTCGCCGGGCACGATCGGGGGCGTCTGGCCGATCGGGTTCGTGTGGGTGGTCATGGCGGTTTCCTCCAGCGGATCAGTCAGGCGAGGGATGCGGTTTCGGTGCGGAGTTGGCGGAGCAGGTCGGAGGCGAGTTGGTTGGAGACGCCGAGGCGTGCGCGGAGCGCGTCACGGGTGATGGGCCGTCCGTGCTCGGTTTGGTGTTCGGTGGCGACGCGGCGCGCGAAGTCGACCAGCGGCCCCGCCGGACCCGACGAGGGCGACGAGGGCGACGAGGGAGCCGAGGCGGAGTGTTCGGCGGCGACGGGGATGGAGGTCTGGCCGTCCTGCTCGTCCTCGCCCTGTTCGGTGGTGTCGTGATGGACGGCCGGGACGGCGGCGGCGACAGTGGGCCGCTCGTCCTCCCACACCACCCACGGCGACGAGGCCGAGGACGGGACAGGCGAGCCCGCCGAGGAGGGCGACGGGGACGGGGACGGCGTCGAGGGCGAGGACGGGCGGCCGAAGGAGTCCGGGACCGGCGAGGACCGAGCCGCCGCGCGGGGGCCGGCCTTGCGGCGTTCGAGCATGGAGACGGCGACCAGGAACGCGCCCGCCGGGGTCCCGGCGGTGATCCAGCCCCAGACCGACGGGTCAGCCTGCGCCAAGTTCGCGGCCAGCGACAGCAGGATCCCGCCGACGAGGACGACGGTCGGCCACGACAGCCGCCCCGTCGCCCGTCCGGTGCTCTTGTCGCGCTGCCGCTCTCCGGCCGCCATGACACAGGTCAGGTCGATGCACACCGCGATGGCCCAGGCCATCCAGCCGGTTTGACCGTGTTCGGTGGCGGTGTCGCGGATGTGGGTGAACGAGCCCGCCGCCGCGATACCGGCCAGCACCACCACCGGGCCGGAGTCGGCGACCGCGCCGAGGATGCGCCGGGTCATGCCGCCCGCCGGATGTCGACGAGCGCCAGGAGTGCGGCCAGTTCGGTGTCACACCGGTGCGTGTCGGCCCAGTCGTCGACCTCGCCGCAGGACGAGGAGGCGAACGAGTCGGCGCAGCGCTGGCAGCGGGCGACGTGCAGGGAGCGGAACTCGTCCCACTCGACGCCGACCGGCCACACGTCCCAGGACGACACCGACCCGGACGAGGACGAGCCCGAGGACGGGGACGAGGGGGACGGGACGGCGACGAACCGGGCACGAGGACGGGGACAAAGGACACGGACGCGGGCAACCATCGGGCAGCCTCCAGGGACGGTTTCGGGCATGGGCCGGGTAGGGACATGGCGCGATTGAGGGCTCACGCCGAGCCGAAGGAGAGAGTCGAGCGGGTTAGGCGGCCGGGTGGACGACGGGGACGGAGCCGACGAGGGCATCCCAGTCCGGGGTCAGGTGCGCCCAGTCGCGCGCCGCCTGCTCGGCCGCCTGCTCGGGGACGTAGACCGAGCGGGCACGGTGCCAAGCGCCGTCCTGACCGGCAACGATGCACACCCCCGGTGTCTCGGCGGGGATAGCGCGGGCGGCGTCGAGGGCGGCCGGGTCGAGGTCGCCGAGGGTCATGTTGGCGGTTTCGGGGTCGTTGACCCGGTGGCACACCCGCCCCGACAGTTGAGCGCGCAGTGCGGTGACGCCGGGTCCGAGGTCGGAGCCGATGCGCTGCCCGCACACGATCAGGTGGACGGCGAACGCGCGGCCGAGCTGGGCCAGGCGCAGCAGCGCGGTAGCCGTCCGCGACACCTCCTCTTTCTCGGACTTGTCGGCCATCAGGAACAACTCGGCGACCTCGTCCACCAGGACGACGACGGGGACGGGCCGCAGGTGTTCGGGGAGCGTCCAGACGTTGCGGGCACCGTGCGCGCGGCAGGTGACCATGCGGTTCTCGACCTCGCCGACCAGATCCGACAGCAGGTCGACCGACTCTTTCCGGGTGGTGGCCAGCGCCGACAGTCGCGGCGCGTACGGGGTGAACTCCACGCCGCCCTTGAGGTCGAAGCCGACCAGCGCGACCGGTTGGGGAGCCAGGTCACGGATGACGGCGTTCGCGAGGTTGGACTTGCCGGACTGTGTCGCCCCGGCGTTGAGCCAGTGCGGCACGGTGCGAAAGTCCATCACCCAGTCGCGCCCGTTCTCCAGTTTGCCCGGACGCACGGTCAGCAGTTCGGCAGGTGCCGGCGACAGCGTCACCTCAGTGAGCGGGTCACGCATGGTCGCCCACAGGGTGACGTAGCCGGGCCGGACGTCGACCACCCGGACGGAGTGGACGCGCCAGGCGTGCGCGATGCCCTCAGCGGCCTTTTCGTAGTCCGCCGGGACTTGCCCGTCATGCAGGCGTAGCCGCATGCGCCAGCCGAGCCGGGTCGGTCGCAGGACGCCGAGGCGGGGAGCGTGTTCGACGTCGACCCGCCGCACCCGCCGTTTGTGCTCGACCACCGTCGCGGTGGACCGTGAGGCCGGACCGACGACCGGGACGGCGTCGAGGGTGAGCCGGAACCGCCGCCGGTTGCGGGTCAGCTTGCAGCCCGAGGCGACGTGATGCCACGTCAGGTACACCAGGACCGCGCGGAGCGGGAAGGCGATCCCGTACCAGAACGAGGCCGGGTGCCAGCGGCGCCAGGCCCAGAGCCCGGCCGCCGCAGCGGCCAGGACCCCGAGCACCAGGAGCAGGTCAGTCATGACCGGGCCGCCGCTCAAGCCACGCCCGCCGAAGCGGACGCATCCGACGACGAGGAGGCCGACGCCGACGAGGCCGAGGGCGGGGCGACCGAGGAGACGGGCGCGATGCGGTCGGCGCGGTAGGCCACACCCCACCGCTTCTCACCACCGAGCACCGCCTCCCACGGGAACGCCACCAGCCCCACCGGCGTCACCACCTCCCCGATCGTCACCGACTGGTCACCGACCACCGCGACGTTGAGCAGGTCCACCCGCCCCGACACGTCGGCGGCCGACAAACCCACCGTGAACACCGTGTGCCCGTTGCGGTCCGTCTTCACCTCCCCCGTGTCCTGGTTGACCAGCTTGGGACGCGGCGGGGAGACGCACACGAAGGTCAGGGCGGAGACGTCGACAGGGATATTGCGCATGCTGAGTACACCTCTCGTCCGCCTGCTGAGCAGGCGTTACGGAACCGAGGGAGCACACGCCAAGGGGACGAACGAGGTAGCATCAAAGCGCCAACTAGGGTGCTAACCGCATCCGGCCTGGGCGGGTCTCCCGCTCAGGCCACTTTTATGTGTGGCCTGTCTCGCCGTCCAAGAGCGGCCTTCCCGCCCCTGAAACGCGAAGAGCGTTCGTGTTGGGCCTTCACCTCCATCAGGAGTGCTTCAGCGTCAACACGAACGCTACCGCGTACTTAGGGTTCTTGCTAGTACTTCAAGTACTAGGACACGTACTTTTTCTACGCCCCGACCCTGTCAGCGAGTTCTCGCAGGTCAGAAGATGGGGGATCCTGCATCGTCAGCAGATCGGACACGACCTGACGCACGATTCGGTGGTTCCGTATCTGCTCAGGAGTGATCGACTCGGCCTCCAGCAGCGCCGAGACGGCCCCATCAACCTGCCGCCGCTGGGCATGCGCACGCGCCAGGTCGATATGCAGCCGTGCCCGACGCTCCCCGGACAACGCCGAGGCATCGACCTCGCCGCCCACCCGCAGCGCATGACCGGCGTCCCCGAGCTCGACCGCCACGGCGACCTCATGCAGGACAACGTTCGCCGGGCCGAACTCGGTGTTGTAGTCGTTGCGCCCGTCCCCGAGCCGCACGGCGACCTCCCGAGCCCGCGCGAGATGCTGGTAAGCCAGGTCCGCCTGATTGAGCCGGGATGCGGCTACCGCTCGTTGCAGCGTCAACCCGCCCCACAGCGATATCGCCTCAGGCTTGCCTTGGTCGACCAGGAACCACAGCGCCTCAGCCGCTGTCCGGGCGTTCTCCTCAGCCTGGTCGAAGTGCCGGGCCCCCAGGAAGACGAACCCGAGCCGGAATGCGCCGGCGGCCATCATCAGCGCATCGCCCGCACGCTCGGCCGCCACGATGGCGCGGTCGGCGGCGATCCACGCCGCTTCCGGCTCACCGAGCTTGGACAGCGCCGCCGAACACGCTTGATAGGTCACCGCCAGCAGATCGAACAACTCCGCCCGCCGCTCGTCCGGTGCTGACCGCACGGCCGACTCCAGCGCGGGCACCAGTCCCCGAAGCAGGTCCGCCAGCTCTACGTACTGGCTCTCATGGGTCAGTTCCCAGGCGCGATCCACCCGCGGCTTGATCTCCGCCGTAGGTGGGACGGGTGCCGAGTGGAGCATGGCCCGCAGCGAGTGAGCCCCCGACAGGACGAGCCGCAGCCCGGCCGACCCTGGCAGTTCCTCAGTGGTCGCGGCAACGACCGGTGCCTCAGCCGCCAACTCCGAAAGCGGAATCTCCAGCGCTTCGGCGACCTTCTCCAAGACCGACATCCGGTCGACCTTGCGCACGCCGCGTTCCACCTGGGAGACCCAGGCAACCGACCGATCGATCAGCCGCGCCAGCTCAGGCTGAGACAGCCCCCGCCGCTTGCGCTCTTGAGCGATCCGCCGCCCGAGCGCCCGCTGATACTCCGTGCTCACCCTGTCGTCCCCTTGCCTACCTGGAGGTCCAACCAGTCGACCACCACCGAGGCCAACAGCTCCTCACGGGCACCGAGGAACCGCTTGACGTGCTCCTGTTCCTCGTGGGCGTCGAAGGCCGCCCGGTCCCGGTACAGCTCGTAGAAGATCCGCTGTAGTGGCTGCCCGTCGACCTTATGTACCGCGTAGACCAGCGTGCCCGGCTCTTGCGTTTCGATCTTCCCAATCGTCTCGCTCACCAACTGGTCGAACGCGCCAGCGCTCGCTTCGTCCTTGCACGTGAACCGGACCATCAAGCCGAACATCGGCACCCTCCTTCGTAGATCTCCACCAGACCAGTACTTATTGTGCGCCGCAAGTACGGCAAGTGAGTTGTACTTGAAGTACTGTACCCGTACTTTGAGTATCAATCACTAAGTGCAGGGCTTCTGACCAGCAAGATCACGACCAGAAGCCCACGCCAAACCAACCCACGAGGACGCAGAAGGACCCTGATGACCGTCCCACCAGATGCCCCGACACCGGGCGCAGCGGACGCGCGCCCACACCCACCCGGCAGCCAACGCGAGTGGCGAGACGCGGCCACCGCTCTGATAGCCGCCCTAGACCAACGCGGCCTGACGGCCAAGGCATGGGGATACGGCGCCGTCCTGGCCGTGAACCCACACGGAGAGCCCGCCCCCGACAACCCGCTAGGCCAGGTGATGAGCCCCGGCCTACGCCAGGAGATCAGGTGCCGCCCGCACGGCCCCGACGGCGCCCTGTGGTGGCACTGGGTCTGGACCGGTCCGACCCGCAAGTCCGAACCCGAGCTTGAGCCGCTCTGCCCCCTGTGGGACACCGAGCACGCCGCCGACCGCATCCAACGCGTCCTCGCCCTCACCGAAACGAGCGACCGGTGATCGACGAATCCGCCGTGACCCTACGGCTATGGGTCCGCCGAGCCCGCCGATTCGTCCGCTGGATCGGCACACGAGACCGCCACGACCGCCTAGCCATGTGGCACCTTGACCGCCTCGCCGAGGCCCTCGCCGCCAACGGATGGCGGATACGACGACGCTTCCACGTCGCCCCGGCAACACTGCGAGTCGGCCCCACCAAGCACGCGCCGGCGACCGAGGAACTCACCGCCACCCACTTCGGCAAGTGGGTCTACCTCACCCGCAGCAGCCCCCTCCCCATCCCCTGCGCCGACCTCGCCGACGCGGTCACCGAGATCGAGCACATCATCTGGCAACGCCTCAACAAGGCGACCCCGACGACCGGCCCGCAGCATGAACACCAGCCCTGAGGAGCGGCGAGCCGCCCGCGGACTCGCCCAACAGTTCCCCGGCGTCCACGCCTGGTACGGCCAGCAAACCCGGCAGTGGTGGGCCATGGTCCCCCTGCCGGGCGGCGACCGCCTACTCTCCGCCCCCAACGTTCGCCAACTACGCGACGAGATCAGCAATGCGAGGGCCCACGCATGGCAACCGAGGTGAACCCCACCGACCACCACCCGCACCACCAGGGCGTCACCATGCAATGCCCCGTGAGCTGCCTAGGCGTCCGCACGGTCGCCGACCTGGTCAACCTCCTCGCCACCACAACCCGCACCGTCCTACCGGACGTCTACCCCAACGACCCCGAGGAGCATGACGAACACACCCCACACTGCCCACTCTCATGCCTGAACCTGTCGACCAGAGCCAGCAACGCCCTGCGCTACAACAGCACCGAGACCCGGACGATCAGCGACCTAGTCCGCATGATCCGCAGTGGCCAACTCCCAGGAGTCCGCAACATCGGCCGCCGCAGCCTCACCGAGATCCACACCGCCCTAGTAGCCGCAGGCATCGACGTCCAACACACCAACCTCACCTAGCACCCGCACACACGGCCCCTGGCACGGTCAGCCACCCCACTGACCAGACAAGCCAGGGGCCGCCGCACGTCCACGCCCACAAGCCCAGCCGGAACCTCCGCCGCCCGGATGAGAACTTTCTGTACGTCTTCAAGGGCGCCGCTACGCGTCGCCGGCGGTGCGGCGCGCCGGGCATGCGGCCTCTCCGGGCCGGTCCCGCCGCGCCGCACCGCCAACCACTACCGGCTTCACGACGGACGTCACGGAGGGTGAGGTGTTGCGCTAGCGTGGCCTCGTGGTGCATGACCTTCTCGCCCAGGCGGAGCGGAACCGAGTGGCCGCCCTTGCTGGGCTCGACCCAAAGACCCAGGACTCCCTAGGTCAGTTCTTCACGCCCGCCCGTGCGGCTGCGCTCATTGCCTCACTGCCCCACCTTCCACAAGAGGGTCGCCTACGCGTTCTCGACCCCGGCGCAGGATCGGGTGTGCTGTCCGCCGCCCTTGTATCCCGTGTTCTCGACGAGCGGCCCAACTTGGGCGTGCACGTGGTAGCAGTCGAGCGCGACAACGATGTGATGCCGTACCTAACGGACACTCTAAAGGCATGTATCGCCGCTGGAGACGGTCGCGTGACATATGACGTGATCGACGCCGACTTCATCACCGCATCGACAGGCCTAGAGCAGGACGAGCGACTCTCAGGCTTCGATCTCGTCATTCAGAACCCGCCATACGCGAAGCTCGCAGCCTCGTCAGCTGCCCGCGCTGCGGTCCGTACAACCGGCGCCGACGCTCCCAACCTGTACGCCGCGTTCCTGTCCCTGGCTACGGCCATGCTCAACCAGGGCGGCCAGTTGGTGGCCATCACCCCACGGTCGTTCTGCAACGGCCCCTACTTTGGCGCCTTTCGGTCCTACCTGCTCGATCAGATGGCCCTAGATCGGGTACACGTATTCGAGTCGCGCTCAACGGTCTTCGCGGACACAGGTGTACTCCAAGAAAATGTGATCTTCTCAGGCACGAAGGGCGGCACACGTGATCGAGTGCTGCTCTCAATGAGCGTCGGCCACGAGGAGGAAGCGTCCCACCGCAACGTGCGCTACTCCGATGTTGTGCGTCCGGACGATCCACACCGGTTCATTCGGATTGCCACCGACGAGGAGGACACCAAAATTGCCGAGCGGATGCTTTCTCTTCCCGACACCCTAGTCTCACTCGGGATCAAGGTATCTACCGGGCGAGTGGTGGACTTTAGGTCTCGGGAATGTCTGCTGACACAAGCCGAAGATAACGCCGTGCCGTTGATCTACCCCGGCAACGTTCGCGATGGTCTAGTGGTCTGGCCCAGGGAGATCCGGAAACCGCAGTGGTTTCGGCCCATCACCGACAAGGACGCAAAGATGTTGCTCCCCGAGGGATGGTATTGCGCGGTGAAGCGCTTCTCCGCCAAGGAAGAGCGACGTCGCATCGTGGCCGCTGTCTGGTCACCGGACCAGACATCCGGGAAAGTAGCTTTCGAAAATCACGTGAATGTCTTCCACATCAACGGAGCCGGACTGGATCGAGACATAGCTCTTGGCCTCTCCATGTGGCTCAACTCCTCACTCGTCGATAAATTCTTTCGCACCTTCTCCGGGCACACGCAGGTGAACGCGACTGATCTACGGAATATGCGGTTCCCCGACCGGACGTCGCTGCGCCAGCTGGGAGCGCTAGCCCCCGATCGGTTGCCGGTACAGAGTGAGATTGACACTCTCGTTGACAAGGTCCTGGACATGATAGACACAGCTGTGTGACCGACAAGATCCGCGAAGCCCGCCGTATCCTCGCCGCTCTCCAGATGGACTCTGAGCGCTTGAACGAGCGCTCTGCACTTACCCTGCTTGCCCTTCTACGCATGGGTCCCGGTGACACTTGGGCGGCCGCCTCTAACCCCATGCTCGGCACCAGGGCCATTATGGACTGGATACGAGACGAATACGGCCGGGAGTACGCCGCTAACACCCGCGAGACGATCCGCCGGTTCACGCTCCACCAGTTCGCCGATGCCTTGCTCGTCCAGCAGAACCCCGACCAGCCAGACCGCCCCATCAACTCACCCAAGTGGAACTATCAGGTCACCCCAGAAGCGTTGACGGTGATTCAGCAGTACGGCAGGCGCGGCTTCGAACGAGCCCTAGCCGAGTACCTCGCCAGGGTGCCGGGCTTGAAAGCTCAATACGCGGCCGTGCGAGAAATGAACCGCATCCCGGTCAACTTGCCGAGCGGAGAGCCGTTCTCTCTGTCTCCGGGTGGGCAAAACGTCCTGATTAAGCAGATGGTTGAAGAGTTCTGCCCACGTTTCACTCCGGGCGCTGAAGTGCTGTACGTTGGCGACGCAGACGCGAAGTGGGCATGGTTCGAGAAAGAACGACTTAGGCAACTCGGCGTTAGGGTCGCCCATCACGGAAAGATGCCCGACCTTATCGTGTACATGGCCGACAGGGAATGGCTTGTACTTCTCGAAGCCGCCTCATCGCATGGGCCAGTCGATGCTAAACGTTACCGCGAACTGTCGTCTCTATTTGAAAGGGCAAGACCGGGACTGGTCTACGTTTCATGCTTCCCTGACCGCGGGGAGATGCGGAAGTATCTCCGACAGATCGCATGGGAAACAGAGGTGTGGTGTGCCAGCGATCCATCACACTTGATTCATTTCAACGGGGAGCGCTTCCTCGGTCCATACGACTGATCAGTCCCACACTGACAGCCGTCCCCTGCTGAGATGAGTTCGGGCGGAACTACCGTGCGCGGCACCCAGCGCAGCGCCTACGAATGCTCTATGGTGAGCGTGTCACGCTGGTCTACGGTCTACCGTGGGCGGTGTGCATCACGTAGGAGGCCCCTGGGGTTCGGTTCTCAGGGGCCTCTGTCGTTCGAAGGAAGCGCTGGCCCACCCAGTTCGGCATGGTGCTACCGATCGAGGGCGGGTTGAGCGGGCGTGAAGCGGGGGTCTCGCGACCCCCAGCCCCCCGCGCGCCGAGGCACTCGTTCGCGCGAAACGCTCTGTCACACCTTGGGCGCCGTTCGCGCGAACGAGTACCCCGGACCGGTCAGCGTGAACGCTCAGGTCATCGTCGGGGAGCCGAGAAGTACAGCAGGGAAGTACCGCAACAGAGGCTTACGACTGCTGGCATCCACGAGCAGCAGCACACCGTTCCACCTGCGGCAGGAGTGGCGATCTCGGGGTGGCCGGTTTCTTGTAAACAGAAGGTTGCATGCCAAGGCCAACGCGTTGGCTTATCCAGTCCCGAGGTGAAGATCGTAGGATCCCACATAGCTTTTCGGCTGGTGCGGACCGGGGAACTGGTCGATCCTGGTGAGCTATCGGCACCCCCCATCGATGGGCTCCAGGAGGCATCTTGGCGACACGGCGAGACGCAGAGAAGGCCGGCGACGTGGAGTCGATGCGCAAGGCCGGTGACCTGCACGCGGAGGTCAGGCGTCCGGTGGAGGCGCTCCGTTGGTACGAGAGGGCGGGCAAGCTCGGCGACGTGGAGTCGATGCGCAAGGCCGGAGATCTGCACGCGGAGGCTGGGCGCCGTAGCGAGGCGCTTCGCTGGTACGAGAGGGCAGGACGCTGACGCTCTGCGGGCTTAGCGGAGATGCTTATGGGGGCTGTGCCCAATGCGTGCCGAGAATCGGGAGCGCGGGGCAGGATTGGCGGGTCAGGGCAGTTTGGCGGTGGGACTGTAAATCCGTCGGCTTAGCCTACCCAGGTTCGAATCCTGGACCCGCCACACACGCTGAAACAGCCTCTGACCAGTGCAAACGGTCGGAGGCTGTTCGCTTTCCAAGATCCCCCGCATGCAGCCAGACGCCACCGAACGCACCCGGATGTCACCGGTCCCGGAATATACGCGGAATGAGTCCGAGGGTGTTCCCGCAGGTCGGAGCAGGAACGGCGAAGGGGCCCCGGCACGTACCGGAGCCCCTAGAGGGTAGATCAGATCAGTCATCGAGCGCATCGTCGATCCGCTGGTTCGCCCGGTCGTGCTGGCCCAGGATGCACTTCGCATAGACCTGCAACAGGACCTTGACGCTATGGCCCGCTCGTTCGGCGACCTCAGTTGCCGGAACACCAGAGTTGAGCCACAGTGACACCCCCGCATGGCGCAGGTCGTACGGCCGCCGAGCCAGGGGAGAGGCGACCTGTTCCGGCGTAAAGGCCAGGGCCCGAGTCGCCGCCCAGACATCGCCGTAGGCCGTCGACCCGACGACGCCGCCCCGCTCGGTCTGGAAGATCCGCCCGTCCGCAGCCGTCCCGAACTCGGCGATGTGCCCCCGGAGGATCTCCACCAGGACCGGCGGTATTGGGACCGTACGAACCTCGGCCAGCGGACGGAGCTTGAGGCCGCGTTGCTCGTGAGTCGACCCGCTGTCCGTCCAGCGTGACCCCCTCTCTGCCAAACTGGTGTGACACACGGGACGAACGAGACTTAAGCAGCATGAGCAGGGCGAGAACGGGATCTTCTTCACAGTGACGTTGAGCATGACCGATCTGGCCGGTTCGGCCGGGCAT
>NZ_JABXFD010000549.1 GCF_013372625.1 Actinomadura sp. BRA 177
TCGGCGTGGGCAGCGGGGGATGGGTATAGGAGGCAGGTCAGACAAGGGGCGTTTGGCGGGGCCGGGGGCGGAGGCGCCGCCTGGCCGGGGTCGTCGACCGAGATACCGAAGTCGGTGGCCAGGCCGCCGAGACCCGAGTCGTAGCCCTGGCCGACCGCGCGGAACTTCCACGCGCCCTGCCGCCGGTACAGCTCACCGAGGACGAACGCCGTCTCCGACGTCGCGCCCTGGCTGTCGAACCGGGCGACCTCGGTGCCGCCCGCCGCGTCCACCACCCGCACGTACAGGCCCTGGAACTGGCCGAACGTCCCGCCGTCCGAGGACGCCGCGATGACGATCTTGTCGATGGCGGGCTCGACCCGGTTCAGGTCCACCGCCAGGACGTCCAGGACCGTCGGCCCCTGCTGCTTGCCCTCGTGCCGCACCGCGCCCGAGCCGTGCGCCGGCTGGTTGTAGAACACGAAGTCGTCGTCCGAGCGGACCCGGCCGTTCTCGGTCACCAGGAGCGCCGACGCGTCCGCGTCCGGCACGCCGGGACCGGCCTGCCAGCCCAGCTCGACCCGCACCGAGGGAACCGGCACCGCGGTGTTGGCGCCCTTCTGCATCGACATGAACGCTCCTCATCATCGGCCGACGTCACCAAACCTACGGCGTGCCGCACCACCGCCGCGACCTGCCATGAGGCGCGGCCTGCCATGAGGGAGGACGCACGGCGGCGCCCCAGGGTTCCGCCCGGCCGGGCGTGTCACGGGACGCGCGCGGTCCACTCCGGGGTGCTGAACTTGTCGGTGACGTACTTGCGGGCCAGCCGCAGCTCGTCCTCACTCACCCTGTCGCCGGTCAGCCCGTACCGGGTCCGGAAGTGCCCGATCATGCGGTCGATGATCTCCTCGCGGGGCAGGCCGGTCTGCCGGCGCAGCGGGTCCACCCGCTTCACCGCGCTGACGATGCCCTTGTCGGAGATCTTCTCCCGGCCGATCCGCAGGACCTGCAGCATCTTCTCGGCGTCGATGTCGTAGGCCATCGTCACGTGGTGCAGCACCGCGCCCGACGAGAGCCGCTTCTGCGCCGCGCCGGCGATCTTCCCGTTGTCGGACGTGATGTCGTTCAGCGGCTGGTACCAGGCCTTGATGCCGAGTTCGCCGAGCGCGCCGAGCACCCAGTCGTCCAGGAAGGCGTAGCTCTCCGCGAACGACATGCCCGCCACCAGTGTCTCCGGCGCGTACATCGAGTACGTGATCGTGTTGCCGGGCTCGATGAACATCGCCCCGCCGCCGCTGATGCGCCGGACCACCTCGACCCCGTGCCGCTCGGCCGCCTCGGCGTCGACCTCGTTGCGCAGCGACTGGAAGCTGCCGATGACCACCGCGGGCGACGCCCACTCCCACACCCGCAGCGTCGGCGGTCGGCGTCCCGCGCCGACCTCCTCGGCGAGCACCTGGTCGATCGCCATGTGCAGGGCGGGTTCCTGCGGCGGCTCGTGGATCAGCCGCCAGTCGTGGTCGCGCCAGTCCGACGCCCGCGCCACGGCGCGCCGCACCGCAATGCCCACCGCCTCGGCGGTGAGGCCGAGCATCACTGTGTCGCGCGGCAGCCCCGCCTGGACGCGGACACCGATCGCCCTGGCGTCCAGCGCGGCGGGGAGCCCGTCGAGGACGCCGTTGATCGCGTCCAGGGCCGCGTCCGGTTCGAGGAAGAAGTCGCCGCTGATCCTCGGGTTGCACAGAAGGCCGTCCACGACGTCGACGTCCGCGACCACGAGCTTGCCACCGGGAACCTTGTACTCACCGTGCATCACATACAGATCAACCAGGTCCCCGCACGCCCCATTCCGCGGGGTTCAACGGCGCCGCCCATAGGGCATCGTTAAGGGACGGTGTCGCAGGGAGGGACGGTACTGGTGAGCAACCTCGATGTCCGGCCTAAGCCGGTGCAGTGCGGCGGACAGGACGACGTGGCGGGACGGCCCGTCCACCAACTGCTGCCGCCGCGGCGCGTTCCGCTGGGCGAGAGCACGGTCGTCCGGCGGCTGCTGCCCAGCCTGGGACGGCGGATGGTCGGCGCGTGGTGCTTCGTCGACCACTACGGGCCGGACGACATCACCGACGAGCCCGGCATGCAGGTGCCGCCGCACCCGCACATCGGGCTGCAGACGGTGAGCTGGCTGCACGGCGGCGAGGTCCTGCACCGCGACAGCCTCGGCAGCCTGCAGACCATCCGTCCCAAGCAACTCGGGCTGATGACCGCCGGGCGGGCCATCTCGCATTCGGAGGAGTCGCCGCGCGACCACTCCCCCATCCTGCACGGGGCGCAACTCTGGGTCGCGCTCCCGGACACCCACCGGCACACCGACCCTAGCTGGGAGTTCCACGCCGACCTCCCCGTGGTGACCGCGCCCGGCTTCACCGCCACCCTCCTCCTGGGCGAACTCGACGGCGCCGCCTCACCGGGCACGACGTTCACCCCCCATCATGGGCGCGGACATCGCGCTGGAGGACGGCGCCGACGTGCGCCTACCGGTCGAACCGGACTTCGAGTACGCGGCGCTCACCATGTCCGGCCATGTCGAGATCGACGGTGAGCGGCTGGAACCCGGCTCGATGCTCTACCTCGGCTGCGGCCGCCGCGAACTGCCCGTACGGGCGGACGGCCCAGGCGGCTTCATCCTCCTGGGCGGCGAACCGTTCGAGGAAAAGCTCGTGATGTGGTGGAACTTCATCGGACGGGCCGGCGAGGAGATCGCCCAAGCGCGCGAGGACTGGATGACCGGCGACCGCTTCGGCACGGTCAACGGCTACCACGGCGCCCGCCTCCCGGCCCCCGCCACCGCCGGCACGGCCGTCGCCTACGA
>NZ_JABXFD010000289.1 GCF_013372625.1 Actinomadura sp. BRA 177
TCGTTTTTAGCGGTCTGAGGCTGTTGTAGGTTATGTGGTGTGATGTGGTTTTTGTTGTTGATGATGAGAGTGCCGTGGAGATATGCACTAGCCTCTTCGTGGGCAGGGTCAGAGGTGTATAAGAGACGGGCCGTGACCTGGGGCGATCTGGCCCGCATCGCGGTGTGCGGGCAGGTGTACGAGTAACCGGGGTTCCGTCGGTCCCGCGTGGTAGGACTGGGGACATGACGGACAGGCCGGTCGAGATCACCGACCGGGGCGGCTGGTGGCTGGCGCTGGGGCGCCCGCATCCGGCGCTGCGCCCGTTCCTGCGCTCCTACAACGGCTACTGGGAGACCCTCGCCGTCCCCACCCGGACGCGGACGCTGCCGACCCGCACCACCGTCGTGATCATCAACCTGGGGCCGCCGCTCTACCTGGAGGTCCCCGATCCCGGCGTCCGCGCACGCGAGTACGGCTCGTTCGTCGCCGGGATGCACGACGGGCACGGCATGTACGTGAGCCCCGGCGGGCAGCGCGGCATCCAGCTCGACGTGACGCCGCTCGGCGCGTACACGCTGCTCGGCGTCCCGATGGCGCGGCTCACCAACGCGGCCGTCGACCTGCCCGACCTGCTCGGCCGGGAGGCGCGCACGCTGGTCGAGCGGCTCGCCGGCGCCCCGTCCTGGGCCGCGCGCTTCGACCTGCTGGACGGCTTCCTGCTGCGCCGCCTCGACGCGGGTCCCGTCCCCGACCGGGAGGTGGCGCGGGCGTGGGGGCTGCTGGACGGCGGCCCCGGCGTCACGGTCGCCGACATCGCCGCCGACGTCGGCTGGAGCCGCAAGCACCTGACCCACCGGTTCCGCGAGCAGGTGGGGCTGCCGCCGAAGGTGATGGCGCGGGTGCTGCGCTTCGAGCGCGCGGTCGCGCTGCTGTCCGGCGGCACCGGGCTCGCCGAGGCCGCGTTCGCCTGCGGCTACTACGACCAGGCCCACCTCAACCGCGAGTTCCGCGCCCTGTCGGGCTGCACGCCGACCGAGCTGATCGGCGGGCAGCTCGAACAGCAGCGCGTCAGCACCCTCCCCGAGCCCGCCTGACGCCGGCGGCGGATCAGCCCTGGTGGACGCCGCCGCCGAGGTTCATCACGATGACCCCGATGACGATGATCACCGCGCCGGCGATGGTGAGGGGCTTGAGCTGCTCGCCGAACAGCAGGACGCCGCCGGCGAACGCGCCGATCGTCCCGAGCGCGGACCAGATCGCGTAGACGGGGCCGACGTTCAGCGACGTCAGCGCCTTCGCCATGAAGACGAACGAGATCAGGTACCCGGCCACCACGATCAGCGACGGCCACAGCTTGGTGAACCCCTCGGAGGCGCGCATCGCCAGCGTCGCCGTCACCTCGAACACGATCGCGGCGCCGAGCAGCACGAACGGCATCAGCGCGCCTCGCCGTACTCGGCGGCGATCGCCTCGAACACCTTCATGTCGGCCTCCCACGGCGTGCCGGGACGCGGCCAGTGCAGCGCGATCTCGGTGATGCCCAGCTCGGCGTAGCGTCCCGCCAGGTCGGTGAACGCGTCGAGCGACTCCAGCCACGGGTCGTCGGTGAAGCCCGTCATCAGGATGAGGTCGTCGAGTTCGCGGCCCTCCGCGTCGCAGGCGGCCCGGAGCTTGGCGAGCTGGGCGCGCACGACGTCGTGCGGCCTCGCGCCCTCGCCGCCGGTCACCCACCCGGTGCCGTACCGGGCGGCGAGCCGCATGCCGCGCGGCCCGTTGCCCGCGATGACGAACGGCACGCGGGGACGCTGGACGCAGCCGGGCTCCGTGACGACCTCCCGCGCGGTGTAGTACGTCCCCTCGAAGGACGTCTCCGGCCCGGTCAGCAGCCGGTCGAGCAGCTCCACCCACTCGGCGAACCGGGACGCGCGCTCGCCGGGCGTCCACTCGTCCCCGCCGAGGACGCCCGCGTCGCTGGTGCGGTGCGTGCCGCCCGCCCCGATCGCGAGGGTCAGGCGCCCGCCGCTGACGTGGTCGATCGTCTTGACGGCGTGCGCGGTCGGGACGGGATGCCGGAAGTTCGGCGAGGTCACCAGCGTGCCGATCCGCACCCGCGAGGTGACCGCCGCGGCGGCCGCCAGCGTCGTGTACGCGTCGTACCAGGGCGTCGCCCCCCGCCAGGCGAGGTGGTCGTAGACCCACGCGTGCCGGAACCCGAGGTCCTCGGCGCGCCGCCACAGCTCCCCCGCCTCGGGCCAGGACTGCATCGGCCACATCACGGTGCCGATCCTTGGTGCCGTCACTGCTCCTCCGTAGTCATCGCTCCATCATGGCGTGGTCTCCGCGAGCCACCGGTGCAGGGCCCACCACCAGTTCGCGGCGCGCGACACCGCCGCGCCGCCCGCCGGGTCCGACAGCGGGCGGCCGGTCAGCTCCTGCAGCCGCCGGATCCGGTACTTGACCGTGTTGCCGTGGACGTGCAGCGCCGCCGCCGTCGGCTCGATCCGGCCGCCGTGGTCGAGGTAGGCCAGCGCCGTCTCGGCCAGCTCCAGGTGGAACGGGTCGTCGCGGTCCAGCCCGGACAGCAGCGCGGCGGCGAGCAGGTCGCCCAGCTCCGGTTCGGCCCCGGTGACGGTGAGCAGCGCCAGGTCGGCCAGCCCCCGCATGCCGGTGAGCCCGGCGCCGGCGCCCGCCCGCCGCGCCCGCCGCCCCAGCGCGTCCCTGCCTCTTATCCACATCTGCCGCCGCCCCCCCACCCGACACTGCGCAATTCCCTGACCGCGCCTCTTCAGCACAAAAAAAATACTCCAAACACACCAAGCAAG
>NZ_JABXFD010000323.1 GCF_013372625.1 Actinomadura sp. BRA 177
CTGGTCCACCGCCGCTCGCGGGCTGTCTGACAGCAGGCGAAGGGAGGGCGGCCAGTGGAAGTGGCTGGAAGCCTGGCGCCCGCCCCCCCCCGGCCAGCGCTCCGCGCCCGGCCGGCGAGCAGCCGCCGCCCGGCCTCCACGGCGATCACGGACGTGGCGACGACGGCCGCCAGGACGATCCATGCCCAGAGCGCGGACACGTGCGCAACGACCTCCCCGGTTGATCGGAAACCTCCGCCCGACCTTCCTTTTCCTGTCGCTTTGCTGTCATCCGACCATGAAAGGGAGATCTATGTCACCCCGTACCGTCCGCCCGGCCGGGACGGGACGCGCGGAAGCCCGGCCTGTCGGTACCGCCCACTAGGCTGCTGAGCGTGGCAGATCCGGCGACCTACCGACCCGCACCGGGCTCGATCCCGGAGTCCCCCGGGGTGTACCGATTCCGCGACGAGCACGGCCGGGTCATCTACGTGGGCAAGGCGAAGAGCCTGCGCTCGCGCCTCGGCTCCTACTTCGCCGACTTCTCGTCGCTGCACCCCCGGACGCAGACGATGGTGCAGACCGCCGCCCGGGTCGACTGGACGGTCGTCGGCACCGAGGTCGAGGCCCTCCAGCTCGAATACTCCTGGATCAAGGAGTTCGACCCCCGGTTCAACGTCCGCTACCGCGACGACAAGTCCTACCCGTACCTCGCCGTCACCCTGAACGAGGACTTCCCGAGGGTGATGGTGATGCGCGGCGCGAAGCGCAAGGGCGTGCGCTACTTCGGGCCGTACTCGCACGCGTGGGCGATCCGCGAGACGGTCGACCAGCTGCTGCGCGTGTTCCCCGTCCGGACGTGCAGCGCCGGCGTGTTCAAGCGGCAGCACCAGCTCGACCGCCCCTGCCTGCTCGGCTACATCGGCAAGTGCTCGGCGCCGTGCGTCGGCCGCGTCTCACCGGACGAGCACCGCCTCCTCGCCGAGGACTTCTGCGACTTCATGGCGGGCAACACGACCCGGTTCATCAGGCGCCTCGAACGCGACATGCGCGAGGCCGCCGCGTCCCAGGAGTACGAGCGCGCCGCCCGCCTGCGCGACGACATCCGGGCGCTGGAGCGCGCGCTGGAGAAGCAGGCCGTCGTCCTGCCCGACAGCACCGACTGCGACATGATCGCCTTCGCCGAGGACGAACTGGAGGCGGCCGTCCAGGTGTTCTACGTGCGCGGCGGCCGCATCCGCGGGCAGCGCGGCTGGGTCGTCGACAAGGTCGAGGAGGTCACCACCGCCGACCTCGTCGAGAACTTCCTCATCCAGATCTACAGCGAGAGCGAGTCGGTGCCGCGCGAGGTCCTCGTCCCGGCGCTGCCGCCTGAGGAAGAGGCCATGACCGAGCTGCTGTCCGAGCAGCGCGGCGGGCCGGTCCGGCTGCGCGTCCCGCAGCGCGGCGACAAGAAGGCGCTGCTGGAGACGGTCGCGCGCAACGCCCACGAGGCGCTCAAGCAGCACAAGACGCGCCGCGCGTCCGACCTCACCACCCGCAGCCGCGCCCTCCAGGAGATCCAGGACGCCCTGGAGCTGGACGAGGCGCCGCTGCGGATCGAGTGCTACGACGTCTCCAACCTGCAGGGCACGAACGTGGTCGCGTCCATGGTCGTGTTCGAGGACGGCCTGGCCCGCAAGAGCGAGTACCGCCGGTTCACGATCAAGGCGGTCGAGGGGCAGGACGACGTCCGCTCCATCCACGAGGTGATCACCCGGCGGTTCCGCCGCTACCTCGCCGAGAGCGAGAAGATGGGCGAACTCGACCACCTGGGCGACCCCGACGAAGAGGGCGCGCACCAGCCGATCGACCCCGAGACCGGCAGGCCGCGCAAGTTCGCCTACCCGCCCAACCTGGTGATCGTCGACGGCGGCGCGCCGCAGGTCGCCGCCGCGCAGCGCGCCCTCGACGAGCTGGGCGTCGACGACATCGCGGTCTGCGGGATCGCCAAGCGGCTGGAGGAGCTGTGGCTCCCCGGCGAGAGCGATCCCGTCATCCTGCCGCGCAACAGCGAGGGCATGTTCCTCGTCCAGCGGGTACGCGACGAGGCGCATCGTTTCGCCATCACCTTCCACCGGCAGCGGCGGTCCAAGTCCATGACGGTCAGCGAACTCGATAACGTTCCGGGTCTGGGCCCGGCGCGGCGCGCGGCGCTGCTGAAGCACTTCGGCTCGCTGAAGCGGCTGAAGGACGCGACGCCCGAGCAGGTCGCCGAGGTCCCGGGGATCGGCATGCGCAGCGCCGAGGGCATCGTGGCGGCGCTGCACGGCGGCGCCGTCCCGGCGCGCGAGGGCGCGGGCCGGGGCACGGGCGAGGGCGACGGGGAGCACAGGGGGAGACGGGCATGACCAGCGAGACCAAGATCCCGGACATCGTGATCGTCACCGGCATGTCCGGGGCGGGCCGCAGCACCGCGGCCAAGTCCCTGGAGGACCTCGACTGGTTCGTGGTCGACAACCTGCCGCCGGGACTGCTCGCCACGATGGCCGACCTCGGCGGCCGGGTGAAGGACGCGGTGCCGCGCATCGCCGTCGTCGTGGACGTCCGCAGCCGCGCCTTCACCGAGGACCTGCACTCCTCGATCGCCGAGCTGGAGGCGCGCGGCGTGCACCCGCGCGTGGTGTTCCTGGAGGCGAGCGACGCCGACCTGGTGCGCCGGTTCGAGAGCGTCCGCCGCCCGCACCCGCTGCAGGGCGACGGCCGGCTCGTGGACGGCATCGCCCGCGAGCGCGAACTCGTCCGCGAGGTCCGCGCCGAGGCCGACCTGGTGATCGACACCAGCGGCCTCAACGTGCACGAGCTGCGCAACAAGATCATCGGGTTCTTCGGCAACGACACCGGCGAGTCCAGCCTGCGCGCGACCGTCGTGTCGTTCGGCTACAAGTACGGGCTGCCGGTCGACGCCGACCTCGTCGTCGACTGCCGGTTCCTGCCGAACCCGCACTGGGTGCCGGAGCTGCGGCCGAAGACGGGCCGCGACACCGCCGTCCGCGACTACGTGCTCGGGCAGCGCGGCGCCAAGGAGTTCCTGGACGCCTACTCCGAGGTCCTGCGGCTGCTCTCCGACGGCTACGAGCGCGAGGGCAAGCACTACGTGACGCTCGCCGTGGGATGTACCGGCGGAAAACACCGTAGTGTGGCCATGGCGGAACAGATCGCCGCCCGGCTGCGGGACGAGGGCATCGAGGTGCAGGTCGCCCACCGTGACCTCGGCCGCGAATGACCATCCGCGGCTCCCGGACGAGGAGAGACACGGCACGGTGAAGCACCCTGGCCCAACGGCGGGCCCGAAGGTCGTCGCGCTCGGCGGAGGCCACGGCCTGTACGCCTCGCTGTCGGCGCTGCGCCGCGTCACCGACCGGCTGACCGCGGTCGTCACCGTCGCCGACGACGGCGGCTCCAGCGGCCGGCTGCGCCGCGAACTCGGCGTGCTGCCGCCCGGCGACCTGCGGATGGCGCTCGCCGCCCTCTGCGGCGACGACGAGTGGGGCCAGACCTGGCGCGACGTCGTCCAGCACCGGTTCCGCAGCGACGGCGACCTCAAAGAGCACGCCGTCGGCAACCTGCTCATCGTCGCGCTGTGGGAGCTGCTCGGCGGCGCGGACGCGTCCGGCTCCACCGTCGCGGGCCTCGACTGGGTCGGGCGGCTGCTCGGCGCGCACGGCCGCGTCCTGCCGATGGCGGCCGTCCCGATGGACATCGTCGCCGAGGTGCGCGGCGCCGACCCGTCCCGTCCCGACGAGATCACCCACGTCAAAGGGCAGGTGGCGTGCGCGAAGACGCCCGGCAGCGTGCTGGGCGTGTCGCTGGTGCCCGCCGACCCGCCCGCGTGCCCGGAGGCCCTCGCCGCCGTCGAGGACGCCGACTGGATCGTGTTCGGCCCCGGCTCCTGGTTCACCAGCGTCCTGCCGCACCTCAAGGTCCCCGCGCTGGCCCGCGCCCTCACCACCGCCCGCGCCCGCCGCGTCGTCGCGCTCAACCTCGCGCCGCAGCCCGGCGAGACCGACGACTTCTCGCCGCAGCGGCACCTGGAGGTCCTGCAGGCGCACGCCCCGGACCTGCGGGTGGACGTCGTCGTCGCCGACCGCGGCGTGGTGGACGACCCGGCGGCGCTCGACAAGGCCGTGCAGGCCCTCGGCGGCCGGCTCGTCCTCGCCGACGTCGCCGCCGACGACGGCTCGCCGCGTCATGAACCCGCCCGCCTGGCCCAAGCCTTGGTACAGATTTTCAGCGAGTGACATCCCAGGTGGCCCGCATCGGCCACACTGCTGGGAGTCCGATAGGGGGAGGGTTCATCAGATGGCGATGACCGGTGTGGTCAAGGACGAGCTGAGCAGGCTCACGGTCATGAAGCCGTGCTGCCGCAAGGCCGAGGTCTCGACGCTGCTGCGGTTCGCGGGCGGCCTGCACCTGGTCAGCGGGCGGATCGTGATCGAGGCCGAGATCGACACCGGGGTGGCGGCGCGGCGCCTGATCAAGGACATCGCGGAGGTGTTCGGGCACACCTCCGAGGTCGTCGTGCTCGCGCCGAGCGGCCTGCGCAAGGGCAACCGCTACGTCGTCCGCGTCTTCCGGGACGGCGAGTCGCTCGCCCGGCAGACCGGCCTCATCGACGGCAACGGCCGGCCCGTCCGCGGCCTGCCCCGGCACGTGGTCGCGGGGGCGGCCTGCGACGCCGAGGCGGCCTGGCGCGGCGCGTTCCTCGCGCACGGCTCGCTCACCGAGCCCGGCCGGTCCATGTCCCTGGAGGTGACCTGCCCCGGCCCGGAGGCCGCGCTCGCCCTCGTCGGCGCCGCCCGCCGCCTCAAGATCCACGCCAAGGCCCGCGAGGTCCGCGGCGTCGACCGCGTCGTCGTCCGCGACGGCGACGCCATCAGCGCCCTGCTCACCCGGCTCGGCGCGCACGACAGCGTGCTCGCCTGGGAGGAGCGCCGGATGCGCCGCGAGGTCCGCGCCACCGCCAACCGGCTCGCCAACTTCGACGACGCCAACCTGCGCCGCTCCGCCCGCGCCGCCGTCGCCGCCGGCGCCCGCGTCGCCCGCGCCCTGGAGATCCTCGGCGACGACGCCCCCGACCACCTCGTCAACGCCGGCCGCCTCCGCCTGGAGCACAAGCAGGCGTCCCTGGAGGAACTCGGCCAGCTCGCCGACCCGCCGCTCACCAAGGACGCCATCGCCGGCCGCATCCGCCGCCTCCTCGCCATGGCCGACAAGCGCGCCACCGACCAGGGCATCCCCGGCACCGACGCCAACCTGACCGCCGACATGCTCGCGCCGTAGGCGGCTCAGTCGCCGCGCAGGACGCGGTGGATGAGGTCGTCGCGAAGTTGGCCGTACCCGGTCTCGGCCCAGACGCTCTGGGCCGGGTCGGCCTCGAAGTAGGGGACGTCGCGGCCGTCGCGGCGGTCCATGAGGATGTCGGGGGTCTCCTTCGCGCGGGCGGCGCGGGCGCAGGCGCGGCATGCGTGCACGCGCAGGCGGCGCCGGGAGCCGATCGGACGCCAGTCGATCTTCGCGGCGGCGTCGCCGTGCAGCGGGTTGAAGAAGCACAGCGGGCTGGGCGGGATCTCCGGCCTGCCCTTCGCCACCGCCCGCGCGGAGGCGAGCGCGTCGCGGCCCTGGTCGAGCAGGACCAGGACGCCGGCCAGGTCGGGGACGCCCCGCGCCGCGTCCAGCGTCTTGCCCGCCGCCTGGTAGGCGTCCAGCGCCGTGGTCATCAGCGCGTCCGTCCGCTCCCCGGCGCGGACGTCGGTCTCGTCCAGCAGCTCGCCGAACGCGATGACCTCGCGGGACGCCTGCTCGCGGAGCTGGTCCTCGTTCGCGCGCTTGGCGGTGGAGAAGACCGTCCGGGGCAGGAGTAGCGCGCTGCCCTCGCGGCGGACGGACGCCATGCGGCGGCGGCGCCACAGCACGAGGCCCGCGACCCCGGCGGCGGCGACGCCCGCCGCGCCCAGCGCGACCGGGAGCACGGGCGAGCCGCCGTCGGTCCGGCCGAACTCGTTGGGACGCCGTTCCTTGGCGCGCTTGTCGATCTCCGCCGACTGGCGGTCGTACTCCTTCTTGGCGTTGCCGGACAGCATCAGGTCGGCGATGCGGTCGAGCCGGGTCGACACCGACGTGTCCCGGTAGGAGCGGTCGAAGGACACCGCCCAGGCGGCGTAGCGGGCCTGGTGGTCGCCGCCGAACTCCTTCGCGCGCAGGTCGTCCCCGATGTCGCTGAACGTGATGTAGACGCCGTCCTTGCCGAGCCGTTCGTGTACGACGGTCGCCAACTGCTCGTCGTCGCTCCACGTACCGCCCTTCACCAGCGGGACGAGGACGACGAACACGGGCACGGGCAGCTTGCCGAACTTGGTGATGAGCCGCTCGCGGTCCGCCTGCGGCAGCGCGGACGCCAGCGACGGGTCGACATAGATGGGGGAGCGCCGCAGCGCCGCGGCCAGCCGCTCGCCGGGGGACGGTTCACCTGAACCTCCGAAGGATGCCGCGCCCTTCAGGCCGGGGAGGGATTCGGAATCCGCCGGGAGCGTCCCGGCGCAGCCGGGACGGACCAGGAACCGGGCTCGATAACATCGGAAAGTCATCGTACGGACACCCAACGCGAGTAAAGTGAGGGGGCATGCGGACCGCGTACAAGTGCCGGGCCTACCCCGACCCCGAGCAGGCGGCGATCTTCGCCCGCACGTTCGGCTGTATCCGCCTGGTGTGGAACAAGACCCTCGCCGAACGCCGCCGCGCCTGGCATACCGACCGCACACCCACCACCTACAAGCAGACTGACGCCGCGCTCACCGCGTGGAAGAAGACACGAGAGTCGGCGTTCCTGTCGGAGGTGTCCAGCGTTCCGTTGCAACAGGCCCTGCGGCACCAGCACGCCGCGTTCGTCAACTTCTTCGCCGGCCGTGCCCGCCACCCGCGCTTCAAAACCCGCACCGGCCGCCAGTCCGCGCACTACACCCGCTCGGCGTTCCGCATGCGCGGCGGCGAGCTGTGGATGGCCAAGACCACCGCGCCGTTCGCGTTCGTGTGGTCTTTTGAGGACGTGAACCCGGCGGCACTGGACCCGACGATGGTGGTGGTCTCGCGTGCCACGGACGGCCGCTGGTATGTGACCTTCGCCGTGGACGCCGACACCCCCGCCCCCATGCCTGCCGCCGGGCACGAGATCGGCATCGACCTGGGGGTGAAGGACTTCGCTGTGACCTCGGACGGGACCCGTATCGCCAACCCCCGCCACCTGGCGCGCAAGGCGGCGAACCTGGCCCGCTACCAGCGGCGGATGGCCCGCAAGCGGCCCAGCAGCAACAACCGGCGCAAGGCCAAGACCAAGGTCGCCCGCTCCCACCGCAAGGTCCGCAACGCCCGCCAAGACTTCCTGCACCGCACCAGCACCACCCTCGTCCGCCAGGCGGACGTCATCGTGATCGAAGATCTCGCGGTTGCCAACATGGTCCGCAACCACAGGCTCGCCCGCGCCATCAGCGATTGCGGGTGGGGCGAGTTCCGACGCCAGCTGGAGTACAAGGCCGCGCGTGCGGGACGCGTCCTGGTAGTGGTCGACCGGTGGTATCCCTCGTCCAAGACCTGCTCGGCCTGCGGGTACCTGCTTGAGAAGCTGAGTTTGTCCACCCGGCACTGGACGTGTCCGGGCTGCCGCACCCGGCACGACCGGGACGTCAACGCGGCCAAGAACATCCTTGCGGCTGGTCGAGCCGTAGCCGGGGCAGGCCCCGGCGATGTCTGTGGAGCTGATGTCAGACGGCAAGGGCCCTCCCTTCCGCAGTCGGCTGCGAAGCAGAAACCCCCACGGCGCGAGCCGTAGGAATCCCCTTCCCTTCAGGGAGGGGAGGAAGTCAATCGACACCGAGGTACTCCTGGAGGCGCGGGATCAGGTGGTCGCCGCCGGTCCCGAACGCGGTGTCCTTCCAGACACCGGGGACGGCGTAGTGCGGGCGCGGACCGTCCGGGCCCTGGACCCTCAGCGTCCGCTGGTCCAGTGCCGTCATGGTCCGGCCGGCGCAGGAGGCGCAGACGGGGCGCTTTCTCGCCGTTCGATCGCCCAGTTGCATCTTCCGGCGCTGCGCCGACTGGCCGTGCAGCGGGTTGACGAAGCACGGGGGAGGCGGCTGCGCGGTCTTCTGGGTGAGCGCCGCCCGTCCCAGCCGGGCCACCACGATCACGCCGGCGAGGTCCAGTGACCGGTCAGGGTCGTCGCCGGCGTCGTCATAGAGGATCTGCGCGACGTCGTAGGCGGACACCGCGTACTCGCGGCCCGGGTTGCCCTCGCTGTCGGCCATCGCGTTCCGCAGCTGGTCCAGCTCCTTGCTGCCCGTGCGGCGCAGCCATTTCACCGACGGCTCGGCCGGCGCGCTGGGATGGGCCTCGACGGCTTCGGCGGCAGCGGCGGGACGGGGCGTGCGGCGGCGGCGCCGGTACGCGACGACGCCGAGGCCGGCGCCGTACAGCGTGGCCCCGGCGAACGGGCCGGCGAGCAGCAGGCCGGTGAGGAAGGGGGCCTTGGTCTCGGGCTCGACCGGCCGCAGCGTGTGCTCCTTCCCGAACGGGTCGGGCGTGGTGTACAGGCGGGGCGTCCGCGGAGCCCTGGACGGCGCGTCCTGGATGATCCGCAGCCGGGTGACGAGCCGGTCGGCCAGGTCGGCGAACCGGTTCTCGGAGTCGGCGGGCCGCTCGCCGCGGTCGTCGTCGATGGACCACAGTCGGCGCGGCACGCCGAACGCCTCTTCCTCGAACCAGGCGGACGAGCTGACCATCAGGTAGAGGCCGTCGCGGCCGAGCCGGTCATGGATCCAGTGCAGGAACACGTCGTCCCGGCCCTGGCTCTCCGACTCCGACTTGTTCGGGATCACCACGACGTAGACGGGCGTGCCGATCGTGCGCGCGGCCGAGTCCATGGCCGCGCGGACGCGGGCGCGTCCGGTCTCGTCCAGCGCCGGGGCCATGTCCGGGTCGACGAAGAGCGGGTCCTTGGCGAGCGCCGCCGCGACCCGGTCCAGCCGGTGCTGCGCGTAGGAGGGGACGGGGGTCGGCTCGCTCGCGGCCGCCGGAGCCGCCGCGAGCAGCGGCGCGACGACCGTCAGGGCCGTGGCGACCAGGATCCGGGTGATGGCGTTCACCGGCGCTTCCCCCGCTTCTTGGCCCGTGCTTTCTTGGCCCGCGCGTTCTTGGTTCGTGCCTTTTCGAGCCGTGCGGCCTTGGCGCGGGCGGCGCGGGCCGCCGATCTCCTCCGCAGCAACAGCAGCAGGAGCAGGACCGCGACGCCGCTGAGCGCGGTGCCGGCGGCGAACATGCTCCATTCCTTCCGGCTCGCCTCGCGTTCCGACCGGTCGCGGGCGTCCAGGGCGATGCGGACCCTCGACTTCGGCCGCGGCCCCGCGTTCTCGCGCCGCTCCCTGGCGTGCCCGGACAGGACGATCTCCACGAACCGCTCGATCGTCGCGACCGCGCCCGCGTCGGTGGGCAGCTCCGAGGTCGCGGCGTACATCGCGTCCTTCACCGGGAGCGTCGCGTTGCCGTACTGGACGGCGGAGAACCCCGTGCTCGTCGGATCGGCCACGATGTAGACCCCCGGACGGCCGAGGCTGTCGTGCAGCAGCGGGACGAGGTCCTCGGTGCCGTACCGGTCGACGAGCATGGCCGGCGTCACCGCGACGTAGGCGGGCACACCGAGCCGGGCGACCGCCTTCTTGATCCGGACGGCCGCGTCCGCCGGCAGCGCCCGGGGTGCGTGATCGGTCACATAGACGGGGTCGCGGCGCAGTTCGGCGGCGATGCGGTCCGCACGGCCCACCGGCTTGGCACGCTCCACCGGGGCCGCCGCGGCGGGCCCGGGCAGGCACGCGAGCAGAACGCCGATCACCAGGACAGACCACCCGCGCCACATGGAGGGCGAGTGTAGTGATGATCGACGAATGCCGTGAGCTGGGGTGCAGGCGGGGAAATCCCCCAGGCGGGGGACGGCCGGTTCACCCGTGAAAACCCACGCGACCGCTGTCGGGCTACTCGTGAGTCATTGGATAGGGTCGAGGGTGGGGGAGAACCCCGGATCCACCGTAGTTAACAATCCGGGCAAACCGGGCGATACGACGTGAGGGAGAGCCGTTCCGTGACCATCCGAGTAGGCATCAACGGTTTCGGCCGGATCGGCCGCAACTTCTACCGCGCTGTCAAGGCGAGCGGGGCCGACATCGAGATCGTGGCGGTCAACGACCTGACCGACAACGCCACGCTCGCCCAGTTGCTCAAGTACGACAGCATCCTCGGCCGTTTCCCCGAGGACGTGCGCGCCACCGCCGACGAGATCGTCGTGGGCGGCAAGGCGATCAAGGCGTTCGCCGAGCGCGACCCCGCCAACCTGAAGTGGAGCGATGTCGGCGCCGACATCGTCGTGGAGTCGACCGGTTTCTTCACCGACGCCACCAAGGCCAAGGTGCACGCCGACAACGGCGCCAAGAAGGTGATCATCTCCGCGCCGGCCAAGAACGAGGACGTCACCCTCGTGCTCGGCGTGAACGACGACAAGTACGACCCGGCGCAGCACACGGTGATCTCCAACGCGTCCTGCACCACCAACTGCCTGGCCCCGCTGGCGAAGGTGCTGCACGACAGCTTCGTCATCGAGAAGGGCCTGATGACGACGATCCACGCCTACACGCAGGACCAGAACCTGCAGGACGCGCCGCACAAGGACCTGCGCCGCGCCCGCGCCGCCGCGCTGAACGTCGTGCCGACCTCGACCGGCGCCGCCAAGGCGATCGGCCTCGTGCTGCCCGAGCTGAAGGGCAAGCTGGACGGCTACGCGCTGCGCGTGCCGGTGCCGACCGGCTCCGCCACCGACCTCACCGTCAACGTGGGCCGCGAGGTCACCGTCGAGGAGGTCAACGAGGCGTTCCGCACCGCCGCCGAGGGCGCGCTGAAGGGCTACCTCACCTACACCGAGGACCCGATCGTCTCCAGCGACATCGTCACCGACCCGGCGTCCTGCATCTTCGACTCCGGGCTGACCAAGGTCATCGGCGACCAGGTCAAGGTCGTCGGCTGGTACGACAACGAGTGGGGCTACTCCAACCGCCTCGTCGACCTCGTCAAGCTCGTCGGCTCGCAGCTCTGACAGGACTCGTCACCGCCGTGGCCGCGCGGGAACCGCGCGGCCACGGCGCGGCCGTGTACGGAAGGACATCGCATCCCGATGCGCACCATTGACGATCTCGACGTCGCCGGTAAGAAGGTGCTCGTCCGCGCGGACCTCAACGTCCCGCTGCAGGACGGCGCCATCACCGACGACGGGCGGATCCGGGCCAGCCTCCCGACGATCGAGGCGCTGCGGGCCAAGGGCGCCAAGGTCATCGTCTGCGCCCACCTCGGCCGTCCCAAAGGCCAGGTCAAGCCCGAGTTCTCGCTGGCGCCGGTCGCGAAGCGGCTCGGTGAGCTGCTCGGCGCGGACGTGGCGTTCGCGTCCGACGTCGTGGGCGACTCCGCCCGCGCCGCCGCCGAGGGCCTCGCGGACGGCGGCGTCGCGCTGCTGGAGAACCTGCGCTTCGAGCCGGGCGAGACCAGCAAGGACGACGCCGAGCGCGGCGCCCTCGCCGACCGGCTGGCCGCGCTCGCCGAGATCTACGTCGGGGACGGGTTCGGCGCCGTGCACCGCAAGCACGCGTCCGTCTACGACGTGCCGCAGCGGCTCCCGCACGCCGCCGGCGGGCTGATCGCCGCCGAGGTCGAGGTGCTGAAGAAGCTCACCGAGGACGTCGAACGCCCCTACGCGGTCGCGCTCGGCGGGTCCAAGGTGTCCGACAAGCTCGGCGTGATCGACAACCTGCTCGGCAAGGCCGACCGCATCCTGATCGGCGGCGGCATGGTGTTCACCTTCCTCAAGGCCCAGGGCCACGAGGTCGGCAAGAGCCTCCTCGAAGAGGACCAGCTCGACACCGTTCGCGACTACCTGCGGCGGGCCGAGGAGGCCGGCGTCGAGTTCGTGCTGCCCGTCGACATCGTCGCGGCCACCGCGTTCGCGGCCGACGCCGACCACGATGTGGTCGCCGCCGACGCGATCCCGGCCGACCGGCTCGGCCTCGACATCGGCCCCGAGTCCGGCAAGCTCTTCGCCTCGCGTCTCGCCGACGCCCGGACGATCTTCTGGAACGGCCCCATGGGCGTGTTCGAGATGGAGCCGTACTCGCACGGCACCCGCGCCGTCGCGCAGGGCCTCATCGACTCGGGCGCGTTCACCGTGGTCGGCGGCGGCGACTCCGCCGCGGCCGTCCGGCAACTCGGCTTCGACGAGGCCGCCTTCTCCCACATCTCGACCGGCGGCGGCGCCAGCCTCGAATACCTCGAAGGCAAGACGCTGCCCGGCCTGCAGGCCCTGGAGGACTGACCGATGGCCCCCGCGAACCCTTCCCGCAAGCCGCTGATGGCCGGCAACTGGAAGATGAACAACAACCACCTTGAGGCGATCGCGCTCGTCCAGAAGATGGCGTTCGCGCTCAAGGACCCCGACTACGACGCCGTCGACATCGCCGTGATCCCGCCGTTCACCGCGATCCGCTCCGTGCAGACGCTCGTCGACGCCGACAAGCTCGGCGTCCAGTACGGCGCGCAGGACGTCTCCCAGCACGTCTCCGGCGCCTACACCGGCGAGATCGCGGCGTCGATGCTCGCCAAGCTCGGCTGCTCCTACGCCGTCGTCGGGCACTCCGAGCGGCGCCAGTACCACGCCGAGGACGACGCGGTCGTCAACGCCAAGGCCAAGGCCGCGCTCGCCGCCGACATCACCCCGATCCTGTGCATCGGCGAGGGCCTGGAGGTCCGCAAGGCCGGCGACCACGTCCGGCACTGCCTCGCCCAGCTGGACGGCGGGCTGGAGAAGATCCCCGCCGACCAGGTGCGGCGCACCGTGATCGCCTACGAGCCCGTCTGGGCGATCGGCACCGGCGAGGTCGCCACCCCGCAGGACGCGCAGGAGGTCTGCGCCGCCATCCGGACGCGAATCGCCGAGCTGTACGACGGCGGAGTGGCCGACGAAACGCGTATCCTGTACGGCGGCTCGGTCAAGAGCGGCAACGTCGCCAAGCTCATGACGCAGGCCGACGTGGACGGCGCCCTGATCGGTGGTGCCAGCCTGGACCCGGGAGAGTTCGTCAAAATCTGCCGGTACCGGGATCTCCCCGTCTGATCAAAACTGATCAATTCTGTTTGAACTGGGGGTTCTTGCCGAACCAGCGGGTCGTTCGTCGTACCCTTCGTAGCTGACGGGTAAACCCGCCCGGCTCGACCCTCCGTCCCCGGACCTACAGACAAAGGCGTTGAAGAACCGTGATCATCGCATCGTCCATCGTGCTCATCGCCACGAGCCTGCTGATGGTGGTCCTCGTCCTGATGCACAAGGGCAAGGGCGGCGGACTGTCGGACATGTTCGGCGGCGGCGTGTCGTCGTCCCTGGGCGGGTCGTCCGTGGTCGAGCGGAACCTCGACCGGCTGACCGTCGGGGTCGGGGTGCTCTGGTTCGCCTCGATCGTCGTGCTCGGACTCCTGTTCAAGCACAAGGGCGTCGGCTGAGCCACCCGTCTGACACATGCGATCACCGCCCCGTCCCAGGAGGTCACGGACGGCGGCGGAACACCGAGCGAGGAGTTATCCGTGGGTAGTGGCAACGCGATTCGGGGCAGCCGTGTCGGGGCCGGTCCGATGGGAGAGGCGGAGCGCGGCGACGCCGCCCCCCGAGTCTGGGTGACCTTCTACTGCGCCAACCGGCACGAGACCCGCCCCAGCTTCGCGACGGACGTCGCGGTCCCCGAGACCTGGGACTGCCCGCGCTGCGGGTTCCCCGCCGGCCAGGACTCGGAGAACCCCCCGGCGCCGCCGAAGACCGAGCCCTACAAGACGCACCTCGCGTACGTGAAGGAGCGGCGCAGCGACGAGGACGGCGAGGCCATCCTGGAGGAGGCCCTCGCCAAGCTGCGGCAGAAGCGCGCCGCGGTGAAGCGCGCCATGGAGGCTGCAAGATAATTTCCTGGGGGGCGACCCTGCTAGCCCAGGGGGGCGCCCCCCTGGAACCCCCGTCAGCGACGCAGGCGATCCTCACGCCTTGTTTCGGTCGTTGTGCCCGTTGCGGTTTGCGCGGCGCTGCGGTCGCCTGCGTCGCCGGGCATGCCCGCTGCGCTCGCTAGCGCTCGCTCCGCGTGCCTGCCCGTGTTCCGTGGCTGAGGTTCTTAGTCCAAGAGGGGACGAGTCGTACTCGTTCCCTCTTGGACTTTCTTGTTGGTCGAATAATGTTCGGGGGAGAGGGCTTTCGGGCGTGGTTTGCGTGCGGGAGTTCGGCTTCGAGCGGTGAGTTCGGGAGGAGCGGCGGTGGACGCGGTCGATCAGGCGATCCTGCGGCGGTTGCAGCGGGACGGGCGGCAGACCAACCGGGAGCTGGCCGAGGCGGTGGGGATCGCGCCGTCTACGGCCCTGGAGCGGACGCGGGCGCTTCGGGCGCGGGGCGTCATCACCGGGTTCCATGCGGCCGTGGACTTCGAGCGGCTCGGGCGTGGTGTTCAAGCGTTGATCTCGATCCGGATCCGGCCGCAGTCGCGGGAGGCGATCGAGTCGGCCCGGGACGGTGTGGCCGCGATGCCGGAGGCCGTCGGCGTCTTCGTCGTCACGGGCAACGAGGACCTGCTCGTGCACGTGGCCGTGCCGAGCACGGCGTACCTGCGCGACTTCGTGCTCGACCGGCTCGCGCGGCGCAAGGAGTTCGTGGACGTGCGCACCATCGTCGTCTATGACTACGTCCAGCCGGTGGAGCAGGCCGAACTTCCAACGGCCGACGGTCGGTAAGGCCGAACGTTCTGTGAGCGGCGGGGGGCTCTCCGGCGTCCCGGCGAATGATTGGCGGGTAGCTTCTCTCTTGTCGAACGAACTGCGGTTGTGAGGTGGACCTGCCGCACATTCTTCTAGCTTCGGTCGTATGGATCGACGAAGTACTGGATCTGGGGCGCTGCTCATCCTCGCGGCTGGGGTGCTCTGGGGGACGGTCGGGCCCGCGCAGGTGCTCGCTGGGCCGGAGGCGAGTCCGGTGGGTGTCGGCGGGGCCCGGATCTTCTCGGGTGGGCTGATCCTGGGCGGGCTGGTGCTCGTGATGAACCGGCGGGCCTTCCTGGCGCTGACGCGGCGGACGTGGTTGCCGGTCTTGGCGGCCTCCGTTGCGACCGGGGTCTTTCAGGCGGCGTTCTTCAGCGCGGTCGACCGCACCGGTGCTGCCGTCGCGACCGCCGTGGTGTTCGGGTTGGCGCCCGTCTCGACGGGGCTGTGCGAGCGGCTCGTGCTGGGGGCGCGGCTCAGCCGCAGGTGGTGGGCGGGGACGGCGTGCGCCGTCGGTGGTGTCGCGCTTCTGACGATGCCCGGGTCGGCCGTCCACGTCGACCCGGTGGGGATCCTGTTGAGCCTCGTCGGCGGGACGTGCTTCGGCGTCTACACCGTGTCCGCGAAGGTCCTCACCGGACGGGACATGGGGATGGCCGCCGCGGTGTCGGTCACGCTGCTGATCGGGGGAGCCGCCCTGCTGCCCTGGACGCTCGCGGAACTGCCGGCGCTCGCCGAGCCCCGTTCGGCGGTGCTGGTGGCCTGGCTCGGGATCGCCGCGACGGCGGCGGCGTACATGTTCTTCGTGACCGGGCTGGGGCGCGTGTCCGCCGCGACCGCCGGGACGCTCAGCCTCGCCGAGTCACTGGTCGCCGCGGGGCTCGCCATCGTCGTCCTCGGCGAGCGCATGTCGGTGCCGGTCGCGGCCGGGTCGCTGCTCCTGCTCGGCGGGCTGTTCGTCGTATCCGTCCCCGCGCGGGCGCGGGCGGCTCGGTATGATGGCGCGCACGTGACTGGCGCAGTCAAGGTGGAGCAGACCACCGGGGAGCGAAACTAGTCCGCACGCCGCGCGCCTGGGTGTACGGGTCCCCTTCGCCGGGGCGCCCGAAAGTCCCGGCGCGAGCAGCGCGGAGGCTCACGATGCACCAACCGCCCGTCCCCCATCTGCACGACCGGGATCCCGAGATCGCCGGGCTGGTCGAGGCCGAGGCCCGCCGCCAGTACGAGAAGATCCGGCTGATCGCGTCCGAGAACTACGTGTCGCCGGCCGTCCTGGAGGCCACCGGGTCGGTCCTGACCAACAAGTACTCCGAAGGCTACGCGGGCAAGCGGTACTACGAGGGGCAGCAGAACGTCGACCCGATCGAGCTGCTGGCCATCCAGCGGGCGAAGGAGGTCTTCGGCGCCGAGCACGCCAACGTCCAGCCGTACTCGGGGGCGCCCGCGAACCTGGCCGTGTACATGGCGTTCCTGGAGCCGGGCGACCCGGTGATGGGCCTGTCGCTGCCGATGGGCGGGCACCTCACGCACGGCTGGTCGGTGTCGGCCACCGGCAAGTGGTTCCGTCCCGTCCGCTACGACGTGCGCGCCGACACCGGCCGGGTCGACATGGACCAGGTGCGCGACCTGGCGCTGAAGGAGCGGCCGAAGGTCATCTGGTGCGGCGGCACCGCGATCCCGCGCACGATCGACTTCCCGGCGTTCGCGGAGATCGCCCGCGAGGCCGGCGCGGTCCTCGCCGCCGACGTCGCGCACATCGCCGGCCTGATCGCCGGCGGCGCCCACCCGTCCCCGGTCGGGCACGCGGACGTGATCACCACGACGACGCACAAGACGCTGCGCGGCCCGCGCGGCGCCATGATCCTGTCCACGGCCGAGCACGCGAAGGCGGTCGACAAGGCGGTCTTCCCGGGCCTGCAGGGCGGCCCGCACGACCATACGACCGCCGCGATCGCGGTCGCGCTGAAGGAGGCGGCGCAGCCGGACTTCTCCCGGTACGCGCGGCAGATCGTCGCGAACGCGCAGGTGCTGGCCGCCGCGCTGACCGACCGCGGCTACGACCTGATCTCCGGCGGCACCGACAACCACCTCATCCTGATCGACCTGACGGGCAAGGGCGTCGCGGGCAAGCCCGCCGCGCAGGCCCTCGACCGCGCCGGGATCGAGCTGAACTACAACGCCGTCCCGTTCGACCGGCGCAAGCCGTTCGACCCGTCCGGGATGCGGCTCGGCACCGCCGCGATCACCACCCGCGGGCTCGCCGAGGACCAGATGCCGCAGATCGCGGCGTGGATCGACGAGGTCGTGCAGGCCACCGCCAAGCAGGACGAGACGGTCGTCGGACGGGTCGCCGGGCAGGTCCGCGAGCTGCTCGCGGCCTACCCGATGCCGGGCTGGGCGCCCGCGCCCTAGGCGCCCCGCAGGATCGTGATCATGCGCCAGGCTTCGGGATCGGTGAGGGCCACGGTGTCCTCGCCGGTCCCGAAGTCGCCGTACCGCGCGACCGCGTCCAGGCCGCCGGCGAGACGGATCGCGGCGTCCAGCTCGGTGGCGGTCCAGAAGCGGTAGGGGACGACGTCGCGGACGACCTGCGTGCCGTTCTCGTCCGTGATCGTCATCGTGACGTGGTCGTCGGCGATCTGGGTGACCGGGTCGAGCCGGTCGCCCGGTTCGCCCCACCGCACGTCCGCCCGCACGCCGTCGCGCTGGACCGTCCAGCCGGTGCTGACGCTCGGTTCGTCGCCGAGGCGGTCGCGCGGATGCGACATCTCCACGATGTAGAGGCCGCCGGGGGACAGGTGCGCGGCGACGCGGCGCAGGTGCGCGACGAACGCGTCCAGCGTCATGAGGTGGGACGTGGAGTCCAGCATGGTCACGATCAGGTCGAACCGGCGGCCCAGGTCGAACCGGGTCATGTCGTCCTGGACGACCTCCACCTCGACCCCGGCGCGTCCGGCCTCGCGGGCGGCGTAGGCGCACATCTGCGGATTGAGGTCGAGCGCCGTCGCCGCCAGCCCGCGCCGCGCGAACTCGCGGGCGTGCTCGCCCGGCCCGGCGGCCAGCTCCAGCACCGTCGCGGGCGCCGCGCCCAGCCCGGCGCACCAGCCGAGCAGGGCGTCCACCTCGTCCGCCACCTCGCGGAACGAGCACGCCAGCTCGTACGCCCAGGGATCGTCATAGATACCGCCCACCCGCCCATCCTGCCAGCGGGCGCGTGTCACGCGGGGGCCACGTCACCCTGCGCCCGGGGTTTCACATTCCGGACCGGGGGTTGAGCCGGTCGCGGCGACCGCCTAGCGTGCGGTAAGTGATCGACCCCGTGAGCGGTGAGCACGTCAACGATCGACCGCGGCGCGGCCCGTCCGCGACCAGGCTGCCACTGCTGCTCCCCGGTTCCCTCAGCGACGAGCAGCGCGCCGTGTACGAGGCGGTGACGGGCGGGCCCCGCGCCGCCGACCGGCCGCCCCCGTTCGGCCTCGCCGACGACATCGGCCGGCTGCACGGCCCCTTCAACGCGATGCTGTACAGCCCGTCCGTGGGCCTGCCGCTGCAGGACCTCGGGGCCGCGCTGCGCTTCCGGACGGCGTTCACCAAGCGCGAGCGGGAGATCGCCACGCTGGTCGTCGCGGCGCACGCCCGGTCCGACTACGAGTGGTACGCGCACGAGCGGATCGGCCGCCGGCACGGCCTCACCGACGCGGAGATGGACGCGCTGCGGGCGGGTCGCGCGCCCATGCTCGGGGACGTCCGCGAACGCGTCGTGTACGAGGCGACCCGGCAGCTCGCCGCCGAGGACGACCTCGCCGACGCCGTGTTCACCGAGGCGGTCGCGACGCTGGGCCGCGCCGCCGTCGTCGAGCTGGTCACGCTCGTCGGCTACTACAAGGCCCTCGCGCTGCAGCTGCGCGTGTTCCGGATCGGCGTGCCGGACGGCGAGGAGGCGCCCGAGTGGCCCGCGGCGGGTGCCGGGGATGAGTGAGGTGCTGCGCACGGTGCGGCTCGCGCTGCACCCGGTGTCGATGCGCGACCACCGCGCGCTGCTGACGCACTGGACGGGGCCGCTCGTCCGGCGGCACCTGTTCGACGACCACATTGTCACGCCCGTCCAGGTCAGCGAGATCATCGAGGCGAGCGAGCGGGACTTCGCGACCGAGGGGTACGGGCTGTGGGCGCTGCGCCCCGCGCGCTGGCCCGCCGGGATCGACGCCGCCGGGACCGATGCCGCCGGCGACCCGCTGATCGGGGTCGCGGGGCTCGGCCACCACGAGGGACCGCTCGGGCGCGGCGTGGACGTCGAGATCCTCTACAGCCTGGAACCGGACCACTGGGGGCAGGGCCTGGCCGCGGAGGCGTCCCGCGCGGTGCTCGACTACGCGTTCGGGGTGGTCGGCGTGCACCGCATCACCGCCGAGATCGACATGGCCAACACGTCGTCGGCGGAGATCGCGCTGCAGCTCGGGATGCGGCGGTGGCGGGACGGCCCCGCCGGCCCCGACGGCGCCGCCTACTACGCCGCGGACCGTTCTCGCTGGATCGGATCCCGTCGAATTGTGGACGCCGTTCCATAGAATCCGTCGCCACCTGTTGATTTCGGTGCGGAATACAGCAGGATGAGCGCATGAGCTCCTCCTCTGGCCGGGCACCCCTCGCGGCCGGTTTCGGCAACGGCGGCGTCTCGTTCTGGTACCGGGCGGCCGGACGTCCCGCGCCCGGCCCCCGGCTCCCCGGCCCGCGCACGGCGGACGTCTGCGTCGTCGGCGCCGGATACACCGGCCTCTGGACCGCCTACTACCTCAAGCGCGCCCGCCCCGACCTGCGGATCGTCGTGCTGGAGCGCGAGTTCGCCGGGTTCGGCGCGTCCGGCCGCAACGGCGGCTGGGTGCTGGGGGAGATCGCCGGGTCGAGGGAGCGCTACGCCGTCCGGCACGGCCGTCCCGCCGCGATCGCGCTGCAACGCGCCATGTTCGGCGCGGTGGACGAGGTCGTCCGGGTCGCCGCCGAGGAGGGCATCGACGCCGGCCTGGTGAAGGGCGGCGTGCTGCACGTCGCCCGCAACGCCGCGCAGCGCGCCCGGCTCGCCGCCATGGTCGACGAGGCCCGCGAGTGGGGCTGGACGGACGGCGACCTCGTCCCGCTGCCCGCCGCCGAACGCGACGACCGGCTCCGCGTCGAGGGCGCGACCGGCGCGGCGTGGAGCCCGCACTGCGCCCGCGTCCAGCCCGCCGACCTCGCCCGCGGCCTCGCGTCGGTGGTCAGGGGCCTCGGCGTCGACATCTACGAGGGGACGCCGGTCGTCCGGATCAACCCGCGCCGGGGCGGCGCGGCCTCCGCCGTCACCCCGTACGGCACCGTCACCGCCGGCTACGTGCTGCGCGCCACCGAGGGCTTCACCGCCGGGCTGCCCGGCCACCGCCGCGACTGGCTCCCGATGAACAGCTCCATGATCGTCACGACGCCGCTGCCCGCCGTGACCTGGAAGGCGATCGGCTGGGAGCGCCGCGAGCTGCTCGGCGACATGGCGCACTACTACATGTACGCGCAGCGCACCGCCGACGACCGGATCGCCTTCGGCGGCCGGGGCCGCCCGTACCGGTACGGGTCCCGCATCGACGACGGCGGCCGCACCGACCCCGGCACGATCGACGCCCTCTGGACGATGCTGACCACGATGTTCCCCGCCGTCGCCGATGAGGGACGGGTCGACCACGCTTGGTCGGGCGTGCTCGGGGTGCCCCGCGACTGGTGCTCGACCGTCGTCCTTGACCACGAGACCGGTCTCGGCCACGCGGGCGGCTACACGGGGCACGGCGTCGCGACCGCCAACCTCGCGGGCCGAACTCTGCGCGACCTCGTCCTGCGTGAGGACACCGCGTTGACCGCCCTGCCGTGGGTGGACCGCCGCGTCCGCCGCTGGGAGCCCGAACCGCTGCGCTGGCTCGGCGTCCACGCGATGTACGCGCTTTACCGCGCCGCCGACGCGCGCGAGACGGCCTCGGCGTCGGCGAGCACGTCCGCCCTGGCGCGGCTCGCCGACCGGATCACCGGTCACTGACCAGCCGCTGGACGTCCCCGTACGACAGTGCCGGACGGTCGCCGTCCGCCCCGGTGACGTCGAGGGCCGTCGTGACGGCGGCCTGCAGCGCCTTGCGGAACAGCAGCGACCCGGTGCTCACCCGGTGCACGCCCAGCCGCTCCAGCCGCGAGAACTCGGTCTTGCCCGGCAGGTAGAGGACGTTCAGCGGCACGTCCGCCGCCTCCAGCACGGCCCGGATGTCGGCGTCGTCCACGATGCCCGGGACGAAGACCCCGTCCGCGCCCGCCTCGGCGAAGGCCCGTGCCCGCCGCAGCGTCTCGTCCCGGTCGGCGTCGCCGAGCCAGAACGTGTCGGTGCGCGCGTTGAGGAACACCTGCGGCGCGGCCCGCTTCACGGCGCCGATCACGGTGACCTGATGGTCGACGGGCGCGAGCGTCCCGTCGGAGCGTCCGTCCTCCAGGTTGATCCCGGCGATCCCGAACGAGGCCAGCTCGGTGACCAGCTCGGCGACGTCCGCGACCCGGTCGGAGAACCCGCCCTCGATGTCGACGGTGACGGGCACCGGCAGCCGCGACAGCGTACGGGCCAAGGCGAGGGTCTCGTCGCGCGTGACGCCGGTGGCGTCGGTCTTCCCGGCCGCCGCCGCGACGCCGAGACTCGTCGTCCCGACTGCGGGAAACCCCGCCTGGACCAGCGCCGCCCCGCTCGCGAAGTCCCACGCGTTCGGCAGCACCAGCGGACGATCACCGTGGTGCAGCTCTCGGAAGTCCATCGTCGTCCCCCTTCTCGACGGTCACCCTAGGTCTGCCCCGTTTCGCCCCTGATTGAAATGTCCGCCGCGCCAGGTGGGGAGGGTTCGGCGGGCTGCGGCCACCTCGAAGGCGGCGCGGGCGAGGAGGCGGGTGGAGTCGAGCGTGGGCAGCGGCGACACGCCGGGCGTGACCAGGAGCGGGATCTCCGTGCACACCAGCGCTACGGCGTCACAGCCGCGCTGGGCGAGCCGCTCGATGATCTGGACGTACGCGCGGCGCGATTCATCGGTGAAGACGCCGTTGACCAGCTCGTCGAAGATGATCCGGTTGACGGTCTCGCGGTCTTCGGCGCCGGGGATCTCGGCGGCGATGCCGCGTGCGGCGAGTTCGCGCGGGTAGACCTCGCCGTCCATCGTGTAGCGGGTGCCGAGGACGCCGACGCGCGTGCGGCCGTCGCGGGCGGCCTGGCCGGCGACGACATCGGCGATGTGCAGGCCCGGCAGCGGCAGGTCGCCGCCGGGGCGTTCGAGCGCCAGGTGCGCGGTGTTGTCCGGGCAGACGAAGAAGTCGGCGCCCGCCGCCGCGAGCCGCCGGACGCTCTCGTTGAGGGTCGCCCTGATCGGGTCGTGGTCCCCGGCGTCCCAGGCGGGCATGCTGCGCGCCAGCGCGATCAGGTCGAGCGTCACGTCCGGGTGGTCGTCGGGGCCCAGCTCGCGGAAGCCCTCCTGGCAGAAGGTCCGGAAGCACAGCGCGGCGCCTTCCGCGCTGTGGGCGAGAATGCCGAGATGCCTCATGGCGTCCGAAACTAGCCCAGCAGCAGGGACGTCAGCGGGCGCAGGTCGGCCAGGCCGTGGGTGAGGGCGGTGATCCGCTCGGGGCAGTGTGCGGGCCCCGGCACCGCTTCACGACCTAGACCGTGCGGTAGTGGGTGGTCAGGCGGCCTTCGTCGTCCAGGAGATGGAAGGCCACGCCCGGGGGAGCGTCGTAGTCGGCGACATCGCCACCCTGCCAGGGGAAGACGAGCGTCGAGACGACTCCGGGCGCGACGAGGAGGGGCCGTCCCGCGAAGGTCGTCGCCGCCGCCGTGTGGTTGTGCCCGCAGAGGACGGCCGCGACCTGCGGATGCCTCTCGATGACCCTGGCCAGGCGCTCCTCGCCGAATTGCCGGATCTCGTCCACGTACGGGATGCCCTGCGTCACGGGCGGGTGGTGGAAGCAGACGAACGCCGGTTCGTCGGGGGCGTTGGAGAGCTGCCGGTCGAGCCAGGCGATCGTGTCGTCCTCCAAGAGCCCGTGGTCCTTGCCGGGGACGGTCGAGTCGCACATCACGAACGTGGCACCGGCGACCTTGTGAGCCCGGTTGACCGGGCCGTCGTGCGCTGGCTCGTCCAGGAGGACCTCCCGGTACGGGCCGCGCACGTCGTGGTTGCCGGGGCAGGCCAGCACCGGATGCGGTGAGGGCGCCAGCAGCTTGCGGGCCTGCTCGTACTCGGCCGGCTCGCCGTGGTCGGCGATGTCGCCGGTGACGAGGACGGCGTCCAGCGGGAGTCCGTTCAGATAGTCCATGACGCGCGTCGCGCGTTGGGCCCTGCGGTCGCTCAGGTCGAGGTGGGTGTCGCTGAGCTGCGCGAAAACAATCATGCCTGCGAACCTAGGCAGCGACCGGACCAAGTTTAAGATCCGGTTTCATGCCGAAAGATTGGGCCGGTTCCGTCGACCTCCATCTGCACGTCGACATCGCCGCCGGCCGCCGGGCGGGCCTGGAACGCGCCCTCCGCGCCGCCATCGCGGACGGCCGCCTCGCCCCCGGCACCGCGCTGCCGTCAACGCGGGCCCTGTCGGCGGAACTCGGTTTCGCGCGCGGCACCGTGACCGCCGCGTACGACCAGTTGATCGCCGAGGGCCGGCTGGTCGCCCGCCCCGGCTCCCGCACGCGCGTCGCACGGTTCACGGCCGCGACGCCGGCCGCGACGGCGCCGCCCCCTGCTGAGACGTGGACGGAGGTTCCCGGCGCTCCCGCCCATGACATGCGACCGGGGCGGCCCGACCTGAGCAGGTTTTCTTCGGCGGCCTGGGGGCGTTCGACACGCCGGGTCCTGTCCACCGCCGCCGCCGAGGTTCATGCGCTCGGCGACCCGCGCGGCCGTCCCGAACTGCGTGCGGCGCTGGCGGGCTACCTGGGCCGGGCGCGGGGCGTCCACGCCGACCCGGCGCGGATCGTGATCACGTCCGGGTACGCGCAGGCCCTCGGGCTGCTCGCCGCAGTGCTTCCAGGGCCGTTCGCCATGGAGGAACCAGGGCATTTCCTCCACCGCGCCATCGTCGAGCGCGCCGGAGCGGAGATAATCCCGCTTCCGGTGGACGACCTGGGCGCCGATCCCGGACTACTCGGCGAGGCGGGCACGGCCGTGCTGACCCCGGCGCACCAGTATCCGTCCGGCGCGACCCTCCACCCGGACCGCCGCCGCGCGTTCACCGCCTGGGCCCGCGACACTGGCGGGATCCTCATCGAGGACGACTACGACGGCGAGTTCCGCTACGACCGCCAGCCCGTCGGCGCCGTGCAGGCTGTTCCGGCTCGACGGTGACGACGGGCGGATCGTCCATGCCGAGATCAGCGTGCAAGGGTCCACGCTCATGCTCGGCGACGCCGATGCCCCGTTCGCGCCGCCCGGCGCGGCTCCGACGTCGGTTCTCCTGCACGTCTACGTCCCGGACGTGGACGCTCTGACCGCCCAGGCCGTGTCCGCCGGAGCCGAGCTGCTCTCGCCTCCGGCGGACATGCCCTACGGTGCCCGGCAGTCCATGCTCCGCGATCCGTTCGGCCACAAATGGATCTTCCTGACCCCCATCGCGGCCTGAGCACCGGAGCTCTCAGCGCCCCGGCCAGGACGGGTCCCGGCCGATGAAGCCCAGCAGCCTTGCCTGGACGTCCGCGCCGGCGGGCACCTCGACCCGCGGGCCGTACTGGCCGGACGAGCGGAGAACCTCCTCCATCTGCTCCATCCCGCTGAGGAGATGGGCGCAGAAGTCGGGGTCGAGCCGCTCGTCCTGGCCGGTGGCCCGGGCGAGGTCCCACGTGTGCATGAAGACGTCGGCCGTGTAGAACTGGTCAATCGCGGGGGCCAACGGCAGGGTGCCGATGTGCGGGTTGGTGAGCTTCCGGTTCGCCGTCTCAGGGTCGTCCAGCACCGCCTGCACGCCATCGCAGTGGACCTGCCACGCGGCCACCGGGTCCTCGTCGACCGAAGGGCCGCGCGGCAGGTCGATGCCGGCGCCGGCCGCCAGGAAGCCGGGGAACCATTCGGTCAGGTGACGCACGACGTCGCGGGCCGTCCAGCCGTCGACCGGGGACGGGGCGTCCCAGGACGCGGTGCCGCGGACCCGGTCCGTGAACAGGCCGGCGACCTCGCGGTGCCGCTCGGCCGGGCGGTCAGACAGCGCCATCGGCGATCATCCTCTCCAGCTTGGCGTAACCGTCGTTGACGCCGCTCTCCATGCCGCTGAGCAGCCATGCGTCGCGGCTCTCGAAGCTGTCGACGAGCGACTGCGCCCGCAGCCGCGTGCGGCCGTCGCCGAGGTCCTCGAACCACAGCGTCTCCAGCGTCACCCCGTCGGGGTCGCCCTCGAACGTGAAGGTCTGGACGATGCGGCCCGGCCGGACCTCGTGGAAGCAGCCGTAGAACCCGTACTCCGTGCCGTCGTGCACCGAGACGTACCGCCAGCTGCCACCGGTCCGCGCGTCCCACTGCTCGATGCGGGTGGACGTGCCGTCCGGGCCCACCCACTGGGCGAACAGCTCGGGGTCGGTGTGCGCGCGGAGCAGCTGCTCGGGCTTCGCCGCGAAGTCACGCGTCGTCCAGATGACCGGCACGTCCGGGTCGGCCTTGATCGCGGCTTCCGTCTTCTTGCTCATGCTCGTCTCCTTCCATCTGCGCCAGGACCGCGTCGAGGCGCCGGTAGCGCTCCTCGGTGCGGCGCCGGTGGCGCTCGATCCAGGCGTCCATCAGGTCGAACGCCTGCGCCTCCAGGTGGACGGCGCGGGGCTGCGGACCTCGCGGGCGGCTGACGAGCCCGGCGTCCTCCAGCACCCGCAGGTGCTTGTAGACGGCCTGCAGCGTCATCTCGTACGGCTCGGCCAGCCGGCTCACGGTCGTGTCGCCTTCCGCGAGCCGAGCCACCATGTCGAGCCGCGTCCGATCCGCCAGAGCGGCGAACACCCGCGACAGCGCGTCCGTGGTCACCCCTGCGCCTCACTTTCAACTTGCTGGTTGAAAGAACCGTACGCCGCGCCCCGCCCGCTCGTCAACCATCCGGTTTAAAGGCCCTGAAAGACGGTCAGGCGCCGTGAAGGTTCCAGGCGCGGGGAAGCCCCGCACCGCAGACGGCACAGGCGAAGTCGTCGTCCTTGACCAGGTTGCGCTCGTGGCAGCGCGGGCACCGGCGGAAGACGACCGGGCCGGTGAAGTCGCCCGGATGTTGCAGACCCGCCCGGTCGAGCGCGTCACGGACAGCGGGCCAGGACGCAGGTTCGGGGCAGTAGCCGGTCGAGTGGTTGCTGACCTCACTCACCACCCAGCGGCCCTCCTCCTGAAAGAAGGCGATCTCCCCAGCGCTCAGAACAGGCACCCCACCGGCGCAGGCGACATGCTCACTCCGCCGAGGCGCCACCCGCAGAAAGCCGTCCAGGCCAATGACGAACGTGAACGGCTCGGCCCGCTCGTCCTCCCCGCACCGCGCCAGCCAGGCCGCCAGTTCCCCCGGCGATCGGACCGGCTTCCCTTCGCTGGCGGGGAGCACTGCCGCGAGAATCTCCGGAGGGCCCAACATAGTGATACCGCCGCAACCCGTGACTCATCGGGCGACCGTATCCCCGGCGCGTCTCCGCCGAGGCCGCGATCGTCCGGGACGGCCTCTACACTTTCCCGGGTGACCAGCGACTACGATCTTGACGGTTTCGAGGGCCTGGACGCCTCGGTGCTACCGCCGCGCCAGCAGCAGATCTTGGTCGCCATCCGGGACTGGGTGGTCAGGTACGGATACGCGCCGAGCACGCGGCAGATCGGCGACGCCGTCGGCCTGCGGTCCCCGTCGTCGGTGTCCCGGCACCTGGCGAGCCTGGAGGACAAGGGGTTCCTGCGCCGCGGGGCCTCGATGACCAGGCCGATCGACGTGCGGACGTTCCTCCACTCGCACCCCGCGGCGGCGGCCGCCGACGACTCGGTGAGCGTGCCCGTGGTCGGCGACATCGCCGCCGGCACGCCCATCTCGGCCGAAGAACACGTCGACGAAATGCTGTCACTGCCCGCCGGGCTGACCGGGCGCGGCACGGTCTTCGCCCTCCGCGTCCGCGGCGACTCGATGGTCGACGCCGCGATCTGCGACGGCGACCTCGTCGTGGTGCGGCAGCAGCCCGAGGCGCACTCCGGCCAGATCGTCGCCGCGATGATCGACGGCGAGGCCACCGTCAAGGTGTTCCGCCGCCGCGACGGCCACGTCCTCCTCGAACCCCGCAACCCGGCCTACGACGTCATCGACGGCGACGACGCGGTCGTCCTGGGCATCGTCGTCACCGTCCTGCGCAGCGTCTAGGCGTAGGGGACGCGGGCGGGGAAGTCGGCCCACACCAGCGTTCCGGGGCCGGCGGCGCGGTGCCCCCAGCGGGCCGCGCCCACGGCCCCGGAACGCTGGCGTGGGCCGACTTCCCCGCCCGCGCCCCCTACGCCTAGACGCTGCGCAGGGCGGTGACGACCCTTACCAGGCCGACCGCGCCGCCGAGCAATTGGCCAGCGAGAACCGCCTGGCCCTGCGTCAATTGGGGGTCGCCGGGTTGTTGTGGTTCCAGGCGATGATGGCAACCATGGCCACCTGGCCGGAATTCAATATCGACCTGAGCCCGGAGTTGCATGTGATCCTGCGTTGGGTCGCGATGTTTCTCACCACGCCCATCGTGTTCTACAGTTGCGCACCGTTCTTCAAAGGCGCCCTGCGTGACTTGCGCACGCGCCACCTGACCATGGACGTATCGGTGTCCCTGGCAATTGGCGGGGCCTACCTGGCGGGCATCTGGACCGCGATCACCGGTGTGGGCGAATTGTATTTCGATGCGGTGGGCATGTTTGCACTGTTCCTGCTGGCCGGGCGTTACCTTGAGCGCCGCGCCCGGGAACGCACCGCAGCGGCCACCGCCCAACTGGTCAACCTGTTGCCCGCCTCGTGCCTGCGCCTGAAAGGCGATGGCCAGAGCGAACGCATCCTGCTCAGTGAATTGGCGCTGGGTGATCGCGTGCTGGTACACCCCGGCGCCGTGCTGCCAGCGGATGGGGTGATTCTCGACGGTCAATCCAGCATCGATGAATCCCTGCTGACTGGCGAGTAC
>NZ_JABXFD010000175.1 GCF_013372625.1 Actinomadura sp. BRA 177
GGAGCCGAGCCCGGACGAGGTCGCCGCCGGGTACTTCACGGCCTGGTCGCGGGGCGACCTCGCGGAGATGCGGGAGTTCGTCGCCGAGCCGCCGGCCGACTTCGCCGCGCAGCACCGGGCGCTGTCGCGCGGGCTGATGGTCAGCACGATCAGGCTGGAGCCGCGTCCCGTCGTCCGGTCCGGGAAGGGCGCGGCGCACGCCGACTTCACGGTCACCCGCTCGCTGGCCGGGCACGGCGAATGGTCGTTCGGCTCGGTGCTGCGGCTCGGCCGCGTCGACGGCCGGTGGCGGGTGCTGTGGTCGCCCGCCACGCTGTACCCGGGGCTGAAGGGCTCGGGGAAGTGGACGGTCGGGCAGGTCCGCGTCCCGGCGGTGACGCTCGTCGCGCGGGACGGGAAGGCGCTGCCGGCGGACGGCCCGCTCGCGCCCTACCTCGCCGCGATCCCCGAACGGCTCGACACCGACACCGAACAGGCCGGGTGGGCGATCGTGCTCCGGGACGGCGACGGGCCGCCGCGGCGGGTGAAGGTGTTCGGCGTCAAGAAGGGCCGAAAGATCCGGACGACGCTGGACCGGCGGCTGCAGAAGGCGGCGGAGAAGGCGGTGGCGTCCGCTTCCGGCCAGGCCGCGATCGTCGCCGTCCGGCCGGCCACCGGGGAGATCCTCGCGGTGGCGGACGGGCTGGGCGGCCTCGGCGCGTTCACCGGCCGCTACCCGCCCGGCTCGACGTTCAAGGTCGTGACGGCCGGCGCGCTGCTCGCGGACGGGGCGGGCGCGGGGACCGGCGCCGACTGCCCGGCCTCGGTGGTCACCGCGCAGCGCACCATCCACAACGACGAGGACCACGCGCTCGGCCGCACGACGCTGCGCGGCGCGTTCGCCGCGTCCTGCAACACGACGTTCGCGCGGCTGGCGGTGGAGCGGCTCGGCGCGGCGAAACTGCTGGCGAGCGCGCACCGGTTCGGGTTCGGCGCCACCATCAACGCCGGGGTGGAGGCGGCCGACGGGAGCATCCCCGAACCGGAGAGCGGCGCCGAGCTGGCCGAGGACGCGATCGGGCAGGGCCGCGTCCAGGCGAGCCCGCTGCTGATGGCGTCGGTCGCCGCCGCGGCCGCGGACGGCACGTGGCGCCCGCCCCGGCTGCTGCCGAAGAAACTGATCCGCGAGGGCGGGGGAGAGATACCGGCACCGCGCCCGGTGCCCGGCGCCGCCGCGCTGCGCACGATGATGCGGGCCGTGGTCACGAGCGGCACCGCGGCCGGGGCCGGGCTCCCCGGCGGGACGGCGGGCAAGACGGGCACCGCCGAGTTCGCCGGCGGGACCCACGCCTGGTTCATCGGATACCGCGACGACGTCGCCTTCGCGGTGTTCGTCCAGGCCGGCGGCTCGGGCCCGCGGGTGGCCGCGCCGCTGGCCGCGACATTCCTGCGATAACGGCCGGGAAGTACTGAACCCGGTGCGCCGTTCGTGCGTACTCGTCCGGAGAGCGGAATGGCCTTGGGATAGGGCCCGTACGGTTTTTGGCACCAATTCGCGTCAGAGTGGCTCTTGGGGCGTATGCTCCCGGAGTGATCGGGCGGGTTCGCGAGAATCCGTCCGGGGAACGCGGCTGGAGCGAGCGGGCTCCGCCACCGCGGTCCCGCACTTGTCTCAGCAGGACCGCCGCTCGGCGGCACGGAACCGACGGCGTTCGCCGAGCTCTCCGTCTCCTCCACAGGAGAGGGCATGGCGCGACGCGATAACGGGCATGCGTCCCGGAGCAATACGCATGTTTCATCGTGGGCGGAAACGTCCGCGCGCCCCTCATCGAGACCGGCGACCGGGCAAGGCCGCTGGTCCGAGGAGCCCCAGTGGCCCGAAGGGTCCTGGTGGTCGGAGCAGCCGGACTGGTCCGACCGCGGGCGCAAGTCGTCCCGGCGCGAGCCGAGCCGGCGCGAGATGAAGCGGCACGAGAACAAGGGGCGTGCGCCGAAGGAGCGGCAGGAGCGGCAGCAGCCGCCTCCCGCCAAGCGGCGCAAGGGCCGCGACGACCCCTTCGACGTGCGCAACCAGGGCTCGGGCCGAGACGACCCCTTCGAAGCCCGCAACCGCACGCCCAGGCCGGAGGCCCGCACGCCTCGTCCTGAGGCTCGCACGCCCGCCCCGGGAGCGCGCACGCCTCGTCCGGAAGCTCGCGCGCCTCGTCCTGAGGCGCCCATGCCGCCCCCGGAGGCTCGCAGGCCCGCCCCTGAAGCGCGCACGCCTCGCCCTGAAGCGCGCAGGCCCCGGCCGGAGGCTCGCGCGCCTCGTCCTGAGGCGCCCATGCCGCCCCCGGGCACCCGCACGCCTCGGGCGGACGCGCGTGGGCCCCGGTCGGAGGTGTTCACGCCGCCGCCGTCCGATTCGCGATCGACGCGGTCCGATGTGCCGACGACACCGCCGCCCCGCAGCGGCCGGTCAGACGCGCGCACGGACCAGTTCGACGCGCGTACCACGCAGTTCGAGGACGCCCGTACGGCTCGATTCGATGCCCGTGGCGCGCAGTTCGAAGACGCGCGCACCGCGCAGTTCGACGCGCGGGCGGAGGGGCCCGGCCGGGAGCGGGACCGGTCCCGTGACTTCGAGCCGCCGCGGCCGCGTCGGCCGGAGGGGCCGCGGCCCGAGCGGCGGACGGAGCGCCGCCGGCCCCTCTTCCCCTCTGACCCTGCCCACGAAGGGGACAGTGTGAGCCCACGGGGGTGGCCCGCACTGTAAACAAAAAAAAGAGAACAAGACACAGAGCCAACACAACAACAACA
>NZ_JABXFD010000360.1 GCF_013372625.1 Actinomadura sp. BRA 177
GTCCGGCACGGCGCCGAGCAGCCACGGGATCGCGGGGACCGCGCCGATCAGCGCGGCCCACAGCCACACCGGGCGGATCGGCAGCAGCGCCAGCGCCACCGCGACGACGGTGAACGGGCCCGCGGCGACCGGCCGCCACCGGCCGCCGGAACCCGCGAGGCCCACCAGCTCATGCTCCACAGTCCGCATCTTCACACGGGTCCGCGCGGGACCGTCGCCTCCTTCCGCGATCCGGTCGTCCTCCGAAAGCCTTTTCCATCGTGCCGGTCAGGTTGTACGGGCTACTCCCGTCACCCGGTTCCCGCGCGTCACCGCCGTCTCCGCATCAGGCCGTAGCCGACCGCGCCCGCGATGCCCAGCGCGAGGAACAACCCCACCCGCGTGTTGGTGGCGTCCCGGCGCCCCTCTTCGGACTTGCCGGTCGTCTCCGCGTTCTTCGGGGTGGACGACGGCGACGGCCGCGCCTCCTCCGGCAGTGGCACCTGGTAGACGGGCTGGTTCTTGCCCTCTGACCCCACCAGCAGCGACTTCCCGTCCGCCGTGTAGGTCACCGACTCGCCCTGCGCCTGGACGGGCAGGTCGATCGACTTGATCGACTTGCCGGGCCTGCCGTTGGGCAGCACCGAGTACAGCCGGGCGCCGAAGTACGTCCGGATCACGCAGGTGCGGCCGTCGGGGGAGAAGGCGCCGTCGGTGGCGATGGCGGGCGCGTCGCCGACCTTGCGCATGACGTTGAACCCGCTCGATCGCAGCGGCTTGGGCGCCTCGTATATCTTGCCGCCGAACAGCTTGCTGGCGATGTAGAGCCGGTTGGTCTTCGGGTTGATCATGAGCGTCTCGGCGTTGCGCGGCCCGTCCGAGTACTTGATCTTGAACGCGGTGGCGCGCAGCGTCTGGCTGCGCAGGTTCGCCGGCTCCGGGATCCGGTACACGGTCACGTACGGCCAGGCGCCGCCGAGGTTGTCGCCGATGTCCGCCACGAAGATCGAGGGACGGCCGCGGCCGTCCTTGCCGAGCGCGATGGCCTCCCAGTCGCGGGCGCTCGCGCCGCCCACCTTGAGCACGGCCCGCACCCGCCCGTCCGGGCCGAGCGCGAAGATCTCCGGGACGCCGCCGGAGTCGTTGTGCGTGTAGACGACGCCCGGGTGCCGGGTGCTCGCCGCGAGACCGCTGGACTCGGTGATCCGCTGGTCCCGGATGGTGAACGCGACCCGGTCGTCGTCCCGCGCGGCGGCACCGGCCGGGGCGGCGTTCGCGGCGGGGGAGAAGACGGCGACGGACGCGCCGGCGACGGCGAGCGCGGCACCGGCGCGAGCGACGATGCGGCTTGCTGACATGGCCTGATCATCCCCGTTCCGCGCCCCGTCGATCATATGTCCCGCGCCGGTCAGCTCAGCAGCGCACCGACGACCACGGCGAGGACGAGCGCGGTCAGCACGGTGGGAAGCAGCCATTGGGGCGCACGGTTCACGGGTCCGAGCCTATTCGGCCCCATGGACGACTCGAACCGTCCGCCCATGATGTGCATCTCATCAGACATGTGTGGATTGTTCGGGTTGGTGCGTTCGCCGTTCGCCGACGACCCCGGGCGGGCGTCGGACGTGTTCGTCACGCTGGGGATGCTCGCCGAAGAACGCGGGACGGACTCTGCGGGCCTCGCGCTCCTCGGCGCGTGGCCCGGCCTCGGCGGATGGCCGAGCCTCGGCGGCCCCCCGGGCGGCTGCCGGGTGGTGAAGGGACGCGGACGGTTCTCCGAGGCCTGGCGCCCGGCGTACGTGCCCGAGCTGGACCGCTCGCCCGTCGCGCTCGGCCACACCCGCTGGGCCACGCAGGGATCGCCGCTGGAGCCGCGCAACGCCAGCCCGATGGCCGTCCAGGACGTCGTGGCCACCCACAACGGCGACATCGACGCCGCCGACCTGCGGGCCCGGTTCGCGCTGCCGCCCGCGTCCGGGACGACCGACAGCGAGCCGCTCTTCCAGCTGCTCGCCGGCTGCCGGGGGCCGTCCGACGTGACCGCCGTCCTCGAAGCCGTGGTCGGACGGGTCGCGCTGGCCTGGGTCCACCGCGACCGCCCCACCGAGGTGCACCTGGCCCGGGGCGCGCTCAGCCCGCTGACCGTCGCCGTGGACACCGACCAGAACCTCTACTGGGCGTCCAACCCGCGCTGGTTCCGGGACGCCGAGCGGCACACGCGCGTCGAGTTCGCCAGCGTCGTCATGCTCCGCGAGGGCACCTACGTGAAGATCGGCATGGAGCGCCGCCCCGGCCGCCGCGATAGTCCCGAAGTGCTCGCGACGGCGAACTTCCTGCCCACGGCCCGCGACACCGACATGGACCCGCGCGTCTGGACGGGGTTCACCGCCGCCGACCAGGACCGCGACCGCGCCGGCCTGCTCCACCGCGCCGTCCAGCGCGCCGGCGGAACCGGCGGCCTCGTCCCCGTCGCGTCCTAGGACGGGCTCTCGGGGGCGCGGCGTGGCGCCCCCGAGGGTTCACACCGTCAGATGCGCTCGACCACGTAGTCGATGCAGTTCGTCAGCGCCTCGACGTCGTCGGGGTCGATGGCCGGGAACATGCCGATGCGCAGCTGGTTGCGGCCCAGCTTGCGGTACGGCTCGGTGTCGACGATCCCGTTGGCGCGCAGCACCTTCGCGACGGCCGCGGCGTCCACGTCGTCGTTGAAGTCGACGGTGCCGACGACCTGGGAACGCTGCGCCGAGTCGACGACGAACGGCGTCGTGTACGAGGTCTTCTCCGCCCAGGTGTAGAGCCGCTGGGACGAGTCGGCCGTGCGGGACGTCGTCCACGCCAGCCCGCCGTTGCCGTTCATCCACTCGATCTGCTCGGCGAGCAGCAGCAGCGTGGCCACGGCCGGGGTGTTGTAGGTCTGGTCCTTGGCGGAGTTGTCCACGACGGTCTTCAGGTTGAAGAACTCCGGGACGTACCGGTCGGACATGGCGATCTCGTCGATCCGCTCCAGGGCCGCCGGGGACGCGAGCGCCACCCACAGGCCGCCGTCCGCCGCGAAGGACTTCTGCGGCGCGAAGTAGTAGACGTCGGTCTCGGTCACGTCCACGGGCAGGCCGCCCGCGCCGGACGTGGCGTCCACCAGGACGAGGCCCTCGCGCGCGGTCGTGCCCGCCGGGCGCCTGATCGGCATCGCGACGCCGGTCGAGGTCTCGTTGTGGGTGAGCGCGTAGACGTCGACGTCCTCCTCGGCGGACGCCTCCGGGTGCGTTCCGGGCGGGCCGGAGATGACGGTGGGCTCGCCCAGCCAGGGCGCGCCCGTGGTGACCTTGGCGAACTTGCTGGAGAACTCACCGAACGTCAGGTGCTGCGAGCGCTGCCGGACGAGCCCGAACGCGGCCGCGTCCCAGAACGCGGTGGTGCCGCCGTTGCTGAGCAGGACCTGGTGCCCGTCGGGCAGGGAGAACAGCTGGGAGAGCCCCTCCCGGACGCGCCCGACGAGGGACTTCACCGGCTTCTGGCGGTGCGAGGTCCCCATGTAGGTCGAGCCCGACTCGGCGAGGGCGGCGAGCTGCTCGGGACGGACCTTGGACGGACCGCACCCGAAACGGCCGTCGGCCGGCTTGAGATCGGCTGGAATGTCAATGGTTGGATTCGCGCTGTCGGTCACTTGTAGAAGGCTATCTGACCTGCTACGAAGATCGCGGGCCGGGTTCACATGCCGAGACGCCGGCGCCGCCATGCCCAGGTCAGCAGGGCCGCGAGCGCCGCCGCGCAGACGGCGGCGACGACGGCCGGCGGGTAGATCCAGTCGTCGCCCTTGGAGTGCGCCTCGACGGCCGTGTTGACGGAGTCGTAGATCAGGAACGCCAGGAACAGGACGGCGGCGGCGACGGCGATCCGTCCCGACACGGCGTTCGTCCGGCGCCGCCGCGCCTCGCGCTCGACCTCGTACCGCCGCAACTCCTCAGCGGCATCGACCTTCGCGGCACCTGCCACGGACGCGGGACCGACATCGCCGTCGAGTGGCTCGTTGTCGGCGGAACGGTCTTCTCTCATGCCGCCAATGATGACAAGGTAACCGAAGTTCGGCCTGTAGGGGTGGGGCTCAGCCGTCAACGACCCGAGGCGTCGCGATCGCGTGCGAAGCCAGGTTTCGAGCTCGCGAGAAACCTGATCGCGCAGCGAGCCGCTAGGCGAGTCGGAGCGATGCAGCGATCGCCGCAGTGCCCGCCAAAGGAGGGCGCCCCAGCGCCCGACGCCAAGGGCAGTGCAATGAACACGGGAGGCGTTGACGTATGGCGAGCGACGGCGACCGGATCCTGAGCGAGGATCGGCTGCGCGGAGTGCTCGACCTGTTCGAACGGCTGCGGGAGCGGCCGAAATGGCGGTTGCGGGAGCGGCTGCGGCCGCTGCTCCTGCTGCTCGGTCCCAGTCGCGCCACCTCCCACGCGGCCGAGCTGCTGAAGTCGCGCTGCGAGGACGAGCGCGCCCCGGTGTCGCACATCGCCGCCGACACGCCCGCCACCGACGTCGCGGGCGTGCTGCGGGAGGCCAAGCGGGAGCTGTCGCAGCCGTCCAGCCACGGCCGCGCCGAGCCGGGGCTGCGGTTCCCGCTGCTGGAGATGGCGCTGTGGCTGCGCGACCTGCGGGAGATCCGGCGCGCCGGGGACCGGCCCGTCCCGCGCGGCGCCTCGGCCGCCGAGCGGGAGAACCACCAGCTCGTCCGGCGGCTCACGCATCCGCCCGTCGGCGACAACGAGAACGCGCGCCGCCGCGAGCTGAACCGGGTGATCCGCCGCCGCGGCCGGGACGTGCTGCGCGACCTGGCGGAGCCGCGCGGCCGGCCCGCCACGTTCCTGTCGTTCCTGGAGCAGATCGCCCCGATCGGGATCGCGGTCGTCGCGCTGATCAGCGCCGGGACGGCGGCCGCGCTCGACCTCGCGTCCGCCGTGCTCGCCGCCGTCATCGGGCTCGGCTTCGTGGCCGTGCAGATCGTCGCCCGGACGCGCGGCTGGTACGGGGTGCGGCGGTTCGGCTGGTTCCTGCGCCAGCCCTACGTCGACCGCGACTCCACCGGGTTCCTCGGCTTCGCGCTCGGCGTGTTCGACCCGCGCCCCGTCGAGCCGGACGACCACGGCGAGCAGCTCGACCTGCTGCTCGTCGCCGCGTTCCTGGAGGACCTGCGCCGCAACTACCGGCGCGACTACCGGCGCGCCGCGTGGGCCCGCGTCCGCTACCCGGTGCTGATCTTCGAGCACCTGGCGGCCGGGCATCCTGGCGTGGCGTTCGTGGAGCTGGCCGAGCGGGTCCGCGCCGAATGCCAGGCGAGCGACCGGGTCTCCGGCTTCGACCCGAACGCGCCCGGCGGGGACGACCCGGCGGCGCCGCGGCTCCTCGACCGGCTCGCGGAGGCCGTCCGGGTGGACGTGTCGTCCGGCGAGCCGCAGAGCGTCATCGGCGCGCGCGGCCTGTGGGACCGCTACACCCGCGAGCAGCGCCGCGTCGGCGCGCTCGGCTCCCGCCGCGAGCTGCGCGTCGACGTCACCCGCGACCCGGGCGGCGACCTGCCGCCCGTCCGGCCGGTGCGGCGCCGCCCGCGGCTCGCGCACCCGGCGCTGCCGTGGATCGCGATGGTCGCGGTCGCGGCGGCGTCCATCACGGTGATCTCGGTGCAGGTGGTGAAGTACTGCTCGCCGTTCGGGATCCGGCGGATGTCGAACGGCGAGTGCGTCGGCATCACCGACGGATCGTTCCGCTTCGGCGAGGACTCGGGCGGCAAGAACAACGACAACCGGCTGAACGAGGTGCTCGACCACATCGAGGCGCTGAACGACCACGTCAAGGAGTCCGGCAAGCCGTACGCGACGGTCGTCTACCTCGGTCCGGTCACCGCCGACCCGTCCATCAAGAACAAGCGGATCGACCTGCTCGCCGGGGTGCAGGGCGAGCTGATCGGGCTGGCGATCGCGCAGAAGCGGTTCAACGACGCGGCCGAGGGCAAAGACCTGCGGCTGCGGGTGCTGATCGCCAACGCGGGCGCCAAGTTCCAGTACGCCGTGCCCGTCGCCCGGCAGATCCGCAAGCTGGCGCTGAAGGACCGCACCATCGTCGCGGTGGTCGGCTTCGAGCAGAGCCGCCGGCAGACGAACGAGGCGATCAAGCTGCTGGCCAAGTCGGCGCTGCCGCTGGTCGGCACCGCCAACAGCTACGACGGGACGGCGCTGCTGGACGGCGACGCCGGCTACTCGCCGTACTACTTCCGGCTCGCGTCGCCGAACAAGCGGACCGCCGAGCACGCCGCCTACTGGGCGCGGCACGGCGACGTCAACGGCAAGAAGGTGGACGACGCGGTCGTCATCTACGACGGCGACCCCGACGACCTCTACAGCCGGAACCTGGCCACCGACTTCGAGAAGGCGTTCCGGCCGGGCAAGGCGCTCATGCGCCCCTACAAGAACCCGGGCGAGCTGAACAAGGCCGTCCGGGAGGCGTGCCAGGACCAGCCCGACATGTTCTACTACGCCGGACGTTCCGACGAGTTCCGCTCGTTCATCAACGTCCTGGAGCTGTCGTGCCCGAAGCGTCCGCTGGTCATGGCGGACGACGAGATCGCCAAGTACGTCAGCGACAACGCCGACGAGATCGGCCGCAAGAACACCTTCGACCTGTACTTCACGCCGCTCGCCGCGCGGGAGGCGTGGACGTGGCGCTGGATCGGCGACCAGGCCCCGCAGACGTTCTACTCCGACTACGACCCGGCCGTCCGCGCGATGACGGACGAGGACGTCGCGCCGGGCCAGCGGCCGTCCATCACCCGCGCCGCCGTCGCCTACGACGCGGTGACCCTCATCGCGACCGTGGCGAGCAAGGTCTACTGGCAGGAGAACGCGCTGCCGTCGGCGGGGTCGGTGTTCGCGGCGCTGAACGACCCGGACCACGACGTCCTGCGGAACGGGGCGAGCGGCGTCATCCGCTTCAGCTCCCGCAGCACCGGCCACCAGGTCCTGGACAAGCCGGTCATGCTGGCGACGATCAAGCCCGACGGGACCACCGAGGTCCGCCAGGTCTGCGGCCGCCTCATCGCCGGCGACCAGGGCAAAGCCTCCTGCCCGCCCGGCGACGGCGAACCCGAGGCCGCGGCGCAGTAGACACGCGAAAGGCCCCCGGTTCCGGACCGGGGGCCTCAAGGTGCGTCGGTGCGGGGGGAAAGGTCTTTCAGCCCTTGAGGACGTCCGCTGCGCCCGCGACCTCGCCGATGGTGCGGCTGCCCGGGCCGGTGTACTTCGCGCTCGGGCGGACGAGCCGTCCGGTGCGCTTCTGCTCCAGGATGTGCGCCGCCCAGCCGGCGGTGCGGCCGCAGGTGAACATGGCGGGCATCATCGCGGTCGGGACCTCGGCGAAGTCCAGGATGACCGCGGCCCAGAACTCGACGTTGGTTTCGATCGGGCGGTCCGGGCGGCGCTCGCGCAGCTCGGCGAGGGCGGCGTCCTCCAGGGCCTTGGCGGCCTCGAAGCGCGGGGCGTCCAGCTCCTTGGCGGTGCGCCGCAGCACGCGGGCGCGCGGGTCCTCGGCGCGGTAGACGCGGTGGCCGAAGCCCATCAGCCGCTCGCCGGAGTCGAGGATGCCGGCCACGACCTTGCGCGCGTCGCCGAGCTGCTCGACCTTCTCGATCATCGGCAGGACGCGGGCCGGCGCGCCGCCGTGCAGCGGGCCCGACATGGCGCCGATGGCGCCGGAGATGCTGGCCGCGACGTCCGCCCCGGTGGAGGCGATCACCCGCGCGGTGAAGGTGGAGGCGTTCATGCCGTGCTCGGCGGCCGACACCCAGTACGCGTCGATGGCCCGGACGTGCTTCGGGTCGGGCTCACCGCGCCAGCGGACCATGAACCGCTCGGTGATGGTGCCGGACTCGTCGATCCGGTGCTGCGGGACCATCGGCACGCCGACGCCGCGCGCGGACTGCGCCACGAACGACAGCGCCGTCACCGACACGCGGGCGAGGTCGGCGCGGGCCTCCTCGTCGGTGATGTCGAGCAGCGGCCTCATGCCGTACGCGGGGGCGAGGGTGGGGAGCGCGCTCTGCACGTCCACCCGCACGTCGCCGGAGGTGACCGGCAGCAGGTGCGGATCGGCGGGGGCCAGTCCCGGGGTGAAGCTGTCGTCGACCAGGAGGCCCCAGGCGTCACCGAAGGAGACGCGGCCGACGAGTTCCTCGATGTCGACGCCCCGGTAGCGGAGGGCGCCGCCCTCCTTGTCCGGTTCGGCGATCTCGGTCTCGAAGGCGACGACCCCCTCAAGACCAGGTTTGAAGTCGGACATAGCGTCCTGCCTTTCGTCCCCAAGAGTGATAAGGCGGTGCCGTGCCATTGAACCCTGTCCGCCTTACTGACCAGTACCCAGGGGTCGTGCCAGTTGCACCCGCCCCAGGTGAGAGGCTCTGACGCTGTGAGTTCCCCAACGCCCGATCCCGCGCGGCTCCGGAGATCTTACGAGTCGGGCGAATTGTCCGAGTCGGCGCTCCCCTCCGATCCGCTCGCGCTGTTCGCCGCGTGGTTCGCCGACGTCCACGCGTCGGGGCTGGTCGAACCCAACGCGATGGTGCTCGCGACCGCCTCCGGGGCCGGCGTCCCGAGCGCCCGGCTCGTGCTGCTGAAGGGCTACGGGCCGCAGGGGTTCCGCTTCTTCACCAACCTCACGTCCCACAAAGGGCGCGATCTCGCGGAGAACCCGCGCGCGGCGCTGGTGTTCCCGTGGCATCCGCTGTACCGGCAGGTGCGCGTCGCGGGGCCGGCGGCCGAGCTGACCCGGGACGAGTCGGCCGCCTACTTCGGGACGCGCCCGTACGGCTCGCGGCTCGGCGCCTGGGCGAGCGAGCACCAGTCGGGCGTCATCCCGGACCGCGACGTGCTGGAACGCCGCTACGCCGAGGCCGCCGGGCGCTGGCCGGATCCGGCCGCCGGGCAGCCGCCGGGCACGCCTGGCTCGCCGGGTGAGGACGTCCCGCTGCCGGACTTCTGGGGCGGGTACCGGGTCGTCCCGGAGTCGATCGAGTTCTGGCAGGGGCGCCGCGACCGGCTGCACGACCGGATTCGTTACCGTCGCGAACTATTTCCGGGGGGTGCGGACGACCCCGGGGAGTGGACGGTGGAGAGACTGTCCCCGTGACACCGGAACAGCAGCCACCCCCCGCCGAGACTCCTGACACCGTCCAGAAGGACGAGCCGGAGGACGAGCCCGCCGAGCCGCGGAGAACCGCGCGCAACAGGCTGCGGCGGCTGGCCATCGACACCCGGCCGCTCGGGATGCCCGCCTACCGGCGGCTGTGGCTCGGGCAGGGCGTGTCGTTCGTCGGGTTCCAGGTCACCGCCGTCGCCGTCCCCGTCCAGGTGTACGACATGACGAGGTCGTCGCTGTGGGTCGGCGTGCTCGGCTTCGTCAACCTCGTCCCGCTGATCGTGTTCGGGCTGTGGGGCGGCGCGATCGCCGACCACATGGACCGGCGCAGGCTGCTGTTCGTCTCGTCCTGCGTGATGTGGGTCGCGACGCTGCTGCTGCTCCTCCAGGCGCTGCTCGGCATCGGCAGCCTCACCCTGATCTTCGGCGTGGTGGCGATCCAGGCGATGGGGTTCGCGGTGGCGTCGCCGACCCGCAGCGCGATCATCCCCCGGCTGGTCGACCGGACGCTCGTCCCGGCGGCCAACACCCTCAACTTCACCGCCAGCCAGTTCGGGATGCTCGCCGGGCCGCTGTTCGCGGGCGTGCTGCTGGCCCACTGGCACTACGCGGCGGCCTACGCGCTCGACGCCGTGCTGTTCACCGTCGTCCTCTACGCGGCGCTGCGGCTCCCGCCGATCCCGCCGCTCGGCGACATCACCGGCTCGCCCGGCCTGCGCTCGGTGATCGACGGGCTGCGCTACCTGGCCACGCAGCCGGTACTGCTCATGTCGTTCGTCGTGGACATCATCGCGATGGCGATCGCGATGCCGCGCGCCCTGTTCCCGGAGGTCGCCGAGACGCGGTTCGGCGGGGAGGGCGCGGTCGGCTGGCTGTTCGCCGCCATCGCGATTGGAGCGTTCCTGGGCGGGCTGTCGTCCGGCTGGATCGGCCGGGTGCGCAAGCAGGGCATCGCCCTCGTCGTGTCGATCGTCATCTGGGGGCTGGCGGTGGCGGCGTCCGGGCTCGCCGGGCAGCTGTGGCTCGCGGTGGCGCTGCTCGCCGTGGGCGGCGCGGCCGACCTGGTCTCGGCGGTGTTCCGCCAGTCGATGCTGCAGACGTACGCGCCGGACAAGCTGCGCGGCCGGCTCCAGGGCGTCTTCACCGTCGTCGTCGCGGGCGGCCCCCGGCTCGGGGACGTCCGGGCGGGCGCGACCGCAAGCGTCGCCGGCGCCACCGCGTCCTGGGTGGGCGGCGGCCTGGTCTGCGCCGCCCTGGTGATCGTCGTCGCGATCGCCGTCCCGTCCCTCCTCCGCTACGACGCCCGCACGACCGAGACCGTCTCAGTGGAGGACTGACGCGGCGGTCTTGAGGTCGTCCAAGAATCCGGCGTAGGTCTGGTCGCGGTCTTCGGCTCTCAGGACGGCGGACGGGTGGATCGTCGCTAGTAGTTGTGTGTCGGCTCGTTCCGGCGGCTCGTCGCCTAGTTCACGGGCGGCGGACGGGGTGCCGATCGTTTCCAGGTCGGGCAGCGGCATCAGGACCCCGCGCTGCTTCGTCACCCTGAACGACGACCCCAGCAGCGCCTTGCCGGCCGTGGCGCCCAGCGCGACGACCACGTCCGGTTCCAGGATCCGCAGCTCGGCCAGCAGCCATGGACGGCACGCGCGCATCTCGCCCGCGTTCGGCGCCTCGTGGATGCGCCGCTTGCCGCCCTACCGGGCGAGGATGATCATGCGGATTCCGTGATGGTGTCGGCTTGCTCGGCCGCACCGGGGTCTGGTGTGGCCCGGCCACCAGCGACATCAGCCACCGCGAGCGCGTTAGCTGCGCCTTGGAGCGAGCCGGAGGCGATGCTCCAAGGCAAAGATCGCGAAGCGATGCAGCGCTCGCAGCTTGCGCGATTCGGCTCCGAGCCGCCAGGCGAGGAGTCGAGGTCGCGGAAGCAATGAACACAGTGGCGTTCTCGTCAAGGCCGCAGCCCTGGCACTCGGACGCCGCGTGCCGCAGCGCGTCCAGGTCGGCGCGTTCCGCGGGCGTCTCGGGCAGGAACGGTTCCGCGTCCCGGGAAGGTTTCGCGTTCATCGTGCGTTCCCCCTACCCGGCTTGAGGGGGATATTCGCGGGACCCGGCGGGGTGGGGTCCGAGCAAGTAGACTCGTTGGTCATAAGACTGGAGGGAGCTGTGACCTCACACGGCCTTATCGATACCACGGAGATGTACCTCCGGACGGTTTTCGAGCTCGAAGAGGAGGGGATCGTTCCCCTCCGCGCGCGCATCGCGGAGCGGCTCTCCCAGAGCGGCCCGACGGTGAGCCAGACGGTCGCGCGGATGGAGCGCGACGGCCTGCTCCGGGTCGAAGGCGATCGGCACCTCGCACTGACCGACAGCGGCCGCGGTCTCGCCACGCGCGTCATGCGCAAGCACCGCCTCGCCGAGTGCCTGCTGGTCAACGTCATCGGCCTGCCCTGGGAGGACGTCCACATCGAGGCGTGCCGCTGGGAGCACGTGATGTCGGAGGACGTCGAGCGCCGCCTCGTCGCGCTGCTGGACAACCCGACCACCTGCCCGCACGGCAACCCGATCCCCGGGCTGTCCGAGCTCGGCGGGCACGGCGACGACGGCGACCACGCGCCGCTGTCGGTGATGACCGCCGTCGCGAGCCCCGCCGGCGCGGAGGCGGTGATCCGGCGGATCAGCGAGCAGGTGCAGAGCGACAGCGACCTGATGCTTAGACTCAAGCAGATAGGGATACAACCGGGACGAGAGGTGATTCTCCGGGCGACCGATGACGGGGTACGGGTGATCAGTGACGACGAGGACGAGGGGCCCGCGACGGAACTTCCGCGCGACATCGCCGAACACGTCTTCGTCAGCAGGCGCTGACACGATCGGCGTGCGAACACCCGCCGCGACGACGGTCTATACCGAAGATCTCCATACCATCGTGCCTTTCGGGCGTATCCCGGCGGCGGGTTCGTCGTTCAATACGACGAGACGAACACGTGCACCGGCCGTGCCGCGACGCTCGGTGATCATCGGGCCGGGGACGGCGACTGTCGGCAGGATCGGGATGCGGAGATGAACCACTGGGGGGAAGCGCCTGACGAGGCGCGTCTGCCGCCCGAGACCGTCCTCAACCTGATGGAGATGGCGGTCATCGTCTGCGACCGCTTCAGCAACGTCATCTACGGCAACTCGTTCGCGCGGCAGCTGTTCGGGTTCGGCGGCGACGAGATCATCGGCCACTCGATCCTGTCCCTCGGCATCGCCGAGGAGGACCACGAGCAGGCGACGGAGCTGGCCAAGCACGTCCTCAAGGGCGGCGTTTGGGAGGGCACCTTCTGCAACCTGCGCGCGGACGGCACCACCGTCTACACGCGGGCGCACGCCGTGCCGCTGCGGCACCCGTCCGGCGCCGTCGACGGCGTGGTCATCTTCGCGCGCGAGGCGCTCCGCTCCAACCAGCGCGAGCAGGAGCGCTACGGGCTGATGGAGCGGATCGGCGAGCGGCTCGCCGGGTCGCTGGAGCTGGAGGACACCCTCCGCCGCGTCTCCGACACGCTCGTCCCGCAGTTCGCCGACCACTGCTTCATCGACCTGTACAGCGGCGACCGGCTCTACCGCCGGGTGTCCCGGCACGCCGCGAACTGGGAGCCGCCGCCGGGCACCTGGGCGGAGGTCGGCGAGCCCGTCTCCTACCCGCCCGGCCACTTCAGCGCCAAGGCGATGGACCGCCGCGACGCCGTCCTCGTCGAGGACATGATCCAGCACCGGTTCGAGGCGCCGACCGAGCCGTCCAAGCGGCTCGGCGTCGAGATGGGCATCACCTCGGTGATCTCCGCGCCGCTGCTGGTGCGCGGCGAGATGCTCGGCGTGATGAGCCTGGCGCTGTCGAACCTGTCCAAGCGGCCCGACCCGCACTACGACGGCTTCGACCGCGACCTGCTCGGCGCGATCGCCAGCCGGGTCGCGATCGCCGTCGACAACGCGCTGCTGTTCGAGGAGGAGCGCGACACCGCGCTCGCCTTCCAGAAGCACCTGCTGCCCGGTGACCGGCCGCCGCCGCTGGACGGCCTGGAGATCGCCTGGCGGTACGAGCCGGCCCGCCCGCTGGAGTCGCACGGGCACGGCATCCAGACGCAGGTCGGCGGCGACTGGTACGACGTGATCCCGCTGTCGGCGGGCCGGGTCGGCCTCGTCATCGGCGACGTCGAGGGGCGCGGCGCGCGCGCCGCCGCCGTCATGGGGCAGCTGCGGGCCGCGCTGCGCGCCTTCGCGCAGGACGACAAGCCGCCCGCCGACATCCTCCGCAAGCTGGACGAGTGGGTCCGGACGATGACGCGCCCCGAGCGGATGCGGTCGGGCTGGAACAGCGACGACCTCGTCCGGCCGCCGCTCGTGTCCTGCACCTACTTCGTGTACGACGCGTGGTCGCGGGTCCTGGAGTTCGCCAACGCCGGGCACGACCCGCCGCTCCTCGTCGTGGACGGCGAGGTCCGCGAGCTGCCGTTCGAGAGCGAGGGCGGCATGCTCGGCCTGCGCGCCCCCGGCATGGGCGGCGAGATCCTCTTCAACGAGGAGACGACCGAGCTGCGGCCGGGCTCCACGCTCGTCCTGTACACCGACGGCCTCATCGACCGGCGGCCGAAGGACGACGGCGACTACTACACCCGCGAGGAGTCGCGGGAGATGGTCCGCACCGCCGTCGCCAAGGCCGCGGGCGGCGGGGTCGAGGCGGTCGCGAACGCCGCCTACGACGCGGTGCCCGGCGACATCGACGACGACGTCGCGATCGTGGTGATCCGCACCGCGGGCGACGAGCTGGCCGTCGAGGAGCGCACCTTCACCGCCGAGCCGATCATGGTGTCGGAGGCCCGCCGGATGGCCGCGGACGCGTTCGCCACCTGGGGGATGCTCGACGAGCAGGCCGAGCTCGCGTGCCTGCTGGTGTCGGAGGTCGTCACGAACGTCGTCCTGCACGCCACCGCGACGCCGGCGCCGCGCCGGGAGATGGTCGTGCCGGTCGCCGCCGGGCCGCCCGGACGCGGCGGCGAGCCGCTCAGCGCGCCGCCGCCGGTGCAGTTCAACACCGACTTCGGCGCCGCCCTCGACGGCGAGGGCGCGTTCGACGGCGCAGACTTCAACGGCGCGGACTTCAACGAGGACGACTGGAACCTCGGCGCCGACCTCGGCCGCCGCGAGCCGCCGACCAAGGAGTTCCGGCTCCGGCTGCGGCGCGGCGCCGACATGGTGTGGGTCGAGGTGTTCGACTCCGACATGCGGCTGCCGCGCATCCGCAGCGCGGGCGAGACCGACGAGGGCGGGCGCGGCCTGTACCTGGTCGACCAGCTCGCCACCCGCTGGGGCGCCCGGCCGACGTCGGACGGCAAGGCCGTCTGGTTCGAGCTGCCGCTGACGCCGTAGCGATGCGCGCGTGGGTGGTCGACGAGCCGTCCCCGATCGCGTCGGGGCCGCTGCGGCGCGCCGACCGCGAGGCGCCGTCGCCGGGTCCGGGCGAGCTGCTCGTCCGGGTGCTGGCGTGCGGCGTCTGCCGGACGGACCTGCACGTCGCCGAGGGGGACCTGCCCGTCCACCTGCCGGGGGTGACGCCCGGCCACGAGATCGTCGGCGAGGTCGTCTCGGCCGGCTCCGGGTGCTTGCACGTGTCGGGTGACCGGGTCGGGGTCGCCTGGCTGCGCGGGACATGCGGCGCGTGCCGTTTCTGCCGTCGCGGCGCCGAGAACCTGTGCCCTTCATCCGTCTACACCGGCTGGGACGCGCACGGCGGGTACGCCGAATACACCCTGGCCATCGACGCCTACACCTACGCGCTGCCGCCCGAACTGGACGATGTGCGGGCCGCGCCGCTGCTGTGCGCGGGCATCATCGGCTACCGGGCGCTGCGCCGCGCCTCGCTGCCGCCGGGCGGGCGGCTCGGCATCTGGGGGTTCGGCGGCTCCGCGCACCTCGCCGCGCAGATCGCCCTCGCCGAGGGTGCCGACGTGCATGTCTTCACGCGCAGCCCGGCCGCCCGCGAGCTGGCCCGCTCCCTGGGGGCGTCCTGGGCGGGCGACTCGTTCGACGCCGCGCCCGACCCGCTGGACTCGGCGATCATCTTCGCGCCGGCGGGGGAGCTGGTGCCCGCCGCGCTGGAACACCTCGACCGCGGCGGGACGTGCGCGATCGCAGGCATCCATCTGAGCGACGTCCCAGCTTTGGACTACCAGCAGCACCTGTTCCAGGAGCGTGAGGTGCGCTCGGTGACGGCGAACACGCGCGCAGACGGCGAGGAGTTCCTGAAACTGGCCGCCCGCCTGGACGTAGCCGTCACGACGCACACGTACGGCTTGGACGAAGCAGACCGCGCGTTGGCCGACCTAGCCGCAGACCGCTTCACCGGCGCCGCCGTCCTCGTCCCTTGACTTGCGGCGTGTTGTTCTTTTGAGGGCGGCGGTAACAACAACATGCCGCAAGTGAACGGAGTTCAGGGGATGGGTTCGGCGGCTACGTGGGCCCAGGATTGGGTGAACCACAACTCGCCGCCTATGACGCGGGGTTTCGTGCCGGTTTTGGGGCCGCCGTCCACCTCGTCCAGGAGGGCTTCGCGGATGCGGTCGGCGGACGCGTCGTCGCAGGCGCCGGCGAGCCACGGCTCGATGGGGCGCTCCACCGTGAACACGTCCAGCCGGCGGATGCTGCCGCCCGCCGAGGTGATCATCTCGGTGAGCCGGGCGATGGACGGGGTGCCGGGATGGTCGGGGTCGCGGAGCCGCTCGATCCGGTCGCGCTCGGGGCCGGCGAGGTTGCCGCGGACGAGGTCGGCGATGACCACCCGTCCGTCCGGGCGGCAGACCCGCAGCAGCTCGCGCAGCACGCCGTCCGGGTCGCCCAGGGTGTAGAGCGAGAACCGGGCGGTGACGAGGGAGAACGCGTTGTCCCGGTAGGGCAGCGCGGTGGCGTCGGCCTTGATCGTCGGACGGTCGGGGCCGATCGGGTGCGGCACGCGGTCCTCGCGGGTCGCGGCGGCGGGGAGCGGGTCGCCGTCCGGTCCGCCGTCCCCGGTGATGCGGACGGGGCCCGTGCCGAACTCGACCGTCGACATGCGTCCGGACGTGTCGGTGCGGGCCGGCGGCTCCGGCATCGCGTCCACCGCGGTCATGTGCCGTACCTGGGGGGCGAGCGCGGCGGGCATCGGGCCGCGGCCCCGCGCGACGTCCAGGCAGACGTCGTCGCGGCCGGGTTCGACGAACTCCAGCAGGCGCCTCAGATGCGGGGCGATCGTGCCGCCGCTGCGCTGGACGGCGGGCGCCGGATGCGGCACTGGTGCACTCCCTCGGCTCGGGCCGGCTTCCCGGATCGACTGGCAGGGTCGGCTGGCAGGGTGGGGCTTCGCCGGGCGGGGCGTGAAGCCGGGTTTCGTCAGTTATGACTCACTGCCGGGAAGGTAAGTTCGGCCCGCCGCAGGAGAATTTCCCGCCGGTTCACCCGCGCAGGTGCTGCCCGTACATCGCGAGGACGACGAGCACGAACACGGTGATCACCGCGACGCGGGTGGGCATGGGCACCCGCAGCCGCACGGCCGCCCAGCGCACGCAGAACGCGGCGAGGAGCGACACGACGACGAGGGCGAGGATGCCTTCCATGGGGTCACCTTCCGGGCCGGGGAGTGCCGCCTTCTCAGCACGATAGACGTGTAAGGAGCGGGTTACCCGCCGGTTGCGGGCCGGGGTGCGACCGATAATCTCGCCTTTGTGGCAGATGCGAAGGAAGTAGACGGCCGGGACAAGGTCGACGGCCTGATGACCAACCTGGCGCGCGGGCGGGTCGCCCTCGGGCTCGCGGCCCTCGCCGCGCCGAAGCTGACCGTGAAGCTGATGGGGCTCGGCGGTGCCGCCGACCCCGGCCGCGACCTTGTGGTCCGGATGTTCGCCGCCCGGGAGATCGCGCTCGGCGCCGGCTACCTGCTCGCCGACGACTCCGCGCGGCGGGTGTGGGCGCGGCTCGGCCTCGCCGTCGACTCGCTCGACGTCGTGAGCGGGCTGAAGACCCGCGGGGCCCTGCCGCTGTGGGTGACCGCGGGGGCCGTGGGCGTCGCCGGCGGCGCCGCCGGGATCGGCGCCGCGAAGGTCGCCTCCGACATCGTGCGCTGACCTGCCCGCCGGGGCCGGGTGATCTCGTCCGGCCCCTGGGTAGGTCACCCGCATGACGACGGTCGAGGGCGCGGCGCGGGACGAGCGGGCCATGCCGAAGGGCCGCGATCTCTACGTCATCCTCGGCGCGCTCATGCTCGCCATGCTGCTCGCCGCGCTCGACCAGACGATCGTGTCCACGGCGCTGCCCACGATCGTCAGCGACCTCGGCGGGCTGAACCACCTGTCGTGGGTCGTGACGGCGTACCTGCTCGCCGCGACGTCCTCGACGCCGCTGTGGGGCAAGCTGGGCGACCAGTACGGGCGCAAGCGGCTGTTCCAGGCGTCGATCGTCATCTTCCTGATCGGGTCGGCGCTGTGCGGCCTGTCGCAGGACATGTTCGAGCTGATCGTGTTCCGCGCCCTGCAGGGGCTCGGCGGCGGCGGGCTGATGGTCCTCGTCGTCGCGATCGTCGGGGACGTGGTGCCGCCCCGCGAGCGCGGCCGCTACCAGGGGCTGTTCGGCGCGGTCTTCGGCGTGTCCAGCGTGTGCGGGCCGCTGCTCGGCGGCTGGTTCGTCGACAACCTGTCGTGGCGCTGGGTCTTCTACATCAACCTGCCGATCGGCGTGCTCGCGCTGTTCGTGATCGCCGCCGTCCTGCCGAAGACGGGCGAGCGCGAGCGGCACCGCATCGACTACCTCGGGACGCTGCTGATCGTCGGCTGGGCCGTCGGGCTCGTGCTGATGACGACCTGGGGCGGGACGCGCTACGACTGGACCTCCGGGCCCATCCTCGGCCTGCTGGCCGGCTCGATCGTCCTGATCGTCCTGTGGGTGCTGGTCGAGCGGCGCGCCGCCGAGCCGATCATGCCGCCGAAGCTGCTGGTGAACCGGGTGTTCGCGCTGGGCGCGGCGATCAGCTTCGCGGTCGGCTTCGCGATGTTCGGCGCGCTGACGTTCCTGCCGATCTTCCTGCAGATCGTGCACGGGGTGTCGCCGACGCTGTCCGGCGTGTACCTGCTGCCGATGATGCTCGGCATGCTGGCCAGCTCGATCGGGTCCGGGCAGCTGATCACCCACTTCGGCCGCTACAAGATCTACCCGGTGATCGGCACGCCGCTGATCGCGATCGCGATGTGGCTGTGCTCGCGGCTGGACGAGAACTCGTCCACGCTGTCGATGAGCCTGCGGTTCGCGCTGCTGGGGTTCGGGCTGGGCCTCGTCATGCAGGTGCTCGTCATCGCCGTCCAGAACGCGGTGTCCTACGAGGACCTCGGGTCGGCCACGTCGGGGGTCACGTTCTTCCGGCAGATCGGCGGATCGTTCGGTGTCGCGGTGTTCGGGTCCATCTTCAGCAACCAGCTCGCCTCGAACATCGGACGCTTGGCGCCGGTGCTGCCTCCTGGGTTCGACCCGTCGGCCGTCCAGGGGAACCCTCAGTTGCTCGACAGATTTCCTGCCGAGGTCAAGCAGAGGGTGTTGCACGCCTATGCGCAGTCGATCGACTCGGTGTTCCTGTGGGCCGTGCCAGTAGCGGCAATCGCGTTCGTGCTGACGTGGTTCTTGCGTGAGCTCCCGTTGCGGGCGACGTCCCAGACGCGCGACTACGGCGAGGGCTTCGGGGCGGCGCCGACCGTCCGTTCGTCCAGGCACGAGATAGAGCGCGCCTTGAGCGAACTCATGCGCAGGGACCCGAAGGCGGCCGAACTCTACGACCGGCTGGCCGTCCTCTGCGGAGTGGAGTTGCCGGCGGGCAGCGTGTGGGCGCTGTGCCGGATCGCCAAGGACGGCACGGTCGCCCGGCAGGACCTCGCCGACCGCGCCGGCGTCACGATCGAGGAGGGACGCCCATACGTCGACCAGCTGGTCGAGGCCGGGTACGTCCAGCGGCGGGACGGGACACTCGCCATAACCGCATCCGGCCGTCTCGTGGCCGACAGCCTTTTCGCCGCCCGCCGCGAGGGCCTGGCCCGACACGTGGAGGGCTGGGAGCCTGAGGAGCATCCCGAGCTGGCGGACGTCCTGACCAGGCTGGCCGAGGCGTCCCTCGGCGACGACGAGGACGGCGACCTCCTCCGGCCGGAGCCCGCGGGCGCGCGCAAGGCCTAGCCGGAGACTCAGCTCACATGGCGTTGCGCCATGATGGATGTAATCTCATACTGACTAACCGAATCTCACTCGGTTTCGGGACGGAACCAACCCCACCATTTGGAGGCGCAGTGGCCGAGGCGTACATCGTCGGCGCGGTCCGTACCCCCGTCGGTACCAAGAAGGGCGCCCTGAAGGACGTCCACCCGGCCGACCTCGGGGCCCACGTGCTCAAGGAGCTCGTGAACCGCACCGGCGTCGACCCTTCCGCGGTCGAAGACAACATCATGGGCTGCGTCATGCAGGTCGGCCCGCAGTCCCTCGACATCGCGCGCACCGCGTGGCTGTCGGCGGGCCTGCCGGACACCGTGCCCGGCGTGACCATCGACCGGCAGTGCGGGTCGTCCCAGCAGGCGATCCACTTCGCCGCGCAGGGCGTCCTGTCCGGCACCCAGGACCTGGTCGTCGCGTCCGGCGTCGAGCAGATGGCGATCGTCCCGATGGGCTCGTCCGTCGCGATGGCGCTGGAGAAGGGCATGCCCTTCCCCTACGGCGAGGGCTGGGCCGAGCGGTACGGCATGCAGGAGATCTCCCAGTTCCGCGGCGCCGAGCTGATGGCCGAGAAGTGGGGCTTCACCCGCGAGGACCTGGAGCGGTTCGCGCTGGAGAGCCACCAGCGCGCCGCCAAGGCCATCGAGGCCGGCCACTTCGACCGGGAGATCGCGCCGATCGCCGGCCTGTCCAAGGACGAGGGCGCCCGCGCGGACACGACCATGGAGAAGATGGCGGGCCTGAAGACCCTCCGCGAGGACGGCGTCATCACCGCCGCCGTGGCCTCGCAGATCTCCGTCGGCTCGTCCGCGCTGCTCATCGCGTCCGAGGAGGCCGTCAAGCGGCACAACCTGACCCCGCGCGCCCGCATCCACACGCTCGCGGTGTGCGGCTCCGACCCGGTCTACATGCTGACCGGCCCGATCCCGGCGACGGAGAAGGCGCTGGCCAAGTCCGGCCTGAAGATCGACGACATCGACGTCTTCGAGGTCAACGAGGCGTTCGCCCCGGTCCCGATGGCGTGGGCGGCCGACACCGGCGCCTCGCTGGAGAAGACCAACCCGAACGGCGGCGCCATCGCGCTCGGCCACCCGCTCGGCGCGACCGGCGGCGTCCTCATGACCAAGCTCCTGCACGAGCTGGAGCGCACCGGCGGCCGCTACGGCCTGCAGACGATGTGCGAGGGCGGCGGCCAGGCCAACGCCACCATCATCGAGCGTCTCTGACGACCCGCGTAGTCTGCCCCTGGAGCCGCCGTTCCAGGGGCAGACGCCGTTCCGACCGGGAAGAGGGGCATGTACGAGACGATCATCTACGCGGTGGACGAGCGGATCGCCCGCATCACGCTGAACCGCCCCGACGCCCGCAACTCGCTCAGCGACCAGATGATCGATGAGCTGCTGGACGCGTTCTCCCGTGCGAAATCCGACCCCGAAGTCCGGGTGATCGTCCTGACCGGCGCGGGCGACCGGGCCTTCTGCGCGGGCGCCGACCTGGGCGGCCTGGGCCGGGCCCAGGCGGACGGCCGCCCGCTGGCCGACGCCGCCGCCGTCCGCGAGAGCGCCCCGTTCCGCCTCTTCACGGCCTTCCCCCGCCTGGGCAAGCCGATCATCGCCCGCCTGGCCGGCCACGCCGTAGCCGGCGGCCTCGGCCTCGCCGCCGCCTGCGACCTGGTGATCGCCGCCGACGACGTGAAACTGGCGACCCCCGAGGTCAACGTAGGCCTCTGGCCCATGATGATCATGGCGATCATCAACCGGAACGTCGCCCCGAAGCACGCCTTCAAGCTCTACTACACGGGCGCCCGCATCACCGCCGCCGAGGCCCGCGACATAGGCCTGGTGACCGAGGCGGTCCCCCGCGCCGACCTGGACACCCGTGTGGACGAACTGGCCCGCACCATCGCGTCCAAGAGCCCCCTGGGCCTGAGCCGAGGCCGCAACGCCTTCTTCGCCATCGAAGGCCGCCCTCTAGAAGACCAGGTCGCCCACCTACTGACCGAACTGGTAGCCCTAACCACCACAGAAGACGCCAAGGAAGGCATAACAGCCTTCCTGGAAAACCGTCCCCCCAACTTCCAGGGCCGCTGACTCCCTCACCCAGGACTCCCTCTGCCCGGAGGCCAGGCGACTAGGCGAGTAGGCGTCAACTCCAGTGAGGCCTTGGCGTCCGGTGCTGCTGCGTTCGAGCCGCTGCCCTGAGTGTCCTGCGCTGCAAGCCCCCTGGATTGTCGGAGGGGGTGCCTAGCGTGTGGGGCATGCAGCTTGGGCTTTCGGGACGGAGGGCGCTGGTCACGGCGAGCAGCGGTGGGATCGGGGCGGCAGTGGCCGGGAGGCTGGCCGCCGAGGGGTGTTCGGTGCTGGTGCACGGGCGTGACGAGGCGCGCGCTACGGCGGTCGCGGACGGGGTGCGGGCCGCCGGCGGGGAGGCCGAGGTGGTGCTCGGCGACCTCACCGACGGTGCGGCTGCCGCTGAGGTGGCCGAGCGGGCGCGGAGCGTGGACGTGCTGGTCAACAACGCCGGGCCGTTCGCCGAGCACGACTGGGAGACCGCGGAGCCGTCGGACTGGCTGGACGCGATGAACAGCAATGTCCTCTCGGCGGTTCGGCTGATCCGTGTTCTCGCACCGCCGATGCGCGAGCGCGGCTGGGGGCGGATCATCAACGTGGGGAGCCGCGCGGCGACCACGCCGCTGCCGAACATGGTCGACTACTCGGCCGCGAAGGCGGCCGTGGTGAACATGACCACCGGGCTCGCCCGCCACCTCGCCGGATCGGGCGTCACGGCCAATACGGTCAGCCCCGGCGTGATCGTCACTGCGGGCATGCGGCGCTTGTTCGAGGAGCGGGCGGTGGCGCAGGGGCGTCCGGCCCCGTGGGGCGAACTGGAGCAGCGGCTACTGGCCGAGTACGCGCCCAATGCCAGCGGTCGCCTCGGCACCGAGGACGACATCGCCGCTGCGGTCGCCTTCCTCGCCAGCCCCCTGGCCGGGTACATCAACGGCATCGATCTGCGCGTGGACGGCGGTGTCACCGGTGTTCCGTGAGGCGATCTTGCCTGAGTCGGGGGATACCCCCGAGACTGGACGCCGGTCCCGGAGCCCCCCGCGAAGGAGAAGAACCGAGCGTGCCCTCCAAGCTCTTTGGTCTGCGCACCGTCGCGGGACGAGTCCGGGCCCTGGCCGCCTTGGCGCTGCTGGCGCTCGCCGCGCTGCTCACCGTGACGGCCGTGGGCGTCGGGGACGCGCGCGAGGGGCTGCGGGCGCTGGGGCATCAGGAGGGCCCCATGGTGGTGGCCACCAGCGACATGTATCTCGCGCTCAGCGACATGGACGCGCAGGTCACCAATGTGCTGCTGACCGGCGGCGAGGACGGCTGGCTGTGCGACCCGGAACAGGGGTGCGAGCGCAGCAGCGAGCGGTACGCCTACGACATCCGCCGCGAGGACGCCCAGCGGGCCGCGTTGCAGGCCGCGCTGCTGGCGAAGGACGACCCGGAGCGGCTGCAGACCGTACAGTCGGTGCTGGACGGCCTGCACGCCTACGACCAGCACGTCCAGGCGGCGATGGAGGCCGGGCGGCGGCGGGACCAGCCGATGGCGGCGCTGCCGGCGGACGGCGTCCGGCGGTACCGGGCGGCGACCGACCTGATGACGCGGAACCTGCTGCCGAAGGCGTACAACCTGACGCTGGACGGTGCGGGGGACGTCGACGACGCCTACCGGGACGAGCATGTGGCCGTCCGCGCGGGCTGGTTCCGGGTCCTCGGCGCCGGCATTGCGCTGCTGGCCGCGGTGGGAGCCCTCCAGGTGTACCTGGCCAGGCGGTTCCGGCGGCTGCTGAGCCTGCCGCTGGCCGCCGCACTCGCGGGCGCGCTGGTGCTGACGGTCGCGGGGGCGTCGCTGCTGGCCACCGAAGCTGACCACATGCGGGCCGCCAAGACCGCCGGCTTCGACCCGGTTCTCACCCTGACTCGCGCGCGGGCGATCGGCAAGGGCCTCGATACCGACCGGGCCCGGCAGCTCCTGGATCCCGCGCAGGCCGACCGCTATGACCAGATGTATCTGGAGAAGTCCCAGACGATCCTCTACATCGAAGGCGCGACCAGCCTGGCCGCCTACTACCGCGAGCTGGACCAGCGCGTCGCCCGCGCGACCCGGGACGGCGGCACCGCCGACTTCGGCGGCTTCTACGGCACCCGGGCGCGCCTCGCCGCCGCAGACGCAGGCGAACTGCTGACCGGCTACCGCCGCTACCAGGACCATGACAGGGCCGTCCGGCAACTGGCCGAGAGCGGCAACCGGGTCGCCGCCATCAGGGGCCATCTCGACCCGCGCTGGGCGCCGCTGCCCCACCCCGCCTTCCGGGCGCACGACCAGGAACTGGACGCCCGGATCAGCCACCACGACTTCCTTCGCGCCCGCAGCGTGACCGACGGCGACCGGACACTGGACCCGTGGACGTGGCTGCCGCCCGCCGCGGCCCTGGCCATCGCCGCCCTCATCGTGGCCGGGGTCTGGCCGCGCCTGCGCGAGTACCGCTGAGACACCGAGAGACGGGAGCCGCCGTGCACGCCGCCCGCAGCACGCTCACCCTCGCCGCCACGGCCGCCCTGGCCGGGCTGGCCGTGCTGATCCTGGTGGTGACCGTGGTGACGGCGCCGCTGGTGGACGGCGCCGACGCACCACCGTCCAGCACCGACCGCGACACCCTGGTCATCGGGGTCAAGGACGACCAGCCGGGCCTGTCCCAGCGAACCCGGGACGGCTCCTTCGAGGGCTTTGACGTTGACGTCGCCACCTACGTCGCGGGACGGCTCGGCGTCGCGCCGAAGGACCTGACCTTCCGTCCGGTGTCATCGGACGAACGCGAGGACGCACTGCGCCAAGGCAAGGTCGACATGGTGGTCGCGACGTACTCCATCACCCCTGAGCGCAAGGACGACGTCACCTTCGCCGGGCCGTACTACGTCGCGCACCAGGACATCCTCGTCCGGCAAGGGGAGCGGACGATCCGGAACGTGCGCGATCTGCGCGGCAAGCGGCTCTGCCAGGTCTCCGGATCCAACTCATGGCGTCGCGTGACCGAGGAGCGCAAGGTTCCCGCCACGCTCGTCCCGGCGGGCTCGTACGGCGAGTGCGTCAAGGCGCTGGCCGGGGGACGCCTGGACGCCGTGTCCACCGACGACCTGATCCTCGCCGGGTTCGCCGCCACCGCCGACTCCGGCGTCACCGTCGTCAACGCGCCCTTCTCGGACGAGCGGTACGGCATCGGCCTCCCCAAGGGCGACCTGGACGGCTGCCGCGCCGTCAACCGGATCCTGACCGGCATGTACCAGAACGGCGCCGCCGAAACCCTCCTCGACCAGTGGTTCACCACGTCCGGCCTCGACATCACCATCACCGTCCCCCAGTTCGAAGGCTGCGCCTGAGAGCCATGACCGACCCCGACCCGCGGTTCGGCGAGCTGAGCGAGGCCGAGCGCAGCCTCGTCGAAGCCGCCGGGTCCGGCGCCTGGACCGACGTCCGGGCGGACGCCGACCGCCAGGTGCGGGCCGGCCTGCTGGCCGAGTTGCTGACGGGCGGACGGGGCTGGCCGAGGGCGGTGAAGCTGCGCGGCGCGCGCATCCTCGGCGTGCTCGATCTGGAGGCGGCCGAGCTGGCCTGCCCGCTGCTGCTGGCCGACTGCCACTTCGACGAGCCGATCGTCCTAAGCGAAGCGACCGCCCCGTCCGTGCGCCTGCCCGGCTGCCACGTCCCCGCCTTGATGGCCGCCCAGCTGCGAACCACCGGAAACCTGGAGCTGAACCAGGGCTTCACGGCTGAGCGGATTCACCTCACGGGCGCCGACATCGGCGGAACCGTCGATCTCAGTGACGCCGCATTGCCGGGTCTAGTCGCTGATGGCCTCACCGTCGCCCAAGACCTGAACTGCCGAAACCTCACCGCTCAAGGCGAAACCCGCCTGCCAGGCGCTCGCGTGGGCGGCGCCCTCACCTTTGACGGCGCAACCCTCACCAACCCGGGTGGACGAGCCCTCACCGCCGACGGGTTCACCGTCGAGCAGTCGATGTTCTGCCGTGACGGATTCACCGTCCACGGAGAGACGCACCTCCGCGGGGCCGCCATCAACGGCACCCTGGACCTGGACGGCGCCCACCTGGACGCACCCGGCGCCGACGCGTTCGCCGCCGCCCGCCTCACGATCGGCCACGACGCCTTCTGCCGCGACCTGTCGGTCAACGGCCAGGTACGGCTCCCCGGCGCACGCATCGGCGGCCGACTCGACCTGACCCGAGCGCACCTGACCAATCCCGGCGGCCCCGCCCTCACCGCCGATCGCCTGGCCGTCGACGACGGCGTCCTGGCCGAGGGCCTGACGTCCGAGGGCGAGATCCGGCTGCCCGGCGCGCACATCGGCGGGACGCTGGTCCTGGCCGGCGCCCGCCTGACCAATCCGGGCGGACGGGCGCTGAACGGCGACGGCCTCACCATCGACCAGGACTTGCATGCCAGCGGTTTCCGTGCCGAGGGCGAGGTTCAGCTCGTCCGCGCCCGGATCGGCGGTGCACTGAACCTGGACGACGCCGTACTGACGCATCCTGACGGCCAAGCGTTGTCCGCTGACGCGCTCACCGTCGAGCAGTCCGCGTACTGCCGCCGCTCGTCCGCCGAAGGGGAGGTCCGCCTCATCGGAGCCGGGATCGGCGGAGTGGCCGACTTCAGCGGTGCCCGGCTCGCCAACCCAGGACGGTGCGCGCTGTACGCGGTGCGCCTCACCGTCGACGGTGACCTGATGTGCCGCAGAGGATTCACCGCCGAAGGCGGACTCCAGCTGTCGGGCGCCCGCGTTGGCGGGCACATCGACCTGACCGATGCCGTCCTCACCAGGCCCCGTCACCAGGCTCTCGACCTGACGGCGGCGACCGCGCAGGCGCTGGTCCTGCTTCTTCGACAGGCCCCAAAAGGACTCATCAACCTCACCGGCACCCAGGTCGGAGCCTACGAGGACGACCCTCGAACATGGCCCGCCACGCTCCTGCTGCGGGGCTTCACCTACGACACCGTGGCCGGCGAGGCCGACCTCCGGGCCCGACTCCGCTGGACGTCCCGCCACCGCGGCGGCTACACGCCGCAGATCTACGACCAGCTCGCCGCCGCCTACCGGCGCACCGGACATGAGGAGGCCGCCAGGAAGGTGGCCATCGCCAAGCAGTGGCACCGCCGCAAGGTGCTGAGCCCGCCCGGCAAGCTGGTCGACTGGCTGCTGTACCTGACCGTCGGCTACGGCTACCGGACCTGGCTCGCCGCCCTCTGGCTGGCCGCGCTGCTGTCCCTGGGCACCCAGCTGTTCGACTCCGACCAGATGACGAGAGCCGGGACGACCGCACCGCACTTCAACGCCCTCGGCTACACCCTGGACGTCCTGCTACCCCTGGGCGACCTGGGCCAACAGAAAGCCTGGCAAGCCAATGGCGCGGCCCTCTACTGGACGTGGGCGTTCATAGCGTCCGGCTGGATCCTGAGCACCGCCGTAGTAGCCGGTCTAACCGGCCTTCTCAAACGCAATTGAAGCACCGGGGCCGGTCCCGGCGAGGCCGCCGCACCCATCGGCAGGTAGCTTTCGGGGCCCACTTCGAGCGAAAGTGGACGGGAGACGTCAACGCCATGAAGACTCTACCATCGCCACAGGGGGCGGAGCGGCCTGACGGGTCGTCCGTCCGGATCGGTGCTCTTGCTCCGCTGACCCGGCCTGGCTGGGTCGAGGCGGGCCGACACTTGCTCGCCGGGCTCGAACTGGCCGCTCGCGAAGTCAATGACGCCGGCGGGATCGCCGGAAGACCACTCGAACTGGTGGTCCGAGACACCGCGGCCGACCCGCAAAAGGCTGCGGCGGCCGTAGCGGAGTTGGCTCGCCTCGGCGTGGCCGCCTTGGCGGGTGAGTACCACAGCGTCGTCGCCCGCGCAGCCGCCACCAGGGCCGACGCCCTCGGCCTGCCGTTCCTCTGCTCCTCAGCGGTTCTCGACACGCTCACCGAACAACCCACGGAATGGGTCGCGCGCCTCGCGCCGGCGCAGTCCCGCGGCTGGCGGGTCTACGCGGACTTCCTCCTCAACACAGGCCACAGCCGAATCGCCGTAGCAGCCGAGCCAAGCGCCTACTGGACGTCCGGGACCCGCATCCTGCGCGACCACCTCGCCCCACGCGGCGGCACGGTCACCGAACTCGACATGCGCACGCTCACCCCCACCGCCATATGCGACGAACTCGCCGGCACCCGCGCGACGGCCCTCCTACTCCTGGTGGGCCATCCGGACCCGGCAGTGCCGATCGTCAGGACCGTCCGCCGCGACCGGCGCCTCACCGAGATCATGATCGGTGCCCCGGCCGGGCAACCCGAGTTCGTCGAATGGGCGACGCTGCTGGACGCCGACGGCGCAGGAATCCCGTTCCTGCGCTACCTACCTGAGCGCCTCAGCCCACCCGGCGCACGAGTCGAGACGGCCCTTGTCGGCGTACGGGTTCATGTGCAGACCCAGGTACAGGTAAATGTGCAGAGGTGATCAGCGTGTCGGCCGAGGTGCCGGTGGGGTGGCCGTGAAGCCTGCCGGGTGACATTGATCATCCTGGTGGGG
>NZ_JABXFD010000668.1 GCF_013372625.1 Actinomadura sp. BRA 177
CCAGTCCCGCCTCCGCTGCCCGACAAGGCGTGGATCAACGAGCCCCGACCGTCCACCATCGAGACCACCGAGGATCAGCAGGCAGCCAACGCAGCATGACGTGTGTCATCCGGTTTGACATCTACCGCGTGCCCGGCGTCATCGGCGAGCCGTACGAGGACGCGTCCGGCAACCGGTACCTGGCGATGTTCCGCCAGCCCGTCCTGATCTACGAGGCCGACGCAGAAGCCATCGTGAAGGCCCATGCACGCGCCTTCACCCGCGAAATGGACATCGCCGTCTACATCGAGGACATGTTCAAGACCGGCCACGACGAAGCCAACCGCAAGACCGTCCGCGCGGTCACGGCCGAGGAGATGCCTCTGGTCGGCTTCGCCGTCCACGGCCCGAAGAACGGCGTGGACAAAGTGCTCAAGGGGCTGAAACTGCACCCGTGAGCCCGGCGACCTCCGCCAAACGCTCCCGATGCCGGTCAGGCGTACCGAACAGCTGCCGCGACCCCTGGGCGCGCTTGAAGTACAGGTGCGCGTCGTGCTCCCAGGTGAACCCGATACCCCCGTGAATCTGAATCGCCTCGCCCGCCGTGTGGAAGTAGGCGTCCGAACAGTACGCCTTAGCCAATGCGGCAGCGCCCGGCAGCTCCTCGGGGCTCTCGTCGGCCACACCCGACGCGTTCAGCACGGCCGACCGTGCCGACTCGACCAGCACGAACATGTCCGCGCACCGGTGCTTGATCGCCTGGAACGACCCGATCGGACGTCCGAACTGGTGCCGCACCTTGGCGTACTCGACGGTCATGTCCAGGGTCTTCTGCGCGCCCCCGAGCTGCTCGGCGGCCAGCGCCACGGCCGCGACGTCGAGAGCCCGCCTGATGGCGTCCTCCCCGCCGACCTTCCGTGCCGGGACGCCGTCGAACTCGATCCGCGCCAGCTTCCGCGTCTGGTCGAGCGTAGGCACAGACGTTCGGGTAAGCCGCGACACGTCCTCCACGGCGAAGAGCCCCACACCGCCCTCGTCCCGCGCCGCAACGAGAATCAGATCGGCGATGTGCCCGTCCAGCACGAAGCTCTTGCTGCCCCGCAGCACTCCGCCCTCGAACCGGGCCTCGACATCATCAAGTTCCCAGGACCCGCCGTCCTCGGCCACCGCCAGCGTCGCGATGACCGACCCGTCGGCGATACCGGGCAGCAGGTCATGCCCGCCCTCACCGGCCTGCAGCGCCGCCGCGGCCGTGATCGTCGCGAGGAACGGCGCGCACACGACCGCCCGTCCCATCTCCTCGAACACGACGGCCAGCTCCCGCACCCCGAACCCGGCGCCGCCATGCTCCTCGGCGATCGCGAGGCCCTGCAGCCCGAGCTGCTCGGCCATCTGCGCCCACACCTTGGGGTCGTAGCCCTCGGCCGTCTCCATCAGCCGCCGCACCTCGGCGGCGGGGGACCGGTCGGCGAAGAAGCGCCGCAGCGCGTCCCGCAGCTCCCGCTGTTCCTCGGTGACGACGAGCTTCATCCGGCGGCCTCCCACACGTGTCCCACACTTACCGGGTCATCGTGCCGCGCACCGGCCGCCCGCCTCGCCGGCGTTCCCATCCAGCGGGACGGTCAGGGCGCCCAGTCGTGCGGCCCCAGCACGTAGCCCTCGCTGGTCGAATGCAGGTGGTTGACCGACACCAGATGCCCGAGCGCGGCCCACAGATCCTCCTCGGGCGCCTCGACGAGCGCCCCGATCGTCTCGAAGTCGGCCGCGCTGCCCTCCTTGTCGATCTCCGCGACGGTCTCGTACACGGTCAGCTCGAAGTCCGACAGCTCCTGGACGTCCCCGCGTCCGACATCTCGCTCATCCATAGCCAAACCCTGCCCACTCGCCACCCGTTCTATCTGCCGCAAGCACGGCCAATGCCGGTTTGGTGTTTCGTCGTCTCGCGGGGAGGATGCCACGGGGGACGTGGTCGTACGAGTGCACGCGGCAGGCTTCGTCCCCGACGAACTCGACTGGCCCGGCACGTGGGCAGACCGGGCGGGACGCGACCGGACGCCATCGATCCCGGCTCACGACGTCACAGTCGTGGTCACCGAAGTCGCCCTACGGAACCACCGGCCTGGCCGCCCAGCTGGCCCGCGACGCCGGCGCGCACGTCATCGCCACTGGCCGTGCCCGCTCCGCCGCCAAGATCAAGCCAGGCGGCACCCTGGTGACGATCACGGCACCGCCCGCGGACGGACGCGCCGTCTTCTTCATCGTCGAGCCCGACCACGACCAGCTGACCGAACTCGCCGAGCGTGCCGACTCGGGCCGCCTCCGAGCCCACGTCGGCGCCGTCTACTCCCTGGCCGAAACACGCGCAGCATTCGAGGCCAAACACAAGAGCGTCCCGGCAAGGTCATCATCGAAATCTGACCCCCAACCGCCCTACCGCTCATACTCGTCCCACAACGCAAGGGCGTGTATCAACGCCTCTTCGAGTTGCTCACCCGCCGCCCGATACCCCCTGCGTAGAGCGCGCAACACCAACGCCTTCCCCTCATGGGCGCGGGAAGCCGCCGACCAGGTCGTGGGCGCGCCTTCGCCCGCTCGGCGGCCACGCACCGCCGGGGGTCCCCGTGGTCTAGAGCACCTGACTCTCACAGGTGATGGTGGTGTCGGGAGCGTCCGCACTGGTCATGGTGTTGCGGGAAGCTGATTCGGGGCACTAGGGCGGCCGGTATTCTCACGATGTGGCCCCGTTCATCCGTCGAGTGA
>NZ_JABXFD010000333.1 GCF_013372625.1 Actinomadura sp. BRA 177
GCCCCGCACCGCCGAGGGAACGCCCCGCCCCGCCGCCTCCGGCGCGTCCGTACGACGAGCCGCCCTACGGCGAGGCACCGTACGGGGACGACCAGTACGGGAGCGCCCCGTACGAGGACGCGTACGACACCGCCCCGCCGCGCGGCGAGAAGGCGAAGAAGCCGAAGAAGTCCGGCAAGGGGAAGAAGGCCGGCAAGGCGAAGGCCACGCGGAAGGCGGCCGGGCCGGGGCCGCGGCTGTACTTCGTCGCGGCGGCCGTCCTGGGCGTGTTCGTGCTGCTCGGGGCCGGTGCCGTGGTCGTGTTCAGCGGCGGCGGTGCCGGTGCCGGGGACGCGGCCAACGTGAAGATCGGCACGCCGGCCGGGAACGGTCCCTCGCCGACCTCGTACTCCAGTTCGGCGTCGGCGGAGGCGTACGGCGGCATCAGCGCGCGCCGCGCGGACTCCAAGCCGCTGACGATCGAGGAGGTCTTCCCGAAGGAGGCGGCGACGCTGTCCGTCCCGGGCGGGAAGGCCAAGGTGAAGCTGCGGGCCAAGCGGCTGGACGGCGACTGCGCCGTCGCCGTGTGGGGCGGTTCCGTGGGCGCTGAACTGGGCAGGGGCGGCTGCACGCAGGCGGCGCGCGGCATCTACTCCGACACCAAGAACGGGTACGCGCTGGCCGTCGCGGTGTTCAACCTGAACGCCTCGGCGGACGCCGACCGGTTCGTCGCGAAGCTGGAGCAGACGATCGGCGCGGGCTTCGTCCTGCCGCTGGGGGCACCCGATCCGCTGGACGACTTCGGGCGCGGCTTCGGCATGGCGCGCGGCCTCGCGATGGGCCATTTCGCCGTGGTGTCGTGGGCGGCGCGGCTGGACGGCAAGGGCGACGCGACCGACGAGACGCTGCTGTCGCTGCTGATCGAGGGCGGCAAGTCCCCGGCGGTGCTCGGCCGCGCCGCCCGCACGTCCGAATAGTGGCTACATAAGGGAATTTTCCGGTAGATCACCGGCGTGTCGCCGTAAACATCGCGTCCCGGTGATGATGCTCACCGGGCCCGGCGCCATGCCCGGACCATGCGCACCACTACGCTTGGTCTCAACCACTTCGAGATGACGCACCACCGGATCGCCACGGAGAAGTTTCGCGATCTGGTGCAGTCGGGCATGATCCCGGCAGTGATGTAATGTCATCTCACCGCAGCAGGGCCAACGTCGTCCCACGACTGCACTGACAGCAGACAGTGACACGAGACGACGACGGGAGGGTTGATGGCCTCGGCTGCCTTCACACCTGCTGCCCGCGTACAGGGCCGCCCTGATCGACAGGGGCTGTACGACCCGGCCAACGAGCACGACGCCTGCGGCGTCGGCATGGTCGCCGACATGCACGGCCGCAAGAGCCACGACATCGTCGAGAACGCCCTGACCGTGCTGAAGAACCTGGACCACCGGGGCGCGGTGGGCGCGGAGCCGGACGACGGCGACGGCGTCGGCATCCTCGTCCAGATCCCGGACGCGTTCTTCCGCGAGGTCTGCGACTTCCCGCTCCCCGACGCCGGTGCCTACGCGGCAGGGATCGCGTTCCTGCCGGCGGACGGCGACGAGCGCGCCGCCGCGGTCGCCCACGTGGAGACGCTCTGCGTGGACGAGGGCCTGTCGGTCCTCGGGTGGCGCGAGCTGCCGCACGACCCGCACTTCACCGGCCCGGCCGCGCGCCGCGTCATGCCGAACTTCGCGCAGCTGTTCGTGGCCCCGGCCGCCGGCGGCCCGCACGCGGGCAAGACCGGCCTGGAGCTGGACCGCGTCGTGTTCTGCATGCGCGAGCGCGCCGAGCAGCACGTGCGGGTGTACTTCCCGAGCCTGTCCAGCCGGACGATCGTCTACAAGGGGATGCTGACGACCCCGCAGCTGGAGCCGTTCTTCCCCGACCTGTCGGACCGCCGGTTCACCAGCGCGATCGCCCTGGTGCACTCGCGGTTCTCGACCAACACCTTCCCGGCCTGGGAGCTGGCCCACCCGTACCGGTTCATCGCCCACAACGGCGAGATCAACACGGTGAAGGGCAACCGGAACTGGATGCGGGCCCGCGAGGCGCTGCTGAAGTCCGACGTGCTCCCCGGCGAGCTGTCCCGGATCTACCCGGTGATCGACATCGAGGCGTCCGACACCGCCTCGTTCGACGAGTGCCTGGAGCTGCTGCACCTCGGCGGCCGGTCGCTGCCGCACGCGGTGCTGATGATGATCCCGGAGGCGTGGGAGAACCACGCCGAGATGGACGCCGACCGCCGCGCGTTCTACGAGTTCCACTCCACCCTGATGGAGGCGTGGGACGGCCCCGCCAGCGTCAGCTTCACCGACGGCACCGTCGTCGGCGCCGTCCTGGACCGCAACGGGCTGCGCCCCGGCCGGTACTGGGTGACCGACGACGGCCTGGTCGTGCTGGCCAGCGAGGCGGGCGTGCTGAACATCCCGGACGCCAAGGTCGTCCGGAAGGGCCGGCTGCAGCCCGGCAAGATCTTCCTCGTGGACACCGCCGCCGGGCGGATCGTCGAGGACGACGAGGTCAAGGCCGAGCTGGCCGCCGAGCACCCGTACGCCGAGTGGCTGCACCAGGGCCTCGTCCGGTTCGAGGAGCTGCCGCGCCGCGAGCGGGAGGTCCCGACGCACGAGACGCTGGTCCGGCGGCAGCAGACGTTCGGCTACACGCTCGAAGAGCAGCGGATCATCCTGACGCCGATGGCGAAGAACGGCGCCGAGCCGATCGGGTCGATGGGCACCGACACCCCGATCGCGGTGCTGTCGGAGCGGCCGCGGCTGCTGTTCGACTACTTCAAGCAGCTGTTCGCGCAGGTCACGAACCCGCCGCTGGACGCGATCCGCGAGGAGCTCGTCACCTCGCTGCAGTCCACGCTGGGCCCGGAGGGCAACCTCCTCGCGCCCGGCCCGGCCTCGTGCCGCCGGCTCGTGCTGCCCACCCCGATCCTGGACAACGACGAGCTGTCCAAGATCATCCACATCGACGACGAGGGGTCGCTGCCGCACCTGCAGGCCCACGTCGTGCAGGGCCTGTACGAGGTGTCCGGCGGGGGAGAGGCGCTCGAAGCCCGCCTGGAGGAGATCAACTCCGAGGTGAGCCGGGCCATCGCCGCCGGCGCCCGCATCATCGTGCTGTCCGACCGGGGCGCCGACTCCGCCCGCGCGGCGATCCCGTCGCTGCTGCTCACCGGGTCCGTCCACCACCACCTGATCCGGGAGAAGACCCGCACCCAGGTCGGCCTGGTGATCGAGACCGGCGAGGCCCGCGAGTGCCACCACATGGCGCTGCTCATCGGGTACGGCGCGTCCGCGATCAACCCCTACCTGGCGATCGAGACCGTCGAGGACCTCGTCCGCGGCGGCGCCATCGAGGGCCTGACGCCGGGCGAGGCCGTCCGGAACCTGGTGAAGGCGTACGGCAAGGGCGTCCTGAAGGTCATGTCGAAGATGGGCGTGTCCACGGTCGCGTCCTACACCGGCGCGCAGATCTTCGAGGCGATCGGCCTCGGCGCGGACGTCGTGTCCCGGTGCTTCACCGGCACCACGTCCCGGCTCGGCGGCGTCGGCTTCGACGTGCTGTCCCGCGAGGTCGCGCAGCGGCACGCCCGCGCCTACCCGCCGGGCGGCAACGACCTCGCGCACCGCACCCTGGAGGTCGGCGGCGAGTACCAGTGGCGCCGCGAGGGCGAGCCGCACCTGTTCAACCCGGACACGGTGTTCAAGCTCCAGCACGCCACCCGCACCCGCCGCTACGAGATCTTCAAGGAGTACACCTCCAAGGTCGACTCGCAGGCCGAGAAGCTGATGACCCTCCGCGGGCTGTTCAAACTGAAGGAGGCCGACCGCGAGCCGGTGCCGATCGACGAGGTCGAGCCGGTATCGGAGATCGTCAAGCGGTTCTCCACCGGCGCCATGTCGTACGGGTCCATCTCGGCGGAGGCGCACGAGACCCTCGCGATCGCGATGAACCGGCTCGGCGGCAAGTCCAACACCGGCGAGGGCGGCGAGGACCCGTCCCGCTTCACCCCGGACGAGAACGGCGACCTGCGGCGCAGCGCCATCAAGCAGGTCGCGTCCGGACGGTTCGGCGTCACCTCGGAGTACCTCACCAATTCTGACGACATCCAGATCAAGATGGCGCAGGGCGCCAAGCCAGGCGAGGGCGGCCAGCTGCCCGGCCACAAGGTGTACCCGTGGATCGCCAAGACCCGGCACTCCACCCCGGGCGTCGGCCTCATCTCGCCGCCGCCGCACCACGACATCTACTCGATCGAGGACCTGGCGCAGCTCATCCACGACCTGAAGAACGCCAACCCGGCGGCGCGCGTGCACGTCAAGCTCGTCGCCGAGGTCGGCGTCGGGACGGTCGCGGCCGGGGTGTCCAAGGCGCACGCCGACGTGGTGCTGATCTCCGGGCACGACGGCGGTACCGGCGCGTCGCCGCTGACGTCGCTGAAGCACGCCGGCGCGCCCTGGGAGCTGGGCCTCGCCGAGACGCAGCAGACGCTGCTGCTGAACGGGCTGCGCGACCGCATCGTCGTGCAGACCGACGGGCAGATGAAGACCGGCCGCGACGTCGTCATCGCCGCGCTGCTCGGCGCCGAGGAGTACGGCTTCGCGACCGCGCCGCTGGTGGTGTCGGGCTGCATCATGATGCGTGTCTGCCACCTGGACACCTGCCCGGTCGGCGTCGCCACCCAGAACCCGGTGCTGCGGCAGCGGTTCTCCGGCAAGCCCGAGTTCGTGGTGAACTTCTTCGAGTTCATCGCCGAGGAGGTCCGCGAGTACCTGGCGGCCCTCGGGTTCCGGTCGCTGGACGAGGCGATCGGGCACGCCGGCATGATCGACATGCGCGGGGCCGTCGACCACTGGAAGGCGTCCGGCCTGGACCTGACCCCGATCCTGCACACCCCCGAGGTCGCGGCCGGCGCGTCGCTGCGGCGCACCGCCGAGCAGGACCACGGGCTGGAGAAGGCCCTGGACAACACGCTGATCCAGCTCGCCGAGGGCGCGATCGCGTTCGGCGACAAGGTCACGCTCGACGTGCCGATCCGCAACGTCAACCGGACGGTCGGCACCATGCTCGGCCACGAGGTGACCAGGAAGTGGGGCGGCGCGGGCCTGCCCGACGGCACCGTCGACGTCACCTTCACCGGCTCGGCGGGCAACTCGTTCGGCGCGTTCGTGCCGCGCGGCATCACGCTGCGGCTGGTCGGCGACGCCAACGACTACGTCGGCAAGGGCCTGTCCGGCGGGCGCCTCACGCTGCGGCCCCCGGCGGACGCCGGGTTCGCGGCCGAGGAGCAGATCATCGGCGGTAACGTCATCCTGTACGGCGCCACGTCCGGCGAGCTGTTCGCCCGCGGGATCGTCGGCGAGCGGTTCTGCGTCCGCAACTCCGGCGCCACCGCCGTCGTCGAGGGCGCCGGCGACCACGCCTGCGAGTACATGACCGGCGGCCGCGCCGTCATCCTCGGCCGGACCGGACGCAACCTCGCGGCCGGCATGTCCGGCGGCATCGCCTACGTCCTGGACCTGGTGCCCGAGCGGGTCAACGGCGAGATGGTCGACCTCGAACCGCTCGACCTCGGCGACGCCGAGTTCGTCCGGGGGCTGGTCGAGCGGCACCTGGCCGAGACCGGTTCCGAGGTCGCCCGGCGGCTGCTGGACGGCTGGGACACCGCCGCGGCCCGCTTCACCAAGATCATGCCGCGTGACTACCGGCGCGTCCTGAACGCCATGGCCAAGGCCGAGGCCGAGGGACGCGACGTCGACGAGGCCGTCATGGCCGCCGCGCAGAGCTGAGAGGGGGACCACCCACATGGCCGACCCGAAGGGTTTTCTGACCGTCCGGCGGGAGCTCCCGAAGCGCCGCCCGGTCGACGTCCGGATCAAGAGCTGGTCCGAGGTCTACGAGGACTTCGGCAACGACCGGCTGGAGAAGCAGGCGAGCCGCTGCATGGACTGCGGCATCCCGTTCTGCCACCAGGGCTGCCCGCTCGGCAACCTCATCCCCGAGTGGAACGACCTCGTCTACCGCAAGGACTGGCACGAGGCGATCGAGCGGCTGCACGCCACCAACAACTTCCCGGAGTTCACCGGGAGGCTGTGCCCCGCCCCGTGCGAGAGCGCCTGCGTCCTCGGCATCAACCAGGACCCGGTGACGATCAAGCGGGTCGAGGTCGAGATCATCGACCGGGCCTTCGCGGAGGGCTGGGTGCGCCCGCAGCCGCCCGCCGTGAAGACCGGAAAGAAGGTCGCGGTCGTCGGCTCCGGGCCCGCCGGGCTCGCCGCCGCGCAGCAGCTCACCCGCGCCGGCCACGACGTCACCGTGTACGAGCGCGCCGACCGCGTCGGCGGCCTGCTGCGCTACGGCATCCCCGAGTTCAAGATGGAGAAGCGGCACCTCGACCGGCGCCTCGCCCAGATGCGCGCCGAGGGCACCACCTTCAAGACCTCGGTGAACATCGGCGTCGACATCACCGCCGACGAGCTGCGCGCGTCCCACGACGCCGTCGTCCTCGCGGGCGGCGCCACCGCCTGGCGCGACCTGCCCGTCCCCGGCCGGGAGCTGAAGGGCGTCTACCAGGCGATGGAGTACCTGCCGCCGTCCAACAAGGTGCAGGAGGGCGACTACGACGAGTCACCCATCTCCGCGAAGGGCAAGCACGTCGTCGTCATCGGCGGCGGCGACACCGGCGCCGACTGCATCGGCACCGCGATCCGGCAGGGCGCCGCGTCCGTCACCCAGCTGGAGATCATGCCGCGTCCGCCGGAGGCCCGCCCGGACGCCCAGCCGTGGCCGACGTACCCGATCCTGTTCAAGATGGAGAGCGCCCACGAGGAGCTCGCCGACCAGGGCGGCGACCGCGTCTACGCGGTGTCCACCACCGAGTTCGCCGGCGACGCCGACGGCAACGTCCGCGCGCTGAAGCTGGTCGAGGTCGGCGGCCCGGACACCCGCTTCGCGCCCATCGAGGGCACCGAGCGGGAGATCCCCGCCGAGCTGGTCACGCTCGCCATGGGCTTCCTCGGCCCGCAGCGCGAGGGCCTCCTCGAACAGCTCGGCGTGGACCTCGACCAGCGCGGCAACGTGGTCCGCGACGGCGACTACCGGACGTCCGTGGACGGCGTGTACGCCGCGGGCGACATGGGCCGCGGCCAGTCCCTGATCGTCTGGGCGATCGCCGAGGGACGCGCCGCCGCGCACGGCGTCGACGCCTACCTCACCGGCCGCACCGACCTGCCCTGCCCGATCCCGCCGACGGCACGCCCGATGGCCTGAGCACGGCACGGCGAAGGGCCCTGGGGGAATGCTCCTCCAGGGCCCTTTCCGTCGGTGCGCTGTGCGAGCATCGGAGGTATGGAGAGCACGGCGTCCGCGCAGGACACCGGTGTGCTGCGGCGGATGCGGATCGCGCGGGACGCCATGGACCGCGAATGGGCCGAGCCGCTCGACGTCGCCGCCGTCGCCGCGCGCGCCGGGTACTCGCGGTACCACTTCGTCCGGCTGTTCAGCGAGGTCTACGGGGAGACCCCCGGCGCCTACCTCGCCCGCCGCCGCATCGACCGCGCCCAGGACCTGCTGCGCACCGCGAACCTGACCGTGACCGAGATCTGCGTGCTCGTCGGCTTCACGAGCCTCGGCACGTTCTGCACCCGCTTCAAGCAGCAGACCGGGATGACCCCGACCGAGTTCCGGCGGCGGGCCCGCAGCCCCGGCGCGTCCTCGATCCCGGGGTGCTTCGTGCTGCTGTGGGCGGGCGGCTTCCGCACGGACGGCCCGGCCGCAGACTGAGCAACTTTCGAGAAGGCCGCCCGGGCCGCCGCGACCTAGCGTGGAGGCATCACCGCTGCTCACGAAGGAGAAACGGCATGATCACGAAACTGGGACTCGCCACCGTCTGGGTTCTCGACCAGGACTCGGCCAAGGAGTTCTTCACCGGGAAGCTCGGCCTGGAGGTCCGCGACGACATGACGCTCGGCGAGGGCGGCATGCGCTGGGTCACCGTCGGCGCCAAGGACCAGCCCGACCTCAGCCTGGCGCTCATGGTGCCCGGCCCGCCCACCATGGACCCCGGCTCCGCCGCGCACATGAAAACGCTCATCGCCAAGGGCGTCCTCGGCGCCGGCGCGTTCAACACCGACGACTGCCAGGCCGAGTACGAGCGGCTCTCCGCCGCCGGCGTCGAATTCGTGCAGAAGCCGGAGCGGCGCCCCTACGGCATCGAGGCCGTGTTCCGCGACGACTCCGGCTGCTGGTACAGCCTCACCCAGCCCTTCGACGAACTCGACGAGACCGTCCCCTGGAACGACTGCGCGAGCTGAAAAACGGGGAGCCCCGCCGGGCCGGTACCGCTACCATTCCGGCCACCCCCCCAAGATCGTCCCCGCGCGGGACCGGTACCCGGTGAGACTCCCTGTGAAGACAACCCTCCGCGCCGTCGTGGCGCTCGCGCTGCTGGCCGGCTACTACCTGCTGACTTTGGCCGTGCTCGCGGTCGCCGCGCTGGCCTGCTACCTGATGATCGTCCATCCGAGCTTCGCCACCATCAAGATCAGCCTGGCGATGCTCATCGTGTCGGTGCCCGTCCTCGGCGCGCTCGTCCGGACGGCCCGGCACCGGCCCGAGCCGCCCGGCGGGCTCCCCGCCGGGCGCGCCGACGAGCCCGCCCTCTGGGCCGCCATCGACGAGCTGGCCGCGCGGGTCGGCACCCGCCCGCCGGACGAGCTCAAGTTCGTCCCCGACGTCAACGCGGCGGTCAGCGAGGAGACCCGCTGGTTCGGGCTCTCCGCCCGCCGCCGCCACATGATCGTCGGAGTGCCGCTGCTGGAGACCCTCACCGTGTCGCAGCTGCACGCCGTCCTCGGCCACGAGCTCGGCCACTACGGCGGCCGGCACACCCGGCTCGGCGGCATCACCTACCGCGGCGCGATCGCCCTGGACCGGACGGTGGACGCCCTCGGCGGCGACGGCGGCGCCTTCCTCGCCGTCCTGCACAAGGTCTTCGACGGCTACGCCAAGATCTACTTCCGGGTGTCGCAGGCCGTGCGCCGCACCCAGGAGATCGAGGCCGACCGGTTCATGGTCGAGATCTCCGGACGCCGCGCCGCCGGCGCCGCGCTGGAGTCGGTCCGCGCCACCGCCGCCGCCTGGTCGTTCTTCCTCGACCGGCTCGCCCTGCCCGGCACCCGCTACGGCCTCGCCCCCGCCGACCTGTTCGGCGGGTTCCGCGCGCTGCTCGCCGAGCCGAGCCGGCAGGACGAGATCCGCACGGCGCTCGCCAAGCCGGAGAAGCGCGACCCCTACGACTCCCACCCCACGCTCGCCGAGCGGCTCACCGCCATCGCCGCCTGCCCCGAACCGGCCGGGCTCGTCCCCGACGACCGGCCCGCCACCGTCCTGCTCGCCGATCCCGCCGCCGTCCGGGCGAAGCTGACCACCGCCATGTTCGGCGCCGACGCCACCGCCCTCGGCTGGGACGAGCTCGCCGTGCGCATCGAGGGCATGGGCGCCGCCGAGGTCGGCCTGGCGCTGCTCACCGCCACCGAGCGCGCCACCGGCACGTCCCCCGGGAACCTCGCGACGGTCCTCGGCGCGCTGGAGCAGGGGCAGGGGCCGGAACTGGCCAAAGAGGTGAGCGGCGGCACCTACCGGTCGCCGCGCGAACGCACCGAACTCCTCGCCCAGCACGTGCGCGGGCTCGTCTCCTCGGCGCTGCAGGCGTCCCCCAAGGTCGCCGTGCGGTTCTCCTGGGCCGGCGACCCGGTGTCGCTCACCGGCCCGGACGGCACCGCCATCGACGTCGCGGCCGCCGTCCCGGCGGATCTCGGCCCCGGCCACGTCCCGGCGCTCCGCGACTGGCTGGCGGCCTGGGACACCGACCCCGCGCACCGCCCGGCCCCGCCCGCGCGCACCGGCGCCGACCTGGTCGGCGTCCTGCACGGCGTGGAGGAGGACGGCGACTTCTACGACGCGCTCGTCCTCGACATCGGCATCCTGTTCGTCCGGATCTCCACCGCGGCGGCGATGCGCGGCGGCATGTCCGACCTCCCGATCAGGGAACGGCTCCAGAAGCTGCTGGAGAGCAGCCCCGGCGAACTCCTCGCCCGCGAGGGCAGCTGGATGCTGGAGACCGAGCGCATCCTCCAGGCGACCCTCTGGACGAAGAAGGACCAGTGGGCGGTGCGCCTCCTCGTCACCTGGACGGACGAGCAGGGCGCCACCCAGGAGGGCCACCTCCGCGTCGCCGGCAAGCCGCCGTGCACCGACCTCGCCGAGACCCAGCGCGTCCTCCAGGAACTCGTCGGATCACGCCTCGGATGGTCGACCGAGAAGGTCTGAGCGGTCAGTCCGCCACGGCGGCGCCGAGTTCGCGGACGACGTCCACGAGGCGTTCCACGTCGGCCTTCGTCGTCCGCCAATTGACCGGCGCCGGGCGGAACACCGTCATGCCCCGGTAGGTGCTCGTCCCGGCGTAGACGCGGCCGTCCGCGAGGAGCGCCTCGCCCAGGCGCGCGTTCAGCGCGTCGAGCCGCTCCTCGGGGACGCCGTCCGGCCGGAACCGGAAGCACGCGATGCACAGCTGCACCGGCGCGAGCAGCTCCAGATCCGGCGCCGCCTCGACGAGTTCGCCGAGATGGGCCGCCACGTCCAGATGGCGCTCCACCATCTCCCGGTAGCCGTCCCGGCCGTAGGCGCGCAGCGTCGCCCAGATCGGCAGCGCCCGCGCCCGCCGGGACGACTCCGGACCCAGCATGTTGTAGTTGACCCGCTCGCCGTCAGCGTCCGGCAGGTACGCGGCGCCCCACGCCCCGAAAGCGCGGCTCAGCCACGCCTGGTCCCGGACGAACGAGAACCCGCTCTCGTACGGGACGTTCAGCCACTTGTGGCCGTCCGCCGTCACCGAGTCGGCCCGCTCCACCCCGCGCGCGAGGTGCGCGGTCCGCGGGCTCAGCGCGGCGAACAGGCCGAACGCGCCGTCCACGTGCAGCCAGGCGCCGTGCCGCTCGGCCAGGTCCGCGAGATCGGCGATCGGGTCGGAGTCGCCGGTGTTGACCTCGCCGAGGTTCGCCACGATCACCGCCCGCCCGCCTACCCGGGCCAGCGCCGCGTCCATCGCGTCCAGATCGACGCGGCCGGCGTCGTCGCGCGCGAACGTGCGCAGCGTGTCCCGGCCGCAGCCGAGGATCTGCAGCGCCTTGCGGGTGCTGACGTGCACCAGCCCGCTGCTGAACACCGGCATCACCGGCAGCCCCGCCAGGCCCCGCGACGTGACGTCCACCCCGTACTTGTCCGCCCACCAGTACCGCGCGCACGCCAGCCCCGCCACGTGCGCGAGCGTCGCGCTCGGCGTCAGCACCCCGCCGAACGACTCCGGCAGCCCGAACAGCTCCTTCAGCCACCGCAGCACGACCGTCTCCGCCCGCGTCGCAAGCGGCGACGCCGGCCACATCCCGGCCACCTGGTCCAGCAGCGACGCCGTCCAGTCGCCCGCTATCGCCGCCGGCGTCGACCCGCCCACCACGAAGTGGAAGAACCGCGGCCCGGACGAGTGCGTCGCCGCCCCCGTCCCGATCCGGACCAGCTCCTGGACCGCGGCCACCGCGCCGTCCCCGGTCACGGGCAGCGGGCCGTCCAGATCGTCCAGGAGCGCGTCCTTCGTCCCATCGTGGACGAGGCGCTCCCGCAGGCTCTCCAGATACGCCCCCGCCTCCCGCGCCACCACGGCGAGCGGGTCACCGGCCCTGTCACGTTCGTCAAGCGGATCACTCATGACGGACAGCAGACCACACACGAGGCCCCGGTGAAAACGGTCCTGACCACGGGACACGCCGCCGCCGGGCCCCTTGTGGTCTGCGGGCCGGTCGGCTACCGTCCCGCCAGGGTTCACGCCCGGCGCCCGACACGGCACGCCGCCGTGGGCCCGCTCCCGCACCCCGCAACGCGGGACACCAGGGGCCCGGCCACCCGCCGCTGGGGTGGCCGGGCCCACCGCGTCCCGCCCCGCACGTCCGTTTCCTACAAGACCGGCCGGATCCGGCCGCCGTAACGTCGGTCCCATGAACGTCCTCAACGCATCTGACCTCGCCCGCGCCGAGCAGTTCATGCGGCTCAACGGCCGCCTCATCGACCGGCGCCGGTTCGCGCTCCACTTCCGCGGCGGACCCGCCGCCCCCGTCGTCGCCGCGCTCAGCGCCTACGCCAACCCCGACGGCGGCTACGGCCACGCCCTCGAACCCGACCTGCGCGGGGACGGCAGCCAGCCCGTCCCCGCCCAGCACGCCCTCCAGTTCCTGCACGAGGCCGGCGCGGACGACGATCCCGCCGTCGCACGCGTGGGCGACTACCTCGCGTCGATCACCGGGGACGACGGGGGAGTGCCGTCCGTGCTGCCGAGCGTCCGCGACACCCCGCACGGCCCCTGGTGGCAGACGCCCGACGACCCGCCCGGGAACATCAACCCCACCGGAACCCTCGCCGGAATGCTCCACCGGGCCGGAGCGGACCATCCCTGGCTCGGCCCTGCGGACGCCTTCTGCTGGCGCTATCTGGAGGACCCCGCCGGCGAACCCGGCCCGTACGACGTCCTCGCCATCCTGACGTTCCTCGACCACGTCCCCGACCGCGATCGTGCGGAGGCCGCCTTCAACCGCGTCCGGGACACCCTCGCAGCCGCCGCGCACAGCGACCACCAAGGCGCACTCGACTTCGCGCCGTCCCCGGACGGATACGGCCGCCGCCTTTTCGCCGGCGACCTCATCGAAGCCCGGCTCGACGCCCTCATCGACGCCCTCATCGACGCCCAGGACGACGAAGGCGGCTGGGACATCGACTTCCCCAGCTGGACACCCGTCACCCGGCCCGAATGGCGCGGCTTCACCACCGTCGAACGCCTGCTCACGCTCCGCGCCTACGGCCGGCTCAAGCTCTAGCTCACAGCAGGTTCCGGACGGGCTCGCCCGCCAGGTCCCGCACCTCGTGCGCGAAATGGGCCTGGTCGGCGTACCCCGCCGCATACGCCGCGTCCGCCTGCGGCTCGCCCGCCCGCACCAGCCGCAGCGCACGCTGGAACCGCAGCACCCGCTGCAGCGTCTTCGGCCCGTAGCCGAACGCCGCCAGCGAACGGCGCCGCAACTGGCGCTCGCCGATGCCCAGCCCGTCCACCACGTCCCGCACCGAACCGCGCGCCAGCCCCTTGACCACCGCCGGGACCAGCGGATCGGGCGGGCCCAACCGCTCCCGCACCGCCGCGACCAGCACCCCGCAGCGGTCGCCCGCCCCCGCCACGGCCTCCGCCAGCCGATCGGCCTCCGCGCCCCACAGATCGCGCAGCGGGACGCGCCCGTCGCGGATCGCGTCCGCCGGGACGCCCAGCACCGGCGGCGCCGTCCCCGGCCGGAACCGCACCGCCACCATCGCGTCGCCCGGCCGCATGGCCGCCGGGACCGGTCCGGTGTCCGGGCCCGCCACGAGGATCCCGGCGTCCGACCAGATCAGGTCCACGCAGCCGTCCGGCACCACGCGCTGGACGAACGGGGCCGCACCGCGCGGCAGCGCCGCCGTCCACACGCACGCCAGGCCCCGCGCCTGGTACTCGCGGTAGCCGGTAGGACTCATGCTCCCTGCATACCACCCGGCTAACCGGGCAAGGGCCATGAAAGCCGCTAATCAGGAGAAACCATGTCGAACGATCTTCAGGGCAAGACCATCGCGTTCCTGTGCGCCCCGGAGGGCACCGAGCAGGTCGAGCTCACCGAGCCCTGGACGGCCGTCGAGCAGGCCGGCGGGACCCCGCGCCTCGTCTCCACCCAGTCCGGCCGCCTCCAGGCGTTCAACCACCTCGACAAGGGCGACACCTTCCCCGTCGACACCACCGTCGACGTCTCCGACCACACCGAGTTCGACGGCCTCGTCCTGCCGGGCGGTGTCGCCAACCCCGACTTCCTGCGCACCGACCCCGGCGCGGTCACGTTCGCCAAGGCCTTCTTCGACGCCGGCAAGCCCGTCGCCGTCATCTGCCACGGGCCGTGGACGCTCGTGGAGGCCGGCGTCGTCCGGGGCCGCACCATGACGTCCTGGCCCAGCCTCCAGACCGATCTGCGCAACGCGGGCGCCACCTGGGTGGACGAGGAGGTAAAGGTGTGCGAGGGCGGGCCCAACGTCCTGGTCAGCAGCCGCAAGCCCGACGACCTCAAGGCGTTCTGCCAGGCGGCCGTCGAGGCGTTCAAACGGTGACGGGGCCACATGTGGTCTAGACCTCTGACCTAGACCATTCGGTGAACCGCGGGCGACCATATCCTGCATGAATATCCGTACTGGCAAGTAACTAAGTACGGTTGTGCACGTGACCCGTCGAGCGAAGATTGTCAGCACCATCGGTCCCGCCTGCTCCAGCACGGAGCAGATCCACGCCCTCGTCGACGCCGGCATCGACGTCGCCCGCCTCAACATGAGCCATGGCGACCACGCCGTCCACGAGGAGGTCTACCACCGGATCAGGGCGGCGGCCGACGCCACCGGGCGCGGCGTCGGCATCCTCGCGGACCTGCAGGGCCCCAAGATCCGCATCGGGCGCTTCCCCGACGGGCCGGTACGCCTCACGCTCGGCGACGTGTTCACCGTCACCACCGACGACGTCCCCGGCACCCGCCGCGAGGTGTCCACCACCTACCAGGGCCTGCCGGGCGACGTCAGCCCCGGCGACAGCGTCCTCATCGACGACGGCCGCGTCGCCCTCAAGGTCGTCGACGTCGACGGCACCCGCGTCCGCCCCACCGTCACCGTCGGCGGCATGATCTCCGACAACAAGGGCCTCAACCTGCCCGGCGTCCCGGTCAGCGTCCCCGCCCTCACCGAGAAGGACGAGACCGACCTGCGCTGGGCCCTGCGCCTCGGCGTCGACCTCGTCGCCCTCTCCTTCGTGCGGACCCCCGCCGACGCCGACATCTGCTACCAGATCATGGAGGAGGAGGGCGTCCGCGTCCCCCTCATCGGCAAGATCGAGAAGCCGCAGGCCGTCGAGCGCCTCCCCGAGATCGTCGCCGCCTTCGACGGCATCATGGTCGCCCGCGGCGACCTCGGCGTCGAGCTCCCGCTCGAACAGGTCCCCATGGTGCAGAAGCGCGCCATCGAGCTGTGCCGCGAGAAGGCCCGCCCGGTCATCGTCGCCACCCAGATGCTCGAATCCATGATCTCCGCGCCCCGCCCCACCCGCGCCGAGACCTCCGACGTCGCCAACGCCGTCTTCGAGGGCGCCGACGCCGTCATGCTCTCCGGCGAGACCAGCGTCGGCCAGTACCCCATCGAGTCCGTCCTCACGATGAGCCGCATCGTGCAGACCGCCGAGCAGGCCGCCCTGCACGCCACCCACACCCTCGAACGGATGCCGGAGACCGTCGGCGGCGCCATCGCCCGCGCCGCCGCCGAGGTCGGCGCGATCGTCGGCGCCGAGGCCCTCGCCGCCTTCACCATGTCCGGCGAGACGGCCCGCCGCCTCTCCCGCTACCGCTCGCCCATCCCCCTCCTGGCCTTCACGTCCGTCCCCGCCGTCCGCGGCCGCCTCGCCCACGTCTGGGGCGTCGAGACCTTCATCGTCCCCCAGGTCGACCACACCGACGCCATGTTCGGCCAGGTCGAACAGGCCCTCCTGGAACTCGGCCGAGTCCAGAAGGGCGACAAGGTGGTCGTAGTGGCCGGCTCACCCCCAGGCACCCCAGGCTCCACCAACGCCCTGCGCGTCCACAGCATCGGCGACGCCATCGCCGTCCAGCACTGAGCCACCCACCCCGCCGGGCACCGCGCGACCGCACCCCGCGCGGTGCCCGGCCCCTTAACTTGCCCACTGCGCAGGCATAACCGCCCGATCTCATTTCCACGACGCTCCGGAAACCCGGCCAACCCGAACCCGGGGCCCGCACTCAGTACTTAGGCCCGACAAACCCGTCCAGCCGCGCCACCGCCTCCCGCTTCGCGACCGAAAAGTTCCTCGCGGTCATCTGCGTCCACTCGATCCCGAGGCGGTCGAGCGCGTCGGTGAACAACCGCTGTATGTCCAGCGACGCGTTGCTGAAGTTGTAGCGGGTGTACTCGTACCACCGATCCCCGCTCGCGAGGCGCTTGCGCACCCGGTTCACCGTCCGGCACCCGTCCGAGTGGATCAGCCCGCAAACGAACTCCCCGGTGAACCCGTCCACGACCTCCTGCTGCCATGGCGCCAGCGCGATCTTCCGCTCGTGTTTCCGGCCCGGCCCGTGTTGCGGAAACAGGCACGGCCAGTGCTTGGAATAGGCGCCGACGTACGTACAGCCGGTGGACTTGCGGCGCCCCACCTTTTGCTCGGGCATCACCTTGGCGATCGCCTCTGCCGCTTTGTCGATGAGGCCAGGCCAAGCATCGGCGCAGGCGATCTCTAGGCGATAGACGCCCTCGCGATGGGTTCTGGCGATGTGGCCGTCCCCGAGGTAGAGACCGAGGAGATAGGCGTACTGCCTCTTTTCAAGCTGCCGGCCGTGGCAACGAGGGCATAACGCCCGCCTTGGCGCCAGGGCCTTTGAGGGGTTCTTGCGCCAGTACCCCAAGGTGGACAGCGGTACGCCGGTCTGACGATGGACTTCCGCGAGTGTGAGGCCTGAGCTCAGCAGGCGGTGCGCCAGTCGGCGCTTCTCTGGAGAGTGCATGACCGCATACTCTCGCCCGCCACTGACAGTTTGCGCTTCATCACTTTTAGTGTTGATTCGGGGTGGATGTCGCACGCGTGCGGGGTGCCGCGGTTCGAGGAGTCTCGGCATGCGTCCGCCTGCGGGAGGGTGTGCCCTGCGCGGCAGACCTGCCCGGCCGTCGAAACGGGCCCGCGTCTGCGACTCACGGCGCTATGAGCTTGGAGGGCCCTCGACGCAGGTGTCCCGCGCAGGAGGACGCGGTTCTTGACAGTTGCCGCGACGATGGGACCCTGCCGGCGGTGAAATGCACCGCCCACGCCATGGCTAACCGTGCTTCAGCAGAGCCCAGGCGATTGGGGGTGGCCGGTCCCCGTGGTCTCGTCGCCCTCTTTGTTGGTGCCGGGAGCGGGACTCGAACCCGCACGCCCTTTCGGACAAATTCTTTTGAGGAATTCGCGTATGCCTATTTCGCCATCCCGGCATCTTTATCCGGACATGTACCTTGTTGTCCGGTTCGTCGCCCCTGTCGGGGCGGCTTCGGACCAGGGTAGCGGGTTTCGGTAGGGTCTTGGGCGTGGAGAGTGCTCGGCGAGTTGTGATCGCGGAAGACGAGGCCCTGATCCGGCTGGACCTGAAGGAGATGCTTCAGGAGGACGGCTACGAGGTCGTCGGGGAGGCGGGAGACGGCGAGGCCGCCGTGCGGCTGGCCGGGGAGCTGCAGCCCGACCTGGTGATCCTCGATGTCAAGATGCCGGTGCTGGACGGGATCTCGGCGGCCGAGCGGATCTCCGCGGACCGGATCGCGCCGGTGGTGATCCTCACCGCGTTCTCGCAGCGCGAGCTCGTCCAGCGGGCGACGGACGCCGGGGCGATGGCCTATCTGGTCAAGCCGTTCACCAAGACCGACCTGGCGCCGGCGATCGAGATGGCGGTGAGCCGGTACACCGAGCTGCGGGCGCTGGAGGCGGAGGTCGCGGGGCTGCAGGAGCGGCTGGAGACCCGCAAGGTGGTGGACCGCGCGAAGGGGCTGCTGCAGCAGGCGCACGGCTGGTCCGAGCCCGAGGCGTTCCGCTGGATCCAGAAGACCTCGATGGACCGCCGGCTCACGATGCGGGCCGTGGCGGAGGCCGTCGTGGCCGGCGCGTCCGGCGGACGGGACGAGCCCGCCGCGGGCTGAGGGCCCGCTTCCGGTGCGTTGTCAAGGTCCAACCCGTGGTTCTGGCCTGGGCGAACGTCATCACTCTCCGTAATTGTCCCAGGCAATGCCCGGTATCGGATGGGCACGGGGGAGTAACGAACGAGTAACCCTTCTGTCCGGGGGTCCTGTTCTGGGGTGGGTCGACGGTGTACGACATAGCTGGTCCCCGACTGACCGATTCCCCTCCGCGGGTCGGCGTCGGGGCATGTTCTCGTACCCGATCCCCTCCCGGATCCGGATGGAAAGGTTGGGCACCTTGCGGCGCAACATGATGAGGATCACCGGCGCGGTGGCGGTGAGCGCGGCCCTCGCGCTCAGTGCCGTGGCCTGCGGTGACGGCGATAGCGAGTCCGGTGGCAGTGGCAACGAGGTCACGATCGGGTTCATGGGCGACCTGACCGGTGAGAACTCGGGTCTGGTGATCCCGCCCAAGCAGGGCGCGCAGCTGGCGATCGAGCAGTACAACGCCACGAACCCCAAGGTCAAGATCAACTTCAAGACCTACGACAGCCAGGGCAAGCCGGAGCAGGCGACCTCGCTGGCGCTGGCCGCGGTCAAGAACGACAAGATCGCCGGCATGGTCGGCCCGGCGTTCTCGGGCGAGTCGCAGAGCGTCGGCCCGATCCTGGAAGAGGCCAAGATCCCGAGCGTGTCGCCGTCCGCGACGAACATCACGCTGGGCGAGAAGGGCTGGAAGTACTGGCACCGCGTGGTGGCCGACGACGCGGCGCAGAGCGCCGGCGTCGCCGACTTCGTGATGAACTCCGGCGCCAAGAAGGTCTTCCTGGTCTCCGACAACCAGGACTACGGCAAGGGCCTGGCGGACGCCATCGAGAAGGCCGTGAAGGCGAAGGGCGCTCAGACCGCGAACGACGCGGTCGACGACAAGGGCACCGACTACTCCTCGACGGTCAACAAGATCAACGAGTTCAAGCCGGACTTCGTGTACTTCGGCGGCTACTACGCGGTCGCGGGCCGGCTGTTCAAGCAGCTGCGCGAGGGCGGCTACAAGGGCAAGATGATGTCCGGCGACGGCTCGCTCGCCACCGGCCTGATCGAGGGCACCGGCGAGAAGAACGCGCAGGGCACGCTGGTCAGCTGCGGCTGCCTCATCGACCCGACCGGTAAGACCAACCCGAAGGCCAAGAAGTTCTCCGACGACTACAAGGCCAAGTTCGGCTCGGACGTCGCGATCTACTCGACCGAGGGCTACGACGCGGCGACCGCGTTCGTCGAGGCCGTGAAGGCCGGCAAGACGAAGCCCGAGGAGATCAACGAGTACCTCAAGACCATCGACGTCCAGGGCGTCGGCAAGCAGATCAAGTTCGCCGAGAACGGCGAGCTCGCCACCCTGGACATCTACATCTACGAGGTGGAGGGCAACAAGCTTCCGCTGCTCGGCAAGGCCAGCGAAGCGAAGGTCTCCTAGGCGCCACCAGCGCCCCTGACGAGACCCCCTGATGGCGCGGGAGCGGGAGCGCTACAGCGCTCCCGCTCCTTCTCTGATTAAGGCGACCCAAAGGTGCTCGACGACTTCATCAATCAATTCTGGCCGTCGACCATCGACGGTCTGGCGCTCGGCGCGATCTACGCGCTGCTGGCGCTGGGCTACACGATGGTCTACGGCGTGCTGAGGCTGATCAACTTCGCGCATGCCGACATCTTCATGGTCGGCACCTTCGCGGCGCTGTGGACGGTGCGCTCGCTCGGCGTCGGCACCGTGGGCGGTTTCGCGCTCGTGGGGGTGGTGGCGCTGACCGCGGTGGTGGCCGGTGCGGTCACCGCGGGCAGTGCGATGCTCCTGGAGGTGACGGCGTACCGGCCGCTCCGAAAAAGGGGGGCGTCCCGGCTGGCCGCGCTCATCTCGGCCATCGGGGCGTCGATCTTCATCCAGCAGCTGTTCGCGACGGTGGCCGTGCGCCACCTGTTCGGGACGTCGAAGGAGGGCGGCCGGCTCCCCGTCGACGAGCACTTCAAGAAGCTCACGAACGTCGTGGACTTCGGGCCGATCCAGATCAGCAACGACAAGCTGATCATCTTCGTCGGCGCGGTGCTGATGATGATCGCGCTCGACCAGTTCGTGAACCGGTCGAAGCTCGGCCGCGGTATCCGCTCGACGGCGCAGGACCCGGAGACGGCCGTGCTGATGGGCGTCAACATCGACCGGGTCGTGTCGGTGACGTTCATCGTCGGCGGCGTGATGGCGGGCGTCGCGGCGGCGCTGTACTTCCTGCGCTTCGAGCAGACGAACTACTTCGTCGGGTTCCTGCTCGGCATCAAGGCGTTCACCGCGGCGGTCCTCGGCGGGATCGGCAACATCCGCGGCGCCCTGGCGGGCGGTTTCGTCCTGGGGCTGCTCGAGATGTACGGTTCGAGCCTGTTCGGTTCGCAGTGGCGCGACGTGGTCGCGTTCACCGTGCTGATCCTCGTCCTGATGTTCCGTCCCACCGGCATCCTCGGTGAGTCCCTCCAGCAGGCGCGCGCATGAACCTCACAAAGACGACCAACGGCAAGGCGGGCCGGCGTCCCGGCCTGTCCCTCGACCCGCTGCGCAACTGGTGGGCGGGTGCCCCCGGCTGGCAGCGCTGGACCGTGTACATCCTGCTCATCGTCGGCGCGATCTTCCTGCCGAGCGAGGCGATCGGCAGCTTCATGGCGCCGCCGAGCGCGAGCTGGCAGTCGATGCTCAGCGACCAGATCGCCATCTACGTGCTGCTGGCGCTGGGCCTGAACGTCGTGGTCGGCATGGCGGGCCTCCTGGACCTCGGCTACGTCGCGTTCTACGCGGTCGGCGGCTACACCATCGCGATCTTCGCGGTGCGGTACCACTGGAGCTTCTGGGAGACGCTCGTCCTGGCGATCCTGTTCTCGGCGCTGGCCGGGGTGATCCTGGGCGCGCCGACGCTGCGGCTGCGCGGCGACTACCTGGCGATCGTGACGCTCGGCTTCGGTGAGATCGTCAAGCGGACCGCGAACAACAGCTCGTTCGTGAACGGCCCGCGCGGCGTGCAGGGCATCCCGCACCCGCCGACGCTGTCGGAGTTCGAGATCTTCGGTGTGCAGCCGCTGAAGTACGGGCTGCTGGACACGCGGCCGTACTACTACCTGCTGCTGCTGTTCATCATCATCGCGATCATCTTCGTCCGGCGGCTGGACGCCTCGCGCGTCGGCCGGGCGTGGGCGTCGATCCGCGAGGACGAGGACGCGGCGGAGCTGATGGGCGTGCCGACGTTCCGGTTCAAGCTGGCGGCGTTCGCGATCGGCGCGGCGATCGGCGGCAGCGGCGGCGTGGTGTTCGCCGCGAAGCAGACGTCGATCCTGCCGGCGAACTTCGAGTTCATCGTGTCGGCGCTGATCCTGGCGGCGGTCGTGCTGGGCGGCTCGGGGAACATCCCGGGCGCGATCCTGGGCGCGTTCGTGGTGGCGTGGCTGCCCGAGCGGTTCCGGTTCCTGGACGAGTACCGCATGCTGATCTTCGGCGGCGCGCTCGTGCTGATGATGATCTTCCGTCCGGAGGGGCTGTGGCCGTCGCGGCGGCGCAAGGCCGAACTGGAGGAGGGCGGCGGCGGCATGGGCACCATGGGCGCCGAGGTCGCCGGGCCGGGTCAGTCCGAGACCGCGGAGGTGGGCAAGTGAGCGGGGCGGACGAGCGTAAGCCGGTCCTGGAGCTGCGCGACGTCGTGATGCGGTTCGGCGGCGTCGTGGCGCTGAACAAGGTGCAGATCACCATCCGCGAGGGTGAGATCTTCGCGCTGATCGGCCCGAACGGCGCCGGGAAGACGACGGTGTTCAACGTGACCACCGGCGTCTACAAGCCGACCGAGGGCCAGGTCGTGTTCGACGGCAAGCGCATCGACGGCAAGAAGCGCTTCGTGGTGACGAAGCTGGGCATCGCCCGGACGTTCCAGAACGTGCGGCTGTTCCACAACATGACCGCGCTGGAGAACGTCCTGGTGGGCGCGGACGCGCACCACCGGACGGGCCTGGCCGGCGCGGCGCTCGGGCTGCCGTGGTTCCATCGCGAGGAGCGGCGGGGCCGGGAACTGGCCCGGGAGCTGCTGGAGCTGGTCGGGATCCCGCACCGGGCCGAGGAGGCCGCGAAGAACCTGCCGTACGGCGACCAGCGGCGGCTGGAGATCGCCCGCGCGCTGGCGACGAAGCCGAAGCTGCTGCTGCTGGACGAGCCGGCGGCGGGCATGAACCCGGCGGAGAAGGTCGCGCTGCAGGACCTGATCCGCAGGATCCGCGACACCGGGGTGACGGTCCTGCTCATCGAGCACGACATGAGCCTGGTGATGGGAATCAGCGACCGGGTCGCGGTGCTGGACTTCGGGCAGAAGATCGCCGACGGCCTGCCGGCCGAGGTGCAGAACGACCCGCGGGTGATCGAGGCGTATCTGGGGGCTCCGGCCGATGCTTCTTGAGATCGAGGACATTCACGTCCACTACGGAAAGATCGCGGCGCTCAAGGGCATCTCGGTGTCCGTGGACGAGGGCGAGATCGTGACGCTGATCGGCGCGAACGGCGCCGGGAAGACGACGACGCTCAAGACGATCTCGGGGCTGCGCGGCCTGACGTCCGGCGCGATCCGGTTCGACGGCGCGGACATCAGCAAGATGCCGGGCCACAAGCGGGTGACCGCCGGGATCGGGCAGGCACCGGAGGGGCGCGGCATCTTCCCCGGGATGACCGTCGAGGACAACCTCCTCATGGGCGCCTACGCCCGCCGCGACGATTCGTCCAAGGAGCTGGCGGAGGCCTACGAGCTGTTCCCGCGGCTGGCCGAGCGCAAGTCCCAGATGGGCGGCACGATGTCCGGCGGCGAGCAGCAGATGCTCGCGATCGGGCGGGCGCTGATGGCCAAGCCGAAGGTCCTGCTGCTGGACGAGCCGTCCATGGGCCTCGCGCCGATGCTGGTGCAGCAGATCTTCTCGATCATCGAGGAGATCAACCGGCGCGGCACGACGGTGCTGCTGGTGGAGCAGAACGCCCAGCAGGCCCTGCAGATCGCGCACCGCGCGTACGTGCTGGAGACGGGCCGCGTGGTGAAGTCGGCTCCGGCGGGCGAGCTGCTCGACGACCCGCAGGTCCGCGCCGCCTACCTGGGCGGCGGGACGGGCGGCGACCTGGGCGAGGCGGCCGTGCCGGACGCAGAGCCCGCCGACGATGCCGAGGAGGCGAAGTAGCGTTCTGCGGTGCGCGCCCGCCGGGCCCGGTTCGTCCGGGCGCGGCGGGCGCAGCCGTGTCCGGCGGGGTCAGCGGAGCGTGATCTCGGCGGGCGCGGGGTCGCTCAGGGAGCCGACCGGCGGGGAGCCGTAGAGCCGGACGGCCTTGGTCCTGGCGCCGCGCGGCAGGTCGAACCAGAGGTCGAACTCGACGCGCATGGACGATCCGACGGAGATCCGCTCGGGCTGCCGTTTGATCATGGTGGCGTTGACGTCGGGGGAGTGGGCGCGGCCGTCGGCGGTGACGAGGCGCTGCTTCCAGGTGTCGAAGACCTGGATGTCGCGGCCGGTGTTGACGGCGAGGATCCGGACGCGGGTGAAGGCGCCCTTGGCGTCCATCGCGGCGTGGGTGCCCATGACGTCGGTCATGGCGTGGCTGAGGCCGATCACGGTGAAGCGCATGTCGGCGCTCTGCCCGGTCTTGCCCTGCAGGACGGTCTCGCCGTCGCGCGCCCGCTCGGCGGGGATCTTGTAGGCGGGGAGCGAGCGGTCGTCTCCGGAGCCGGAGCAGCCCGCCAGCGCGAGGGCGGCGAGGATGAGGGCGGCGGCGGGGCGGGTGCGCGTGTCACGGTGGCGCATGGTCCGGAACGTACGGCCGATCGGGGACGGGATGAACCCGGCGATCCCGTTTCGCAACCCAACCGCAACCGGTGACGGACCTATGCCGGTGTCGGGTGAGGCGGCGCACCGTCCCCGGACATGCGTTGACCCGGGATCACCTTTGGGGCCGTACGAACCTTCCCCGGGCGCGTACGTTGTCTACTCGGTGATCCCGGGCCGTTCCGATCCACGCTACAGACCCCGGGCCGCGCATCGCAAAGAAAGCCGGGATCGCACCGGCTCGGTTGCGGGACGCCGGGCCGATCGCGGGGCGCCGGGTCAGTTGCCGGGGGGAGCGTCCCGCAGCATGCAGGTGAGCCGCGCGGTGCAGACCCGGCGGCCGTCCTCGTCGGTGATCACGATGTCGTAGGTGGCGAGGGTGCGGCCGCCGTGCGTGCGGGTCGCCACGCCCGTCACGTACCCGTCGGTCGCGGCGCGGTGGTGGGTGGCGTTGACCTCGATGCCGACGGCGACGCGCCCCGGGCCGGCGTGCAGCGCCGACCCGGCGGAGCCGAGCGTCTCGGCGAGGACGACGGAGGCGCCGCCGTGCAGCAGCCCGTACGGCTGGGTGTTGCCCTTGACCGGCATGCGGCCCACCACGCGCTCGGCCGAGACCTCCAGGTACTCGACCCCCATGGACTTGGCCAGGTCCCCGCGGCCGTCGAACACCCCGCCGGAATTGATCTCCGCCGCCACTTCCTGCGGGGACATCCCGCCGGTGTCAGTCACTTACGCCTCCACAAAACTGTCGTACGCGCAGACTAGAGTCCTGGTGTGGCGACGACAGCAGCGACCCCTGACAAGCGTGACCGGCTCCTCCTGCTCGACGGGCATTCCCTGGCCTACCGGGCGTTCTTCGCGTTGCCGGTGGAGAACTTCTCCACCACCGACGGGCAGCCGACCAACGCCGTGTACGGCTTCACCTCGATGCTCATCAACGTGCTGCGCGACGAGCAGCCGACCCACATCGCGGTGGCGTTCGACCGGTCCGAGCCCACGTTCCGGCACGAGCAGTACGTGGAGTACAAGGCGGGGCGGCAGAAGACCCCCGACGAGTTCCGCAGCCAGGTCAGCCTGATCTTCGAGGTGCTGGACGCGCTGCGCATCCCGCGCATGTCGGTCGCCGGCTTCGAGGCCGACGACATCATCGCCACGCTGTCCGTCCAGGCCACCGCCGCCGGGCTCGACACGCTGATCGTCACCGGCGACCGGGACGCGTTCCAGCTCGTCGACGAGCACGTCACGATCCTGTACCCGGTGCGCGGCGTGTCCGAGCTCGCCCGGATGGACCCGGCCGCCGTCGAGGCCAAGTACGGCGTCCCGCCCGAGCGGTACCGGGAGCTGGCCGCGCTGGTGGGGGAGAGCAGCGACAACCTGCCGGGCGTGCCCGGCGTCGGCCCGAAGACCGCCGCGAAATGGCTCACCAAGTACGGCGACCTCGACACGCTCGTCGCCCGCGTCGACGAGATCAAGGGCAAGGCCGGCGACAACCTGCGCGAGCACCTCGCCGGGGTGCTGCGCAACCAGCAGCTCAACAAGCTCGACACCGGGGTCGGCCTGGAGCTCACGCCGCCGCAGCTGTCGATGGGCCAGTGGGACCGCGACGAGATCCACACCCTGTTCGACTCGCTGCAGTTCCGCGTCCTGCGCGAGCGCCTGTACGCGTCGCTGTCGGCGGCCGAGCCGGAGGCCGACGAGGGCTTCGAGGTCGACCTTGACACGCTCGAACCCGGCGCGCTCGGCGCCTGGCTGGACGCCAACGCCGGCGACCGGCTCGGCGTCGCCGTCACCGGCACCTGGGGGCGCGGCACCGGCGAGATCACCGCGCTGGCCCTCGCGTCCAAGGAGGGGCCCGCCGTCCACCTCGACCCCGTCGAGCTGATCGAGGACGACGAGCGCGCTCTCGCCGCCTACTTCGCCGACCCGGCGCGTCCCAAGGCCGTCCACGAGGCCAAGGGCCCGATGCTGGCCCTCGCCGCGCGCGGCATGCGGCTGGAGGGCGTCACCAGCGACACCGCGCTCGCCGCCTACCTCGCGCTCCCCGGGCAGCGGACGTTCGACCTCGCCGACCTCGTCCTGCGCTACCTGCACCGCGAGCTGCGCAGCGAGACCGAGGACTCCGGCCAGCTGACCCTGGACGGCTCCGGCGAGGAGGAGGCGGCCGAGGCCCTCGCCGTCCGCGCCCGCGCCGTCACCGAACTCGCCGACATCCTCGACCAGGACCTGGAGAAGCGCGGCGCCACACGCCTCCTCCACGAGGTCGAACTGCCCCTGGTCGGCGTCCTGGCCGACATGGAACGCGCGGGCATCGCCGTGGACGCCGACCACCTGGCGCACCTGTCGGCCTCCCTCGGCGGCCAGGTCAAGGAGCAGGAGCAGCAGGCCCACAACGCGGTCGGCCGCGAGTTCAACCTGGGATCGCCCAAGCAGGTCCAGCAGGTCCTGTTCGACGAGCTGAACCTCCCCAAGACCAAGCGCACCAAAACGGGCTACACCACCGACTCCGAGGCCCTCACGACCCTCCTGGAGAAGGACGGCCACCCCGTCTTGGAGCACATCCTGCGCTGGCGCGAGGTCGCCAAGCTCAAGAGCATCGTCGACTCCCTCATCCCGATGCTCGACGACGCCGGCCGCATCCACACCACGTTCAACCAGATGATCGCCGCGACCGGCCGGCTCTCCTCCACCGACCCGAACCTGCAGAACATCCCGATCCGCACCGCCGAAGGCCGGCAGATCCGCGAGGCGTTCGTCGTCGGCGGCGGCTACGAGTCCCTCCTCACCGCCGACTACTCCCAGATCGAGCTGCGCATCATGGCGCACCTCTCCGAGGACGAGGCCCTCCTGGAGGCGTTCGGCTCCGGCGCCGACTTCCACACCATCACCGCGTCCCGCGTCTTCGGCCTCCCCCCGGACCAGATCGACTCCGAGCTCCGCGCCCGCATCAAGGCCATGAACTACGGCCTCGCCTACGGCCTGTCCGCCTACGGCCTCTCCCAGCAGCTGCGGATCTCCCCCGACGAGGCGCGCGGCCTCATGGAGGAGTACTTCGAGCAGTTCGGCGGCGTCCGCGACTACCTGCGCGACATCGTCGGCAAGGCCCGCCAGGACGGCTACACCCAGACCATCCTCGGCCGCCGCCGCTACCTGCCCGACCTCACCTCCGACAACCGCCAGCGCCGCGAGATGGCCGAGCGGATGGCCCTCAACGCCCCCATCCAGGGCTCCGCCGCCGACATCATCAAGGTCGCCAGCCTCAACGTCGACCGCGCCCTCCGCGCCGCCGGCCTCACCTCCCGCATGCTCCTCCAGGTCCACGACGAACTCGTCTTCGAAGTGGCCCCCGGCGAGCTGGACACCCTGAAAACCCTGGTCAGCACAGAAATGGCCGGCGCCTACGAACTACGCGCCCCCCTGAGCGTCTCCATGGGCACCGGAAGAACCTGGCAAGACGCGGCGCATTAATTGTGCTTTTCTCCTCCTTCGGGCCCTAGAGGGCCCTCCATCGTCGAAAAACACGTGCGATCGCTGCTGTGCTCATTGCAGTGCCCTCCTCCTTCGGGCGCTGAGCGCCCTCCATCGTCGGGAACTGCGTGCGATCGCTGCATCGCATCCGACTCGCCTAGCGGCTCGCTGCGCGATCAGGTTCTCGCAAGCTCGAACCTGCCTCCGGTCGCGATCGCGACTCCTGGCGTCCTCGCGTGGCTGGGGGCGCGGGCTGAGGTGGTCGTGTGCGGTCTGCCTCTGGGGCTGGGCGTTCGTGTGGTGTCTCGCTGTGTGAGCGGGTCCCGCTTCAGCGGCACTTGACCAGGCGTCGTGATCGCGATGCTTGAGGCTGGGGCGTGGGCTGAGGTGGTCGTGTGCGGTGCTTCTGGGGCTGAGCGTTCGTGTGGTGTCTTGTTGTGTGAGCGTGTTCGCTCCGCAGCATCTGGCAAGGGGGCGCGATCACGATGCTCGTTGTTTCGCGTCCGGGAGCGGATTCGTCGGTGGTGGGAGTGAGGGGGGTGCTGGGGTTGGGCTAGGGACGGCAATGGACATTTTGGGGGATGCGGACGGGGGACGGGTGGTGTGCGGGGATCTTGTGGGTAGGCGGTAGGTGTCCTAGATGTCCGGGGGGGTCGTACGCTGTCCCCCTGGTCCTGTTCGGGTCTACCGGCGGGGGTATCGTGCCGCTCCTTCACAAGATCGCTGGAGTTGTGGTCGTGTGCGGTGCTCCTGGGGCTGACGCTGCCGGGCGCCCTGGTC
>NZ_JABXFD010000552.1 GCF_013372625.1 Actinomadura sp. BRA 177
AAGAGTGCGGGCCGTTGTTTTGTCTACCCCTCTCATCTAATCCACATGAATCTGTGGACGCTGTGGATTAACGACGCCCAGCCGGGCCGCCGCCCACGCCGCCAGCTCAAGCTTTTGAATTAGCCTCCTGGCCCACGCCAAAGGCCCGCGCCCCGTCAACCTCCCGTCCCTGAAGCACTGGAAAGCGCAGCAAGGCGCACCCGAGGCATCACCCACCTTCGACGACTCCACGTGGAAAGTCGCCGACCACACCACCACGGTCAGCCCGGTCAAGCCAAAGAACCTACCGGTCCTCTACGCCGACGACTACGGCTTCCATCACGGCCACGTCTGGTACCGCGGCCACTTCACCGCAACAGGCGCCGAGAAGACCGTCAACCTGAACGCCATCACCGGCAAGCACGGCATCTACCAGGTCTGGCTGAACGGCCACTACCTGGGCTCAGCCGCCGGCGGCGAGCAGAAGGACGCCGACGCCCCCATCAACGAGAACCCGGGACCGGGCACCTTCGAAATCCCGTCCAACCTCCTCCCCAAGGGCAAGAAGGCCGTCCTCTCCGTCCTGGTCGAGAACATGGGCCACAACGATGACTGGACGGCCGACGACTACCGCCAGAAGCAACCCCGCGGACTGGTCAACGCCGAAGTGACAACGAACCCGGTCACGTGGCGAATCCAGGGAACCCGAGCCGAAGACCCGCTCCGAGGTCCCCTCAGCACAGGCGGCCTCTACGGCGAACGAGAAGGCTGGCACCTACCGTCCGCCCACACCAACCGCTGGCCGTCCGCCTCGCCGACCACCCCGATCGAGCCAGGCGTCCACTGGTACAGCACGAAAACGCGCCTATCCATCCCCAGGGACCAGGACGTCCCCGTAACCCTGCACTTCGACAAAGGCAGTGGCGACTACCGAACCCTCATCTTCATCAACGGCTGGAACATGGGGGAGTACGTCAACGGTGAAATCCAGCAGGACTTCACCCTCCCCGACGGAATCCTCCACCCCCACAGCCACAACACCATCACCCTCGCCGTGATCGCAGAGACCGCGTCCCGCCCAGGAGCAGTCTCCCTGAGGGCCGCCGCGAACCTGAGAGGAGGCGTCCCGGCCCCCTGACCGACGTCACCCGGCGGCGGCCAGGCCCCGCAACGCCCGAAGAGCCTCGGCCGCCGCCCCCGTGTAGAAGATCGTCCACTGATTGCGCGCCGGATCATGCAGGGCATCGCACTCCAGGTCGAGCCAGCCGACCACCGGATGGCGGATCCGCTTGCGCGTCGAACGCCGGACCTCGACCTCGCTCTCGTCCCACAACTCCCGAAACTCAGGACTCGCGGCTAGCAGCCGCTCGACCAGCCCGCGAACCCCGGCGTCCCGTGGATACCGGGCCGCAACCGCCCGCAGGTCGGCCACGGACTCCCGCGGGGCTGCCGCCGAGCGAAGAACCGCCAAACGACGTTGCGCTCACCCTCCGGCACCGTGCCAAAGTCGCCCAGCAGCGCAGTGGCCATGGGGTTCCACGCGAGGAGGTCGTACTTGGCGTCGCAGACGAGCGCGGGAGTGTCGTCCAGCCGCTCCAGCAGATGCAGCAGCCCCGGCCGCACCTCCCGCACCGGCGCGTGAGACGGCGCCGGGACCTCGCCCGCCAGATAGTGCAGATGCGACCGCTCGTCATCGGTCAGCCGCAGCGCTCGCCCGAGCGCGTCGAGCATCTGCCGCGACGGCCGCGGCCCCCGCCCCTGCTCGAGCCGGATGTAGTAGTCGACCGACATGCCCGCCAGATGCGCGACCTCCTGGCGCCGCAGCCCCGGTGTGCGCCGCCGCCCCCGCTCCAACCCGACGTCGGACGGCTGGATCCGCGCACGCCACCGCCGCAGGAAGGCGGCCATCTCGGCCCGGTCCCCGTACTTCAGGCACCCAGTCTCGCCGCCCGGCGTCCCGTCCACCATGGGACTGCCGATACCAGCCTCAACGGTGCTCTCCCGCTTCCCACGGCCCGCAGCCATGGTGGCCCCATGACCACCAAGAAGATCGCCCTGATCCCCGGCGCCAACAAGGCATCGGCCTGGCAACGGCCGCCACGCTCGCGCAGGCCGGTCACTCCGTCCTGCTAGGAGCCCGCGACCCCGAACGCGGAGGTACCGCTGCCGCCGGCCTGACCGACCAGGGCTTGGACGCCCGCTTCGTCCACCTGGACGTGACGGACCCCGCGACGATCGCGGCTGCGGCCAAGCTGATCGAAGCCGACTACGGACGCCTGGACGTCTTGGTCAACAACGCCGCCATCACCCGCGACCAGTCGCGTCCACCCGGCGAGATGCCGGTAACCGCCGTCCGCGAGGTCTACGACACCAACGTCTTCGGCGTCATCGCCGTCACCAACGCCATGCTCCCGCTGCTCCGCCGGTCGGCGTCCGGGTACATCGGCAACGTCTCCAGCGGCCTGGGCACCTTGCATTCCTGAGCAACCCCGACGAGGAAATCGCCCAGTACGCGAACGCTCGGCTACAACTCGTCCAAAGCGGCTCTGAACGCCATAACCCTGATCTACGCCAACGCCCTACGCGACTCGGGCATCAGAGTCAACGCCCTCTCACCAGGCTTCTGCGCGTAGCTATTCAGCCTGAGTTGGCGTCTGCCCGGGTTGTGCCTGGTTGCCTGGGGTTGATCTTGCAGAGGTTGCCCGAGATCATGGGTGGGTGCCCGAGCCCGCCGAGCAGCCCGAGGACGGCCTGAA
>NZ_JABXFD010000664.1 GCF_013372625.1 Actinomadura sp. BRA 177
TGTTTTGTTGTTGTGTTACAGAGTCCACAGATCCTGAACCTCCTTTCGTTGCGGGAGGCGTCGATGGGTGATAGGGGCGGGGGGGGCCGGGGCTGGGTTGGGGCCCGGGCGCCGTCCCGAGTGCTCCCTGGGGGGCGCGCGGGGGGGGGGGGGGGGGGGCCGGGTGGGGGCCGCGGGCCTGCAGCGGCCGGGGGCGCGCCCGCCGTACCGCGGCCCCGTGGAGCTCGTGGAGGCGGGCCGGCAGTTCGCCACGATGCTGGAGCACGAGGAGCACGGCCGCCCGCTGGACGCGACGCTGCTGTGGGTGATGCTGCGGCTCGACATCCCGTACCGGGTCGGCCGCGACGTCCCGCTCCTGCTGCGCTGGCCCGTCGCCCGCCCGGCCGGGCGCCGGTCCCACTGCGCGGCCACGCTGGCGGACGCGTCCAGGGGCGCCGACCTCGGGTCGCTCACCTATGAGGCGTACGCGGTGGACCCGGAGCAGTACGCGCGCACCCGGGCGCGGTGACCCGCGCCATGAGGTTCCTGACGCTCGCGCCGCGCCCGCTGTTCGTGCTGGGCGCGGGGCTGCTGACCTGCGGGATCGTCCTGCACGCGGGACGCGGTACCACGCTGGGGACGGCCGCGGCGGCGCTGCTGGCGGGCTACCTCGGCTGGCTGCTCCTGGAGGCCCCGGTGACCTTCCGGCGCTCCGCCGCCCCGCCCGCTGACGCCCGGACGCTGCTCCCGTACGCGGCGGCCCGCCTCCTGCTGGTCGCCGGCGCGTCGCTGCGGCCGCCGCCCTGGGACCGCTGGACGCCGTGGCTGCTCGTCCCCGCCGCCGTGTTCGCGGCCGGGGTGGCGCTGCGGCAGGCCGCGATCCGCGCGCTCGGCCGGTTCTACTCGCACCACGTCGTGCGGCAGGACGGCCACCGGGTGGTCACGGACGGGCTGTACGGGATCGTCCGGCATCCGGCGTACGCGGGCATGCTGCTCGCCAACCTCGGCTTCACGGTGTTCTTCGCCGGCCCGGTGACCGTGGCGGCGCTGGTCCTGCTGGCCGGGGCCGTGGTGTGGCGGATCCGGGTGGAGGAGCGGGCGCTCGACGACGTTCCGGGCTATGCGCAGTACGCCGCCGGAAGGCCGCGCGTGCTGCCGGGAGTGTGGTGACGATGAGCGAGATCGGGCACAAGTTCGCGCGGCTGGAGGCGCTGCGCGCGGCGGGGTTCCCCGTGCCGGGCTTCTTCTGCCTGCCGGCGGGCGAGTTCGACCGGGCGCTCGGCGCGCTGCGGCTCCCGCCCGTCTCGGCGGTGCCGGTCGAGGACTGGTGCGCGTCGGCGGCGTCGGCGCTGTCCAAGGCCGTCCCGGACGGGGACCTGGCCACCGGGCTGCTGGACGCCTTCGACGAGCGCATCGGCGCCGGCGGCATGGCGGCCGTGCGCGCCTGCGTCGTGCCGGGCGCGGACGGCGGCGGGGGAGAGGACTCCGAGGACGACCCGTTCGCCGGGATGAGTGACAGCTTCCTGTACGTGCGGCGGGACGGGCTGCTGGAGGCGGTGGCGCGCTGCTGGGCGTCGGCGTTCAAGGCCGAGGCCGTCCGCTACCGGACGCACAAGGGCGTCGATGCCGCGAGCGCCAGGGTCGCCGTGGGCGTCCAGCGCATGGTGCCGGGGACCCGCTCGTTCGTCGCGTTCACCCGCGACCCCCGCGACGGGACGCGGCACCACATCATCGCCGCCGCGTACGGGATCGGTGAGGGCGTCGTCCAAGAGAAGGCCGACATCGACCACTTCTTCGTCGATCCGATGACGGGCACCGTCCGAACCGAAGTCGTGGCAAAGCGACGCATGGTCGGGCCGCCCGCCGACGGCGAGACCGACCCGCGAGTGGCCGAAGTGCCGGAGAGACTGCGGGTCGCCCCAGTGCTGACCGACGAGGAGGCACAGCAGGTGGCCGAACTCGCCGCTCGCGTGGAAGACCACTTCGGCCGTCCGCAGGACATCGAAGGGACGTTCACGCCCGATGGCGCTCTCCACCTCGTCCAGGCACGGCCGCTCGCCAAGAACGCGCAGGACGACGGCCCGCGCGTCCACTGGGGCAACCACAACATCACCGAAAGCTTCCCGGGCGTGTCGGGCGCGCTCACCTACTCGCAGGCGCGCATGTTCTACGAGCTGGCCTTCACCGACCTGTACCGGCGGATGGGCGTGCCCGCGCGGCGGCTCCGCGCGCAGGCGCACCGCCTGCCGCGCATGATCGGGCACCTCGACGGCGGCGTCTACTACCGGCTGGACGACTGGCAGGAGCTGCACGGCCGGCTGCCCGTGTTCGACCTGATCCGTGCCGGCTGGGAGGACGGCATGGGCATCACCGGCGAGGTGCGTGCGGCGCGCCGCCGGTCGCGGGTCCGGGCCGCCGCCTCCCTGCCCATGACCGCCGTGCGCGCGGCCGGGCACCGCCGCGCGACCGCGCGCTTCCTGCGCTGGTGGGACGGCGTGATGGCGGAGGTCCACGACCCGGCCGCCCGCCCGCTCGCCGAGCGGCCGCCGGACGAGCTGATCGCCCTGTACCGGCGGGTGTGGGCGGCGGTGTCGGCCCGCCGGGGCGTCCCCCTCCCGCACACCCTCTTCGGCCTGCCCTCCATCCGCCACGGGACCCCCCGCCCCCGCCCCTGGGCCGGCGCGGGCCCCCACCCGCCCTCCCGCCCGCCCATCCCGCGCCCCCGG
>NZ_JABXFD010000554.1 GCF_013372625.1 Actinomadura sp. BRA 177
GGGCGGGCGGCGCTCGTCGTAGCGGTCGGATTCGCGGTGCCATTTGAGGATGCCGGCCATCCAGTCGCGGAGTTCGCCGGCGTAGGCGTCGAGGGACGCGCGGGCGGTGCCGTCCAGGTCGAGGTCGTCGGCCAGTGCCGGGAGTTCGTGGGCGACCAGGTGCTCGAACTGGCGGCGGCGGGACGTGATGAGGTCGTTGACGATGGGGAGCGCCTCGTCGCGGCCGCAGCCGAAGAAGTTCTCGATGGCGAGGACGCCGTTGTTCAGCTCGCCCTCGTACTCGATCTCCTTCTGGTAGGAGAAGCAGTCGTTCAGCAGGCAGGCGACGTCCATCACCGACACGTCGATCTCGCGGAGCGTGCGGGTCTGGAACACCTCCGGCGGGATCTCGTGGGAGTGGTCGATCCGGCCGAGCGCCATCGTCATCTCGGAGCCGAACGTGTGGCGGCGCATCTCGACGTAGTCGACGGGGTCGGGGACGCGCGCTTGGACGTGGTTGTTCAGCTCCCAGACCCAGCTCTCCACCATGTGCTCGACGGCGGCGCGGAACTCGCGGCGGCCCCGGTCGTCCATGGGGAGGGCGGTGCGCGGCCACAGGTCGGCGAGGGCGGCCTCGAAGGCGTTCTCGGGCGGGGGAGTGCCGCCGCAGTCCAGCGGCATGAAGGACGGGACGCGGGCGTTGAACAGCTTCGCCCCGGCCATGTCGCGGTCGCGGTTGAAGACGGCGGGGAAGAAGTCGTCGCCGTAGGTGCCGAAGGCCAGCCACTGGGTGGCGAGGTCGAGGCCCTCGGCGCTCGCGTCCGGGTTCAGGGACGCCGCGCAGATCTCCAGCGCCATTCCGGTGAGCCGCTCGGCCGACCACACCGGTACCGGCAGCCGCGGATGCGGCGCGAACATGCCCATTTCGCGCGCCCACAGCACGACGTTGCGACCGGCGCGGTCGCGGTGCGGATTGACGCGCGGCGGGTACGGGATGTCGAACTCGGGGAGCGGGGTGGGGCCGACCTTCTGGAACGGGACGTGCGGCCGGCTGATCCGCGCCGACTTCAGCAGCGCGGGAATGCGGGCGGCCGACATTCCGAGGGACTTCTTGTTCATGTAGCGGCTGGAGCGCAGGTGCCATTCGTGGCCGCCGGACTGCCAGTCCTGGAGGGCCTTCACATAGGCCGCCACGCTCGCCTGCTCGGACGGGTCGAGCGCGTGGTCGGCGACGATGTGCGGCAGTTCGGTGAGGGCGGTGTTCTCGAACTGCCGGAGCCGCGAGGTCAGCAGGTCGTTGACCGTGTCGGCGGCGGCCTGCGGCGCGACCCCCAGGAAATGCTCCATCACCAGGACGCAGTTGTTCACCTCGCCCTCGGACTCGGTTTCGCGCTGGTAGGAGAAGATGTCGTTCCGCAGGTGCACGCCGTCCGCGAAGGTGTCCTTGAGGACGCGCAGCGGCCGCATTCCGACAACGCGCTCGGGGATCTCGACGCCCGCGGCGTGCTCGGCGAGGTCCGCCGACCAGGGCGCGCCGCCGACCTTGCGCCGCATCTCGATGTACTCGACCGGGTTCGGCAGCCGCCCGGTGCTGATGTTGGACAGTTCCCACAGCGATTCGCGCAGCAGGTTCAGCGTGCTGACGGAGAAGCGGTCGCGCCAGGCGTCCGACTTGGACGGGACGGTCCGCTCCCACAGGTCGGCGAGACCGCGTTCGACGGCGTTCACCGGTTCGGGCGGGTCGAGCGACATGAACAGCGGCAGCCGGTCGAGGTAGGCGCGGGCGCCGTCCTGGTCGCGGGGCTTCTTGAACACCTCCAGGAAGTGGTCGTCGAAGTAGAACACCCAGACGTACCAGTCGGTGATGAGGTCGAGTTCGGGTCCGTCGCAGTCGGGGTGGGTGTAGGCGCAGAGGAGCGCGTAGTCCATCGCTTCGAGCGCGGCCTCGTCCCAGATGTCGGGAGTGCCGGGGTCCCGGTCGTCGTCCAGCATCTTCATCTCGCGGGCCCACGCCATGGTGTGCGTCCGCGCGCCCGCCAGATGCGGGTTCAGGCGCGCGGGGTACGGGACGTAGAAGTCGGGCAGCTCGAACGGTTGCATCGACCGGCCTCTCTGTCGGCTCTGGGGACGGGGCGGGATCCGCTCGGCAACCTACAGCACTCGCAAAGTTACGGACGGTGACACATTCCTCTCCGGGTTCCTTTCCTTGCCTGCGGGTAAGCCGGAGGTCATGACGGAGTCGAGCGAACCCGCGGAGGTCGACGGCCCGCTGGAGCAGAACCTCGTGCTCGCCCGGCGGGTGGTCGACGCCGCGCAGCAGGAGATGGTGGACAAGGCCCGGCAGCGCATCCCGGCGCTGCGGCTGGGCGCCGTCGCCGGGGCCTTCGGCATGCTCGCGACCGCCGCCACGTACCGGATGAACGTGCTGCTGCTGGAGAAGAAGCTGCCGCCCGAGTTGGCGTCCTTCGTCGCCGCCGCGGTCTACGGCGGCGGGGCGGGCGCCGCGGCGGTGGCCGCGTCCCGCAAGTGGAAGGGGCTGCCGCCGCCGCTGCCGACCGAAACGGCGCGCCAGGTCGTGGAGATACTCTCCGACTCCGACTGATTGACACACGGTAGCGGGCGTCACAGACTCGGCGGAGTGCGCATCAGCGAGCTGACCGGCGTGCGGGCAGCGCGGCCGGGCGCGATCGCCGAGGCCGCGGC
>NZ_JABXFD010000440.1 GCF_013372625.1 Actinomadura sp. BRA 177
CTGCTCATGGATGCCCCTGTCATGGTCACCGCGCGGGCCCGCACCGAGCTCGCGTCAACGCCCGCGCACAGGGCCCGCGCGGCGCTCACCGTGTTCCTGGAGGGCCTGCGGGGGGGGGCGGGGCTCGACACCCCGCCGCTGGCGCCGGGGACCGGCGGCCCGGCCCGTGCCCGCGAGTTCGCCACCGGCGTGGGCCGCAGGCCCTGACCGCGCCGCGCCCGCCCGTCACCGTCCACCGCACGCTTGGAGGTCACCCGATGCCGACGATCACTTCCGACCACCTGCACACCCTGCTGGGCTCCGCCGACCGCGACGCCGCGCTCGTCGTCGTCGGGGGCCGCGCCACCGTCGTCCCCACCGATCCCAGCCGCGGCGGGGGGCCCGAGGACGCGATGGTGATCACCACGCGGGACGCCGTGATCGCCGAACTGGACACCGGCGCCAACGAGGAGCAGATCGAGGCCCTGGCCCAGCGCCTGGACGTGGCTTTGGAGAGCCTCGGCGGCTGACCCGCCACACCCGTCACCCGTCACCCGGCGCCGGCCTCGTCCGCGCCGGGTGACGGCTACGCCGTGCTAGGTGCCGTCGTCCTCCGGGGTGTCCTCCGGGGTGGTGCGGGACGCGCGGACGCGGCAGCGGTGGCTGGTGTCGCAGAACGGGTAGGAGCGGCTGCGCCGGCAGGTGCACAGCGCGACCAGCCACCGGTCGGACACGGCCGTCGAGCCGTCGTCCAGGACGACCTCGACGGGGCCCTCCACGAGCATCGGGCCGCCCTTGACGATCCGCACCCGCCGCCGCTCCCGGTCCCCGCCCGCGGCGCCGCCGGGTTCAGGCGGGCCATCGGGTTCAGGCGGGCTGGTGTTCGCGGGCATGTCCCTCCCCGCCCTCGGTGCCGCCGCTCCGCGCCGCGATCGGGTCGGCGCGGACCACGACCAGGTCCTCGTGCCGCTGGCCGGGCCCCAGCAGGCCGCGGGCGGCGAGCCGTGCCGCGCGGCGCCGCATCACGGGCCCGAACGGCTCGCGGTGCCGGGCCACCACCGACGCCCGCATCCCGGCGGCGCGCAGTGACACCAGGGTCGCCGCGACGCCGTTCAGCGCCGAGTGCACCAGCAGCAGCGTCCCGGACGGCGCCAGGTGGCGCGGGGCCAGCGCGCAGATCCGGTCGAGCAGTGCGCGGCCGTCGGGCCCGGCCTCCCAGGCGCGGGCCCGGCCGCGCACGTGCCGCGGGTCGGCGTCGCCGGCGACGTACGGGGGGTTGGCGACGATGACGTCGAACAGCTCGCCGGCGACCGGCGTGAACAGGTCGCCGCGCAGCACCCGGACGGGCAGGCCCCGCAGGAGCGCGTTCATCCGCGCGGTCAGGACGGCGGGCGCCGACACGTCGACCGCGACGACGTCGCAGCCGGCGCGGGCCGCGGACAGGGCGACCGCGCCGGTGCCGGTGCCGAGTTCCAGCACCCGTGCGCCCGCGGGTAGCCCGGTGTGGGCGAGGGTCCGGCTCAGTGCGCCGGTCAGCAGCGAGGTGTCGGACTGCGGCCGGTACACCCCCGGTGGTCGCAGCAGCATCATCGTGCCTCCCCCTCGGGCGGGTTGGCGGGCAGGGGGCGGCGCAGTGCCGTCCGCCCGGCCCGCCAGGCGTCCATCAGGTGTGCGGCGAGGCGGTCCTCCAGCAGGCCGGTCGCCCGCACGCCCAGCACGACGTCGGCGGCGAGGGCGGGTTCGGCGGCCAGCAGCGCGCCGATCACGTCGTGGCGCAGGACCTGCTCGTGGACGGCGTCGGCCTCGATGTGCTCGGTGTAGAACAGCAGGGCGCGGGGTCCGGCGCCGTGGCGTTCCAGGGCGGCGGCCATCCGCCGGGCGGACGGCGCCGTGGTGATCTCGGCGGCGGCGAAGTGGCCGACGAGGGCGCCGCGCAGCGAGCGGTGCAGCCCGAACAGCGACATCATGGTGACGGTCGCGAGCATCGCGGCGGGGGCGGCGTCCACGTGGGCGCCGTAGGAGGGGTCCAGGGCCAGGTCGTCCAGCAGCCCGGCGTACAGGCCCTGGTGGATCATGTGGGGGCGGCCGCCGCCGAACTCGTCGTTCTCCACCGCGGCCAGCGCGGTCTTGGCGGGGCCGTGCAGCCGCGGGATCACGAAGGCGTGCGGGTCGGCCTCTTTCAGGTGGTACACCGACCGCAGCGCCGCGTGCTCGCGGATCTGCCACAGTTCGCCGTGGTCGCGCAGGTGGTGGGAGACGCCGCGGGCGTCGGCCGGTTCGACCAGCAGTTCCTGCAGCGCGGCGTCGACGTCGTCGCCGGCGGGGGTGGCGCGGCGCAGCGCGTCCAGGAACACCGCCTCCAGGGCGCCGCGCAGCCGCAGCAGCGCCGGGTCCCATTCCCAGCCGGGGTGGACGCCGGCGAAGCCGCGGTAGTGCAGTTCGTAGCAGGTGTGCAGGGCCAGCTGCAGGTCGTCGCCGTAGGGGTCGGCGGACGCCGCGGCGTCCGGTGTGGGGAGGCGGGCCGGGTCGCCGGGCGGCGTCCCGTCCCGCAGGGCGGTGAGCACGGCCTGCGACAGCGGGCCGCGCGGCGCCCGGGCCTGCCTCTTCTACACATCTGACCACGCCGACGCAGAGGCTAGTGTACAACACCGGCGCAGCCACAGCCGCG
>NZ_JABXFD010000606.1 GCF_013372625.1 Actinomadura sp. BRA 177
AGATGTGTATAAGGGACGGGGCACCGCCCCGCCCCCCGACCGTCCCGCCTGACCCGTCAGGGCTGCGGTGCGGGCACCGGGCGGGAGTTCTCCAGGAGCCGCAGCTGGGCGACCTGCAGCCGGTCGACGACGAGTTCGGTGAAGCGGCGGGTCAGCTCGTAGCCGAGCGCGGGGTCGACCGCGCAGAGCGTGCGGACCAGCCGCCCGTCGAACTCGATGGCCTCGACGTCCGTGAGCGCCGTCGCGCCGAAGCGCCACCGGTAGGGGCGGAACAGCCAGGACCAGCCGAGGACCGAGCCGGGCCCGAACGTGTCGACGACGACCGTCCCGCCCTCGGGCACGCGCAGATCGAGGGCCACCGTCCCCGCCCGGATCAGCCAGAAGCGCTCCGCGGGCTCGGACTCGGCGATGATCCGCCGTCCGGCCGGGATCTCGGTGGCGCGGGCGGTGGTCGCCAGCCTCGCCAGGTCGGCGCTCCGCATCCCGCGCAGGAAGGACTCGCGGGCCAGGTCCGCCGCGGTAATGGTCTTCACCGGTTCGCCCCCGATCTCGTGTCGAGCGTGTCACGCACCCCTCCATCTCACCGCGGGAGTGACCGGCGACACAGGGCCGAAGGGCCCTTCGCGGCGGGACCTCTGCCGGGACGGCCGGGCCCCTCGGCACTGATAGACGGCCGTGATCGCGGGGAGGGTGGGGGTACCCGAGCCGAGGACGTGAGAGAAGCGATGGCCGACGCCGCAGTCAGCGAAACGCACATCGGCGTGGTGTTCTTCGTCGGTGACCGCGCCTACAAGCTCAAGAAGCCGGTGGATCTGGGCTTCCTCGACTTCAGCACCCGGGAGTTGCGCGAGCGCGCCTGCCGGGACGAGGTCCGGCTCAACCGGCGGTTCGCCCCCGACGTCTACCTCGGGGTGTCGGACGTGCACGGGCCGGACGGCGACGTCTGCGACCACCTGGTCGTCATGCGGCGGATGCCCGCCGACCGGCGGCTGTCGCACCTGGTGGAGGAGGGCGCGCCGGTCGAGGACGCGCTGAACGACGTCGCCCGGATCCTCGCCGCCTGGCATGCCCGCGCACCGCGCGGCCCCGCCGTCACCGCCCACGGGACGCGCGACGCCCTGCACGCCCGCTGGCGCGACAGCTTCGACCAGGTGCGCCCCTTCCACGGCGACGTGCTGGACGAGGCCGCGGCGGTCGAGATCGAGGATCTCGTCACCGCGTTCCTCGCCGGCCGCGAGCCGCTGTTCGACGCGCGCATCGCGGACGGGCGCGTGGTCGACGGCCACGGCGACCTGCTGGCCGGGGACGTGTTCTGCCTGGACGACGGACCACGCGTCCTCGACTGCCTGGAGTTCGACGAGGCGCTGCGCTCGCTGGACGGGCTCGACGACGCGTCCTTCCTGGCCATGGACCTCGAACGCCTCGGCGCCCCGGAGCTGGCCGACCGCTTCCTCGGCTGGTACGCCGGGTTCGCCGCCGACCCGGCGCCGTCCTCGCTGCGCCACCACTACATCGCCTACCGGGCGTTCGTCCGCGCCAAGGTCGCCTGCCTGCGGCACGAGCAGGGCGGCGCGGACACCGCCGCCGAGGCGCGCTCGTACGCCGACCTGGCGCTGCGGCATCTGCGCGCCGGGCAGGTCGGCCTGATCTTGGTCGGCGGGCTGCCGGGCACGGGCAAGACGACGCTCGCCGGCGCGCTGGCCGACCGGCTCGGCTGCACGCTGATCAGCAGCGACCGCGTCCGCAAGGAACTCGCAGGGCTCGCGCCTCTCGACTCGGCCGCCGCCGACTACGGAACAGGCCTCTACTCCCCCAAGCAGACCCGGCGCACGTATCGGGAACTCGCGGATCGCGCCGCGACGCTCCTCCAGCACGGCGAAACGGTCGTCCTGGACGCCTCCTGGACGTCCGAGGAGGCACGGAACCTGCTCGCCGAAGTCGCCGACCGCGAGCACGCAGCGATGTACGCACTGCGATGCGACGCGCCGGAGGACGTCACCGCCGAGCGGATGCGCGCCCGCCCGCAGGGCCTCTCCGACGCCGACGCCGACATCGCCGCCGCCATGCGGGCGAACGCCGCGCCATGGCCGGAGGCCGTCGCCATCGACACCAGCAGCTCGCCGGAGAAGTCGCTGGAACAAGCACTCGCGGCCGTCCGCCCGGTTCGGGACCTTGGTCCCTTCGATGGCGGGACGTCCGGTGAGTGTGGCTCCGCCCGGCCAGCGGGTAACGTCCAGTCCGTCGGCGACGAGGCGAAGGACGATGCACCATGAGCGGCGAGGCTGCCAAGACGATCCGGGTGTTCCTGCTGGACGACCACGAGGTCGTCCGCCGCGGGGTGGCGGCGCTGCTGTCGGCCGAGGACGACATCGAGATCGTCGGTGAGGCCGGCACCGCCGAGCACGCCCTCGCCCGCATCCCCGCCGCCCGCCCGGACGTGGCGGTGCTGGACGTCCGGCTCCCCGACGGCGACGGCGTCAGCGTCTGCCGCGAGATCCGCTCCCAGATGCCCGACCTGGCCTGCCTGATGCTGACCTCCTTCGACGACGAGGACGCCCTGTTCGAGGCGGTCATGGCGGGGGCGGCCGGGTACGTCCTCAAGCAGATCCACGGCTCGGACCTGGTCGGCGCCGTCCGCACCGTCGCCACCGGCCAGTCGCTGCTCGACCCCCGCTCCACCGCCCGGATGCTGCAGCGGCTCCGCGACCGGCAGGAGAAGCAGGACCCGCTCAAGGGCCTCACCGAGCAGGAGCGCCACATCTTCGACCTCATCGGCGAAGGCCTGACCAACCGGCAGATCGGCGAGCGCCTCTTCCTGGCCGAGAAGACCGTGAAGAACTACATCTCCAACATCTTCGCCAAGCTCGGCATGAGCCGCCGCACCCAGGCCGCCGCGCTCGCCGCGCAGCTCAAGGCCGACCGCAGGGACTCCCGCCCCTAGCCGGCGGTGACGCGATGACGACGGCTCCCGCACCCTACCGCCGGCCCGCCGAGGACGTCGTCCGCGACCTCGGCGGCGACGCGGCCCGGGGCCTGACCTCGGCCGAGGCGGCTTCCCGGCTGGAGCGGGACGGGCCCAACACCCTGCCGACCGCGCGCGGACGCGGCCCGGTGCTGCGCTTCCTGCTCCAGTTCAACAGCCCGCTGATCTACGTCCTGCTGGCGGCGGCGCTGATCACGGGCCTGCTCGGCGAGCGCGTGGACGCGCTGGTCATCCTCGGCGTGGTGGTCGTGAACGCGATCGTCGGGTTCGTCCAGGAGTCGCGGGCGGAGAAGGCGCTGACCGCGCTGGCCGCGATGGCGCGGACGACGGCGGTCGCCGTCCGGGACGGCGCGCGAGTCGGCGTCCCGGCGGCGGACCTGGTGCGCGGCGACCTGGTCGCACTGGAGGCCGGCGACAAGGTACCGGCCGATCTGCGGCTGCTGCGCACCGACGAGCTGGCCGTGGACGAGTCGGCGCTGACCGGCGAGTCGGTCCCCGTCACGAAGGACCCGGCGGCGCTGCCCGAGGTCGCCCTCGCCGACCGCACCGCGATGGCGTTCTCCGGGACGCTGGTGACCGCCGGCGCGGCCACCGGCCTGGTCGTGGCGACCGGCACGGACACCGAACTCGGCGGCATCGACCGGCTCGTGCACACCACCACGGCGGTGCAGACGCCGCTCACCCGCAAGATCGCCCAGTTCAGCAAGGTCGTGACGGTCGCGATCCTGGTGCTCGCCGCGCTCACCTTCGTGATCGGCATCCTGCGCGGCCGGGACGCGACCGAGATGCTGACCGCCGCCGTCGCGCTCGCCGTCGGCGCGATCCCCGAGGGCCTGCCCGCCGTCGTGACGATCACCCTCGCGCTCGGCGTCGCCCGGATGGTGCGGCGCGGCGCCATCGTCCGGCACCTGCCCGCCGTGGAGACGCTCGGCGGGACGACCGTCATCTGCACCGACAAGACCGGCACGCTCACGCAGAACCAGATGACCGTCACCGCGATCACGGCGGGCGGGCGCGACTACACCGTCACCGGCACCGGCTACGCCCCGGACGGCGCGATCGAACTCGACGGCCGCGCGATCGACCTCGCCGAGCACCCCGTCCTCCGGGAGACGCTGCTGACCGGGTTGGGCTGCAACGACGCGCGGCTCGCCGAGAGGGACGGCGGCTGGGGGATCACCGGCGACCCGACGGAGGGAGCCCTGGTCACCAGCGCCGCCAAGGCCGGGCTCGGCGACGTCCCGGCCCGCACGGCCACGCAGCCGTTCAGCTCCGAGCGCCGCTACATGGCGACGCTGCACGAGAACGGCACCGTGTACGTCAAGGGGCCGGTCGAGCGGATCATGGAGTTGTGCGACGACGCCGCCGGGCCCGGCGGCGCTCCCGTTCCCCTGGATCCGGCGGCCGTCATCGCCCGCGCCGAGACCTACGGCGCCGAAGCCCTGCGCGTGCTGGCCTTCGCGCGCGGCCGCGCCGAGACGCTGGACGAGCTGCCCCGGCTGACGTTCCTCGGCCTGCAGGCCATGCTGGACCCGCCCCGCCCGGACGCCGCGCGGGCCGTCCGGACCTGCCACGACGCCGGCATCCAGGTCAAGATGATCACCGGTGACCACGCCGCGACCGCCGCCGCGATCGGCGCCCGCATCGGGCTGGCGGGCGAGGTCATGACCGGCGCGGACCTCGCCGCCGACCACTCCCCCGAGCGCCTGGCGGCGACCACGGTCTTCGCCCGCGTCTCGCCCGAGCAGAAGCTCCGCCTCGTCCAGGCGCTGCAGGGCTCCGGGCACGTCATCGCGATGACCGGCGACGGCGTCAACGACGCGCCGGCGCTCAAGCAGGCCGACATCGGCGTCGCGATGGGCCGCACCGGCACCGACGCCGCCAAGGAGTCGGCGGACATGGTGCTCACCGAGGACGACTTCACCTCCATCGAGCGGGCGGTGGAGGAGGGCCGCGGCGTCTTCGACAACCTGGTGAAGTTCATCGTGTGGGCGCTGCCGTCCAACATCGGGCTCGGCCTGGTCCTCGTCGCCGCGATCGTCGCCGGGACCGCGCTGCCGATCCTGCCGCTGCAGGTGCTGTGGCTCAACATGACGGCGGTGCTCGTCCTCGGGTTGCCGTTCGCGGTCGAGCCGAAGGACGAGCACATCATGAGCCGCCCGCCCCGCGACCCGGGGCTGCCGCTGCTCACCCGCGCGATGACCACCCGGCTCCTGCTGGTCTCGGCGATCCTGCTCGCCGGCTCCTTCGGCCTCCAGCACTGGGAACGGGGGCACGGCGCGTCCCCGGAGGTCGCGCAGACGATCGTCGTCAACGTGTTCGCGCTGACGCTGCTGACCTACATGTCCAACTGCCTCTCGCTGGATCGGCCGCTGCTGTGGTGCGGTATCCGCCGCAACCCGTGGGTCGCCGTCAGCGTCCTCGCCCTGGTCGCGCTCCAGGTGCTCTACACGTACGCGCCCTTCATGAACGACGTGTTCGGCTCGGCGCCACTCGACGCGGCCGCCTGGGCCCGGATCGTGGTCATCGCCGTCGCCTCCTACCTCGTGATCGAGGGGCTGAAGCTCGTCCAGCGCGGCCGCTGAGCCGGACTTGTGCCGAACGGTCCGGCAGCCGGGGACCAAGGTCCTTAGCCGGGGCGCCCGCCCGTGCACAAGGCCTCCGTCCAGCACCTGTACGCGAACCGGGACTCCGTCGGCGGGCTCCGCATGACGTACGAGCCGCCGACGCTGCGCTTCTTCACGGCCCGCTTCGAACCGCTCAGCCGTTCTTGAGCTCCGTCTCGACCCGCTCCAGGAGCGTGTCGAGGACCTCTTGAGCCTGGGCGGGATCGAAGTCCTCGCCCAGGCGCTTGCGGACGCCGTCGTCGCTGAGCCGGTGGTGGACGTCCGGCGTCACGTCGTGCCGGTCGAGGCAGTGGCGGGCGCACTCCAGGGCGCAGCCGTCGATCGCGATGATCCGGCGTCCGCTGGTGGCCTTGCGGACCAGGCTCTTCACGTCCCCGCCGACGCCCGCGATGCAGGACATCTCTGCGACGCCGCGGCGGTCGAGCTGGATCGCCAGCCAGTTCGTCATCTGCGCGGCGCTGGAGCAGCCCGAACACGAGTAGACGAGCGGCAGTTCACGGCGGTCGGTCATGAGTCTCCCCCTAGGTGGTGGGCAGGGCGGTGGCGATGAGGACGATGCCGACGGAGCCGACGAGCGAGGTGATCGCCATGGCCCGCGCGAAGGACGGATGCCGGGAGCTGGCCCAGCCGTGCACGCCGGCGACGGCGACGACCGCGCCGAACAGCAGCAGCTTGGCGGCCAGGATGCGGCCGTAGCCGGGTTCGACGAGCGACGCCCAGGTGACGCCCTTGTGCCGGGCCATGGCCACGCCCGTGGTGATCTGCACCGGCAGGAAGATCGCTCCGGTGAAGATGCCGAATCGGCGGCCGACCTCGCGCGCCATCCCGGCGAACTGCTCTGCGGGGAGCTTCTGCCGGGCGAGCGGCAGCAGCACGAGGGAGATGGTGAGCTGCCCGCCCACCCACAGCGCGGCCCCCGAGACGTGGAAGAAACGGATGACGGACCACCAGGTCATCGGGTCACCTTCAGGATTCCGTGGGCGCCGTTCTCGGCGTGGCGCATGTCGTGGTCGACGAAGGGGTAGTGGCCGGGTTCGGGCATGACGGTTTCGACGAAGCCGCCTTGGCCGGGGGCCAGGTCGAGGATTTGCGAGCCGCCTGGGTCGCCCTTGCGCAGTAGGTAGGCGCCTTCCTTGTAGACGGTGTCGAACTGGGCGCCCACGATGTGGAACGCGGTGCTGGAGGACGGGCCGGCGTCGACCACCCAGACGCGGACGCGGTCGCCGGCGCGGGCGGTCAGGGGGGCGTGGTCGTAGCCGGCGGCGGTGCCGTTGAACATCCAGGCGTCCGGGCGGCCCTCACGCATCTTGGCGACCTGGGCGGCCGAGCCCGGTTGCCCCAGGTACAGCTCGCCCTGCACCAGGACGTATTCGCGGTCGACCGAGGGCAGGTCGGGTGGGTCGATGATGACCGCGCCGTACATGCCGTTGGCGATGTGCTGCAGCATCGGCATGGTCGAGCAGTGATACAGCCACGCCCCCGCATGTTCGGCCTTGAAGCGGTAGGTCAGGCGTTCACCGGGCTGGATCGTGCGCATCGGCACGTCCGGGGCGAGCGACCCAGCGTGGAAGTCGATGCCGTGGCCCATGGTCGTGTCGTTGACCAGGGTGATGACGAAGGTATCGCCGATCTTGCCGCGCAACACTGGGGCGGGGACCGTGCCGCCGAACGTCCACATCGTCTGCTGAACACCGGGCGCCACCTCCAACTGGCGGTCGGTGGCGTGCAGTTCGACGCGGTGTTCCTTGGCGCCAGGCGCCGACTTGAGGGCTGCGTCGTAGGGCTTCCAGCCGGGGGACGGATGTGCCATCACGTCGGGTTGGTCTGAGGCCGTCGTGTGGTGGCTCGCCGTCTTGATCTGCATGGTCATGCCTGCTGCGCGGTGACCGGGGACCGTGCACCAGCCGTCGATCGTGCCCTTCACCGACGGCACCGTCAGGGTCGCCGACTCGCCCTTGTCCAGCATCGGGGTCGCCTGGCCTGAGTCCAGGCGCAGGTCGTGCTGCATCGCGTCCTTGTTGGTGACGCGTAGGACGAGGCGTGTGCCGGGGGCGGCTTCGATCGTCCCCGGGCTGATGCGCATGTTGGCCAGCGTTACGTCCACCACGCGGGTTCCCGACGCGGCGACCGTCTGCACGGGCGCCTCGGTCTGGCCGCTTGTCGCGAACACCACCGCAAGGGCGGTCAGCAGGCAGCCGACCGCGACACCCGCGATGGGCGGCGACAGACGGGACCTCAGCGATCGGATGGCGGCAACGACGGCTAGCAGCACGAAACCCCCCAAAGCGATTGGCAGCAGCGGTTCGAGGCCCTGCGCGACCTCGGCCGGCGGACGGGTGGCGACGATGACCAGGTCGGTGACGAGGGCAATGAGGAACCAGGCAGTTGCGGCGGCGAGCATCCATGCGGCTGGTGTGTGCCGGCGGGTGCGGACGAACGGGACGAGCGACAGCGCGGCGCCCGCCGTGTAGAGCAGGAGCCCGGCCAGCGCGATCCAGCGTGCGTTCGCGGCGAGGGCGATCACGGCCACGACCAGGCCCGGCACGGTCAGGCACAGGGACAGGCGGGCGAGCGCGGCGGGGACCCGGATGCGCAGCACCGTCGGCCACAGGGCGAACAGGGTGCCGAGCAGGGCCAGGCCGACCCAGCCGAGGAGGTTCGCGTGCATGTGCGCGGCCTCCAGGCGCATGTGCCACATGGCCGGGGCCCGGCCCGACGCCATCCAGCCGCCGAGCGTCCCGCCCGCGATCAGGGCGAGGCCCGAGGACGCGTACCAGGCCACCACGTGACCGAACCGGCCGCGCCAGGCGCGCCGCGACCGGACGGTCAGCACGGTCACGTAGGCGCACACGATCCCGACGACGATCGCGGCGCCGGCCGTCGCCAGCTCCGGGTGCCCGTTGGTGGCGCCGCGCAGGACGGCCGCGACCCCGGCGTTCAGGGCGAGCAGCCGAGTCGCCGGCCACCATTGGGGCGGGGCGGGCAGCCGCAGCCGCGCGGTCGCGAAGCGGTCCGTCCAGGCGACGATGGCGTTGGTCACCGCGCCGAGCAGGAACACGTGGATCAGCAGCCAGTCCGGGGCCGGCAGGTGGTCGCGGACGAGCACGGCCAGCGCGGTCAGCAGGAGCCAGGCGAGCACGACGGCGTTCGCGGCGCGGTCAACGATCACGATCCCAGAGTTCCGGCCGCGCGCGCGGTGCCAGGAGGGTCCAAGGTCCCGTCCTTGGTCCCCGGCGCGGGGGACCTTCGGCCCTGTGGCGGCCGCACCGGCGGCCGGGAGCCTGAGGAGGCACAGCGGCAGCACGAGGAGGTGCGCCATGCCCCATCCGTACGCGACGCACGTCGGGGTCCGGCGTCTGGTGACCGCGGCCATCGCGGCCCCGTCGGTGCACAACACCCAGCCGTGGTTCTTCCGGCTGGACGAGGACGCGGCGGTCATGGAACTGCACGCGGACACCGGGCGCGGGCTGCCGGTCATCGACCCGCGCGGCCGGGCGCTGCACATCAGCTGCGGCGCCGCCCTGTTCAACCTGCGGCTGGCGATCCGGGTGACCGGGCACCGGCCGCTGATCGAGCCGTTCCCGGACGCCGCGCGGCGGCCGGACCTGCTCGCGGCCGTCCGGGCGGCGGACGCGCCGATGCCGTCGCCGAGCCTGGCGGAGCTGTACGCGACGATCCCGCACCGGCGCACCAACCGCCGGCCGTTCGGGAAGCGGCGGGTGCCGCAGGTCGTCCGGGACGAGCTGGCGGCCGCGGCGCGGGAGGAGGGCGCGGTGCTGAACCTGCCCGGCCCGCAGACCACGGCGTACCTGCTCGGCCTGATCGCCGCGGCGGACGCCAAGCTCGTCGCCGACCCGGCCTACCTCGCCGAGCTGGCCCGCTGGACGCCGGACCGGACCCGCGGCGACGGCGTCCCCTGGTACTCGTTCGGGCCGCGGCCGACCGGCCGGGGCCTGCCGCTCCGCGACTTCGGCCCGGAGGGCCCGGCCGGCGGGCGGGACGTCGACGACTTCGCCGCCCGCCCGCAGCTCGGCGTCCTGCTCACCCGGGGCGACGGGCCGCAGGACTGGCTGCGCGCCGGGCAGGCGCTGCAGCGGGTCCTGCTCACCGCCGCGCGGCGCGGCGTGTCGTCCTCGCTGCTGTCCCAGCTGCTGGACGCGCGCGGGTCCGGGCCGGCGGAGCCGCAGCCGCACGGCCACATCCAGGCGATCATCCGGTTCGGCTACGGGCCGCTCGTGCCCGGCACGCCGCGCCGCCCGTTCCCCGAAGTCCTCGAACGCGTCTGACCCCGTCCAGAGAGAGGCGAACGATGCCCACACTCGTCCAAGAGTTCACCGATGTGTTCCGCACGGAGCACCGCGGTGTCCGCGACCTCCTGCTCGACCTGGTGGAGGCGTTCCGGCTGCGCGACACCGAGCGGGTGCGCGAGCTGGTCGCCGCCGTCGACGCCGCCACCGGACCGCACTTCCGGTACGAGGAGGAGTCGATGTATCCGCAGCTCGTCGCCATCTTCGGCGCCGAGTACGTGGCGAAGCTGCTCGCCGACCACGACGGCGCGATCCGGAACGTCCGGCGGCTCTACGGGCTCGCCGAGCACGACCGGCTGACGCCCCGGCAGGCCGAGCGCGGGATCGCGCTGACCCGGCAGATCCTGCCGCACGTCAGCGACTGCGACGGGCTGTCGATCATGGTGGAGACGCTTCCCGACGAGACGGTGGACGCCATCCTGGCGACCCGGCGCGACGCGCGCGCCGCCGGCCTGGACCTGCTGACGTGGGCGGCGACGGCGCGGGAGCGGGATGTCTGAGCCGGACCCGCCCCGCATCGTCCAGGGCGGCATGGGCGCCGGCGTCTCCGGGTGGCAGTTGGCGAACGCCGTCGCCCGGACAGGCCAGCTCGGCGTCGTCTCCGGGGTCGCGCTGGACGCCCTGCTCGCCCGCGGCCTCCAGGCCGGGGACGAGGGCGGCCACCTGCGCCGCGCCCTCGCGCACCTGCCGCTGCCGGGGGTGGCCGACCGGATCCTGGACCGCTACTTCATCCCCGGCGGGATCGAGCCGGGCGGGCGGTACCGGCCGGTGCCGAAGCTCGGCCTGCGCGCGAACAGGGCCCGCGACGAGCTGACCGTCGCCGGGAACTTCGCCGAGGTGTGGCTCGCCAAGGAGGGGCACGGCGGCCCGGTCGGGATCAACTACCTGGAGAAGATCCAGCTGGCCACCCCGCCCGCCGCCTACGGCGCGATGCTGGCCGGCGTCGACTACGTGCTGATGGGCGCGGGGATCCCCAGCGAGATCCCCGCGCTGCTGGACGCCCTCGCCGCCGGATCTCCCGGGAAGGTGACCGTGACGGTCGCGGGCGCCGAGGAGGGCCGCCCGTTCTCGTTCGACCCGGCGTCGCTGTCCGGGGTCACGACGGAGCGGCCGCGGTTCCTGGCGATCGTGTCGTCGTCCGTCCTCGCCATGTACCTGCACCGATCGCCCGCCACCCGGCCGGACGGGTTCGTGCTGGAAACGGCCGTCGCGGGCGGGCACAGCGCCCCGCCGCGCGGGCGGCTGCGCCTGGACGACGACGGCGAGCCGATCTACGGGCAGCGGGACCGGATCGACCCGGCGAAGGTCGCCGCGCTCGGCCTGCCGTTCTGGGTGGCGGGCGGCTACGCGCGGCCCGGCACGCTCGCCGAGGCGCGCGCCGCCGGTGCCGCCGGCATCCAGGCCGGCAGCGTGTTCGCGCTGTGCCGGGAGTCCGGCCTCGCCCCCGACCTGCGGCGGGAGCTCGTCAAGCGGGCGCTGGACGGCACGCTCCGGGTCCGCAACGACCCGCGCGCCTCGCCGACCGGGTTCCCGTTCAAGGTCGCCGCGCTGCCGGGCACGCTCTCCGAGCCGGATGTCTACGCCGAGCGCCCGCGGCTGTGCGACCTGAGCTACCTGCGGACCCCCTACCTGAAGGAGGACGGGAAGGTCGGCTACCGCTGCCCCGCCGAACCCGTGGACGCCTACGTCCGCAAGGGCGGGACCGCCGTGGAGACCGACGGGCGCCGCTGCCTGTGCAACGCGCTCGTCGCGAACATCGGCCACGGCCAGCACCGGCCGGACGGCTACGTCGAGCCGCCGCTGCTCACCCTCGGCCAGGACCTCGGCTTCCTGCCCGACCTCGTCCGCGCGATCGGCGGCGACTACTTCGCCGCCGACGCCATCGACTACCTGCTGGAAACATGAAACAGATCCGCGTGCCCCGCCACGACATCGCCGACCGGCCGTTCATCGTGATCTGGGAGGCGACGCAGGCGTGCCCGCTCGCCTGCCGGCACTGCCGCGCCGAGGCCAGGCCGGAGCGGGACGCCGGCGAGCTGAGCACGGCCGAGGCGTTCGACCTGATGGAGCAGGTGGCCGAGTTCGGCGGCCCGCCGCCGATGTTCGTCATCACCGGCGGCGACCCGTTCCAGCGGCCGGACCTGTTCGACCTCGTCCGGCACGGCGCCCGGATCGGCCTGCCGGTCGCGGTGTCCCCGTCGGGTACGCCGACGCTCACCGAGGACGGCCTGACCGGGCTGCGGGACGCGGGCGCGCGCGCCATCTCGCTGAGCCTGGACGGGTCGACCGCGCGGATCCACGACGACTTCCGCGCCACGCCGGGCGTCTACGGCTGGACGCTCGACGCCTGGCGGGCCGCCCGCGGCCTCGGCCTGAAGGTGCAGATCAACACCACCGTCACCGGGCACAACCTGACCGACCTGCCGGAGATCGTGCGGATCGTCCACGAGATGGGCGCCCTCACCTGGAGCGCGTTCCTGCTCGTCCCGACCGGGCGCGGCAGGCTGCTGCCCGGCCTCGACGCGCACCAGGTGGAGGACGTCCTGAACTTCGTGTACGACGCGGGGGCGCACATTCCCGCCCGGACGACGGAGGCGCACCACTTCCGCCGGATCGTCGTCCAGCGGGAGATCCTGCGGCGGCACGGCGAAGACCACGTCGCCGCGCTCGGCCTGGGCCCGCTCTACGCCGACCTGCGGCACCGGCTGACCGAGCTCGACCTGCCGATGCGGCGTGTTCGGCGTGCACCCATGGACGTCAGCTCGGCGCGCGGGTTCGTGTTCGTCTCGCACCGGGGCACCGTCCACCCCAGCGGGTTCCTGCCGACGCCCGCAGGCAGCGTCCGCGACGAGCGGCTGCCCGGCATCTACCGGACGTCGCCCCTCTTCACCGGCCTGCGCGACCCCGCCAACCTCACCGGCAAGTGCGGCGCCTGCGAGTTCCGGACGATCTGCGGCGGCTCCCGCTCGCGGGCCCTGGCCGTCTCCGGCGACCCGTACGCGGCCGAACCCTGGTGCTCCTACACCCCCGGATCCTTCCCGTACCAGGCCGACATATCTGCCGCGAGCTGGGTAGATGACGTCCGAGAAGGCTTTTCCGACGCAACGGCTGGACAAGGGACATGTTCGAGATCGAGGACATCCGGGAGTGGCGCGGCCGGACGGTGATCGACGAGTCCGGTAGCAAGATCGGTGAGCTGGAGGCCGTGTACGTCGACACCCTCACCGACCAGCCGGTCTTCGCCACCGTGAAGACGGGCATGCCGATGCGGCAGCGGCTGGTGTTCGCGCCGCTGGACGGGGCGACCGTCGGCCCCGAGCACCTGCGGGTCGCCCGCGAGAAGAAGCAGATCAAGAACGCGCCCGCGATCGACACCGACGGGGAGCTGCTCGCCGGCGACGAGGGCGCCGTCTTCGCCCACTACGACCTGGCCTACGAGGCCGCACCGGACGAGCGCCGGCTCGCGCGCCGCTGACCGCGGGCACCGCCCGGCCGAAGGAGGGATCACCGTGGCCCTGTTCCTGTTCATCCTGCTCGTCGCGGTGGCGCTCGGCATCATCGGCGTCGTCGTGAAGGGCCTGTTCTACCTGCTGATCATCGGCATCGTGCTGTTCCTGATCAACCTTGTGCTGAGCGGGATCCGGTTCGGCCACCGGCGCGGCTCCCGCCCCACCCGGTAGGACGGCCGCGGCTTAACGCGGGCGGCGCCGGGTAGCCCGTAGCGCGACGGCCGGACGTACCGGCGAGCCATTCGACAACACGAGCCAGCGACACGGGGGACTTGGATGACCACGCCTGAGGAGAACCAGCCGAAGACCGACGACACCGACCAGGTCATCATGAAGCCCGGCGGCGACCCGGATCGGGACGCGGGCCAGGAGCCCCGCCCGAACCCGGACGACCGCACGGAACTCGGTGCCGAGCTTGAGGACAAGATGGCCGAGAAGGGGCTTTCCCGGGACGATTTCAGCGAGTCCTGACGGACGGGCGTTTGCCCGGTGGTGACGGGGCATCGGGCAGAGCGAACCGTTGATGGGAGGACCCATGGCCGACGTCTTCGAGGTTCTCGGACGTGACCACACCGAGGTCAAGCGGATGCTCGCCGAACTGGAGGCGGGCTCCAGCCGGGCGGTGCCCGACCGGGAGGACCGCCTTCGGCTGCGCAAGAAGATGGTGGAAGAGCTCATCATCGAGGAGTCCAAGCACGAGGCGGTCGAGGAGGAGTACTTCTGGCCGGCCGTCCGGAGGCTCGTCCCCGACGGTGAGCTGCTGGCGGACGAGGCCGTCGGGCAGGAGCAGGCCGCCAAGCACGTCCTGAACGACCTGCTCGGCAAGGACCCGACCGACGGGGGCTTCGAGGAGCTGCTCACGCGGTTCACCGCGGACGGACGCGAGCACATCGAGTTCGAAGAGGTCCAGGTCTGGCCGAAGCTCCGCGTGGTCATCACCGCGGACGAGGCCGAGGAGCTGGGCCGCAAGCTGGAGCAGGGCAAGAAGACGGCCCCCACCCGGCCGCATCCCCACACTCCCCCGAAGCCGGGCGTCCTCAGGTCCGCGGGCCCGGCCGTCGCGGCGGCGGACCGGCTGCGCGACAGGATGACCGGCCGCGGCCAGGAGTGACGCCGGCCGGCACCGAGCACGTCTCTTCCCCCGAGGTCACGTTTCCGGCGCGGCGCACCGCACCCTCTTGACATGGCAGTGTGACCGGTAACAGTGTGTCCGGGGACACCGGCACCACCCCCGAGGTGAGACGTGAAGCGTAGGAAGTTCGTCAGCCTGGCGCTGGGCCTCGGCCTCGCGTTCGGCATGACCGCGTGCGGCTCGACGCAGAAGACCGTCGACAAGGAGAAGGCCGAGAAGAAGCCCGCGGCGGGCGCCCTCGTCGGCGTCACGATGCCGACCCGCTCGTCCGAGCGGTGGATCCACGACGGCGACAACCTCAAGAAGCAGCTGGAGGGGCTCGGCTACAAGGTCGACCTCCAGTACGCCGAGAACGACATCCCGACCCAGGCCAACCAGATCGACAACCAGATCACCAAGGGCGCCCGGCTGCTGATCATCGCGTCCATCGACGGCACCGCGCTGACGACGCAGCTGCAGAAGGCGGCCGACAAGGGCGTCCCGGTCATCTCCTACGACCGGCTGATCCGCAACTCCCCGAACGTCGACTACTACGCGACCTTCGACAACTACAAGGTCGGCGTGCAGCAGGCGACGTCCCTGCTCGTCGGGCTCGGGCTGAAGAAGCCGGACGGCTCGGAGGGCACGGCGAAGGGTCCGTTCAACATCGAGGTGTTCGCCGGCTCGCCCGACGACAACAACGCGACGTTCTTCTACAACGGCGCGATGGACACGCTGAAGCCGTACCTGGACAAGAAGACCCTGGTCGTCAAGAGCGGCCAGACCGACTTCAAGACCATCGCGACCCTGCGCTGGGACCCCGAGCGCGCGCAGAAGCGCATGGAGGACCTGCTCACCCGCTACTACGGCGGCGGGACGAAGATCCAGGGTGTCCTGTCCCCCTACGACGGCCTGTCGATCGGCATCCTGTCGGCGCTGAAGTCCAACGGCTACGGGACGACCGGCCAGCCGTACCCGGTCGTCACCGGCCAGGACGCCGAGGTCGCGTCGGTCAAGTCGATCATCGCGGGCGAGCAGTACTCGACCATCTACAAGGACACGCGGCAGCTCGCCGCCGTCACGGTGAAGATGGCCGACGCGGTGCTCAAGGGCGACAAGCCCGAGGTCAACAACACCAAGGACTACGACAACGGCGAGAAGGTCGTCCCGTCCTACCTGCTCAACCCGGTGATCGTGAACAAGGACAACTACAAGAAGGAACTCATCGACACCGGCTACTACACCGCGGACCAGCTGAAGTAACGCCTCGGGCGGGGCGGCCCGCCGGACACCTCCCCCGGCGGCCGCCCCGCCCGTCCCCGCAAGGAGCACCATGACCGACGCGATACTGCGGATGCGCGGCATCACCAAGACGTTCCCCGCGGTCAAGGCCCTGCAGGACGTGAACCTGGAGGTGCGGCGCGGCGAGATCCACGCGATCTGCGGCGAGAACGGGGCCGGCAAGTCGACGCTGATGAAGGTGCTGTCCGGCGTCTACCCGCACGGCGAGTACACCGGCGACATCGAGTTCGAGGACGAGCCGTGCCGGTTCTCCGGCATCCGCGACAGCGAGCAGCGCGGGATCGTCATCATCCACCAGGAACTGGCGCTCAGCCCGTACCTGTCGATCGCGGAGAACATCTACCTCGGCAACGAGCGGCGCGGGCGGTTCGGGCTCATCGACTGGAACCGGACGAACGCCGACGCGGCGACGCTGCTGGAGCGGGTCGGGCTGAAGGAGAACCCGGTGACGCCCGCGATGGACCTCGGCGTCGGCAAGCAGCAGCTCGTGGAGATCGCGAAGGCGCTGTCGAAGCGGGTGAAGCTGCTCATCCTGGACGAGCCGACCGCCGCGCTGAACGACGCCGACTCCGCGCACCTGCTGCACCTGCTGCGCGGCCTGCGCGACGAGGGCATCACCTGCGTGATCATCTCGCACAAGCTGAACGAGATCCGCGCGATCGCCGACACGACCACGATCCTGCGCGACGGCCGGACGATCGAGACGCTCGACATGGGCGGCGACGTGTCCGAGGACCGCATCATCGCCGGGATGGTCGGCCGCGACCTCGACCACCGGTTCCCCGACCGCGTCCCCGACATCGGCGGCGAGGTGCTGCGGATCGAGGACTGGACCGTCCACTCCCCCACCCAGCACGGCCGGGTCGTCGTGGACCGCGCGGCGCTCACCCTGCGCCGCGGCGAGATCGTCGGGCTCGCGGGCCTGATGGGCGCGGGCCGGACGGAGCTGGCGATGAGCGTGTTCGGCCGCAGCTACGGCACCGGGATCACCGGCCGCGTCTACAAGGACGGCGAGGAGATCACGGTCCGGACGGTCACCGACGCGATCCGGCACGGGCTCGCGTACGCGACCGAGGACCGCAAGACCTACGGGCTGAACCTCATCGAGGACGTCAAGCGCAACATCTCCGCGGCCGGGCTGCGCGGCCTCGCCCGGGGCGGCTGGGTGAACGACAACCGCGAGTACGAGGTCGCCGAGCGGTTCCGCAAGGAGATGAACATCAAGACGCCGAGCGTCCTGTCGCCGACCGGGCAGCTGAGCGGCGGCAACCAGCAGAAGGTCGTCCTGTCGAAGTGGATCTTCACCGACGCGGACGTGCTGATCCTGGACGAGCCGACCCGCGGCATCGACGTCGGCGCCAAGTACGAGATCTACTCGATCATCAACCGGATGGCCGACCAGGGCCGGGCGGTGCTGGTGATCTCGTCCGAGCTGCCGGAGCTGATCGGGATCTGCGACCGGCTGTACGCGATGGCGGAGGGCCGCATCACCGGCGAGGTGAGCCGCGCGGACGCGACGCCGGAGCGCCTCATGCAGTACATGACCCAGACCGAGGAGAGCACAGCATGAGCAGCGTCGCGTCGGCCGACAAGGCCGTGTCACCGCCGCCGGCGGAGAAGCCGGCGCAGGGCCGGGCACTGCCGGTCAACCTGCGGCAGAGCGGCATCTACATCGCGTTCGGGCTGATCGTGGCGCTGTTCGCGGTGCTCACCGGCGGGCAGCTGCTGTCCCCGCAGAACATCTCCAACATCATCGTCCAGAACAGCTACATCCTGATCCTGGCCATCGGGATGATCCTGGTCATCATCGGCGGGCACATCGACCTGTCGGTCGGGTCGGTGGTAGCGGTCACCGGCGCCATCGCGGCCGTGCTGATGGTCGAGCACAACGTCCCGTGGCCGATCGCGGTGCTGCTGACGATCCTCGCGGGCGCCGCGATCGGCGCCTGGCAGGGCTACTGGATCGCCTACTTCGAGATCCCGGCGTTCATCGTGACGCTCGCCGGGATGCTGGTGTTCCGGGCGCTGACCCTGACCGTCCTCGGCAACCAGGGCATCGGCCCGTTCCCGGACGAGGTGCGGACGATCGCGAACGGCTTCCTGTCCGGCTACCTCGGCAACATCGGCCTCGGGCCGCTCGGCGGCGCCGACCTGTTCACGCTGCTCGTCGCGCTGGCCCTGGTCGGCGGCTACGTCGGGTTCGGGTGGCGGAACCGGCAGGGACGCATCCGCTACGGGCAGAAGGTCGAACCGCTCACCATGTTCGTGCTGCGGTACACCCTCGGCGTCGTGGTCGTCATGTTCATGGCCGTGCAGCTCGCCCGGTTCAAGAACATGCCGTGGGTGCTCGTGCTGCTGGGCGTGCTCGTGCTCGGCTCCACGCTGGTGATGAACCGGGCCGTGTTCGGCCGGCACGTCTACGCGCTCGGCGGCAACCCCCTCGCCGCGCGGCTGTCCGGCATCAAGGTGAAGTCGGTGTCGTTCTGGCTGTTCGTCAACATGGGCGTGCTGTCGGCCATCGCCGGGATCGTGTTCGCCGGGCGGCTCAACCAGGCCGGCCCGACCGCCGGGAACATGTTCGAGCTGGACGCGATCGCGGCGGCGTTCATCGGCGGCGCCGCCGTGCAGGGCGGCGTCGGCAAGGTGGTCGGCGCGATCACCGGCGGCCTCATCATGGGCGTGATCAACAACGGCATGTCGCTGCTCGGCGCGCCGAGCGAGCGGGTCATGCTGATCAAGGGGCTGGTCCTGCTGGCGGCGGTCGCGTTCGACATCTGGGCGAAGCGGCGCGCCGGGACGTCCCGCTGACCGGTCGGCCCGGGGACGGCGGACCCGGTATGTTCCGAGGTGACATGACCTCCACACCACCCGCCAGACCCGGGCTCCGCGACGTCGCCCGGCTCGCAGGGGTCTCCCACCAGACCGTGTCGCGGGTGTTCAAGAACCATCCGATGGTCAGCCCGAAGACCCGCGACCGGGTGCTCGCCGCCGCCGCGCAGCTGGACTTCCGGCCGAACGCGGCGGCGCGGGCCCTCGCCACCGGCCGGTCCCGGACGCTCGGCGTGGTCAGCTTCGACACCGCGCTGTTCGGCCCCGCGTCGATCATCGCGGCGATCGAGCGGAACGCCCGCGCCGCCGACTTCTTCACCAGCGTCGCGAGCCTGGAGTCGCCCGGGCACGGCGCGGTCGCGGGGGCGGTCGACCGGTTCCGCGACCAGGGCGTGGACGGCATCATCATGATCCCCGGGCACGTCCCGCCGGACGAGGCGCTGCGGCACCTGCCCGGCGACCTGCCGACCGTGCTGCTCGGGCCGGGGGCGGCCGTCCCGACCGTGTCCGCCGACCACTACCTGGCGCCGCGCGAGGCGACCCGGTACCTCCTGGAACTCGGGCACCGGACCGTCCACCACCTGCCCGGCCCGTGCGACTGGTCGGAGGCCACGGAGCGGACGCGCGGCTGGCGGGACGCGCTCACCGAGGCGGGCGTGGACGTCCCGGACTGCGCGCCCGGCGACTGGAGCGCCCGGTCCGGCTACGAGCGCGGCCGGTTACTCGCCGCCGACGGCGACGTCACGGCCGTATTCGCGGCCAACGACCAGATCGCGCTCGGGCTGCTGTGGGCGATCCACGAGAGCGGCCGCCGGGTGCCGGACGACGTGAGCGTCATCGGGTTCGACGACATCCCGGAGGCGGCGTTCCTCACCCCGCCCCTCACCACCGTCCGCCAGGACTTCACCGCCCTGGGCCGCCACCTGGTCGAGCTGCTCATCACGCAGCTCACCGGGAACGGCGCCAGCCCGGAAGACCCGAAGCTGATCCCCAGCCAGCTGATCATCCGCCGCAGCACCGGCCCTGCTTAGCGGAGGGCGCGGAGGCGGTGCATGATCTCGCCGTCGGCGAAGTGGTCGTGGAGGGTGCGGTAGATCTCGTAGAGGGTGTCGTAGGCGTCGGCGCGGGCCTGGTCGGGGACGTAGGCGTTCGGTACGCGGCGGCCCATCGCGGCGGCGGCCGAGGTGATGTCGGCGTGCGCGCCCGCGGCGACGGCGGCGTGGATCGCCGAGCCGAGCGCCGGGCCCTGGGACGAGCCGATCACCGACAGCGGGCGGCGCAGGACGTCGGCGTACACCTGCATCAGGAACGCGTTCTTCATCAGGCCGCCCGCGACGACGAACTCCTCGACGGGGACGCCGGACGCCTCGAACGTCTCCACGATCATCCGGGCGCCGAACGCGGTCGCCTCGATGAGCGCCCGGTAGACGTCCTCGGGCCTGGTGGCGAGCGTCTGGCCGACGATGAGGCCGGAGAGGTCGTGGTCGACGAGGACCGAGCGGTTGCCGTTGTGCCAGTCGAGCGCGACGAGCCCGTGCCGTCCGACCGGCTGGGCCTCGGCGAGCGCGGTGAGGTGCTCGTGGACGGTCCGCCCCTCGGCCGCGGCGACCTGGTTGTAGTAGGCGGGCACGCAGTTGTCGACGAACCACGCGAAGATGTCGCCGACGCCCGACTGGCCGGCCTCGTAGCCCCACAGGCCCGGCACGATGCCGTCGGCGACGACGCCGCACATGCCGGGGACCTCGGCGAGCAGGTCCGCGGACATGACGTGGCAGGTGGACGTGCCCATGATCGCGACCATCTGGCCGGGACGGACGGCATCGGCGGCCGCGGCGGTGACGTGTGCGTCGACGTTGCCGACCGCGACCGCGATGCCCTCGGGGAGGCCCGTCCACTCGGCGGCCCGCGCGGTCAGCGTCCCGGCGAGGCCGCCGAGGGGCGCCAGGTCATGGCCGAGCTTGGCGGGGAAGTCGGCGAAGTCGGGGTGGAGTTCGGCGAGGAACTCGCGGGACGGGTACCGGCCGTCCTGGTAGATGCCCTTGTAGCCGGCCGTGCAGATGTTGCGGGACTCGGTGCCGGTGAGCCGCCAGATGATCCAGTCGGCGGCCTCGATCCAGCGGTCGGCCTCCGCGTACAGCCCGGGGTCTTCTTCGAGGAGTTGCAGGGCCTTCGCGAACTCCCACTCCGAGGAGATCTTGCCGCCGTAGCGGCGCAGCCACGGCTCGCCGCGCCCGGCGGCCAGCGCGTTGATCCGGTCGGCCTGCGGCTGCGCGGCGTGGTGCTTCCACAGCTTCGGCCAGGCGTGCGGAAGGTCGGGGTGGCGCTCGCAGAGCGGCGTGCCGTCCGCCGTCGTGGGCAGGATCGTGCAGGCGGTGAAGTCCGTCCCGATGCCGATGACCTGCGACGCCGGGACGCCCGCGACCGCCAGCGCCTTGGGGACGGCGAAGCGCAGCACGTCCACCCAGTCCTGCGGCGACTGGAGGGCCCAGTCCGGGCCGAGGCGGACCCCGGACGGCAGCTCCGCGTCGATCACCCCGTGGCCGTACTCGTGCACGCCGTCGCCGAGTTCGGCGCCGTCCCGGACGCGGACGACCACCGCCCGCCCCGACAGCGTGCCGAAGTCGATCCCGACGGCGTACCGCTCGTCCGCGCTCATAGGGCTCCTCTCATAGGCCCTGGGCCAGGCGGTGGTACGCCTGGTTCCAGCGGATCTCCTTGGTGAACTGCCGCAGCGTGGTGCCGGCGTCGATGGTGAGCAGCTCGACCCCGGCCATCTCGGCGAGGTCGTCCAGCTCCTCGGTGCCGAGCGCGGCGGACAGGACGGTGTGGTGCGGCGCCCCCGCCGTCAGCCACGCCTCGGTGGACGTGCGCAGGTCGGGCAGCGGGCGCCACACCGCCCGCGCGACCGGCAGCATCGGCAGCGGCTCCAGCGGCGCGACGACCTCGATCTCGTTCGCGACGATCCGGAACCGGTCCCCCATGTCCGCGAGGCCGGCGACGACCGCGCGGCCGGGCGCGGCGTCGAACACGAGCCGCACCGGGTCCTCGCGCCCGCCGATGCCCAGCGGGTGGATCTCCAGCGACGGGCGCCCGGCCGCGATGGACGGGCAGACCTCCAGCATGTGCGCGCCGAGGATCAGCTCGTTGCCGGGCTCCAGGTGGTAGGTGTAGTCCTCCATGAACGAGGTGCCGCCGGGCAGCCCGGCGGACGCGGCCTTCAGCGTGCGCAGCAGCGTCGCCGTCTTCCAGTCGCCCTCGCCGCCGAACCCGTAGCCGTCCGCCATCAGCCGCTGCACGGCGAGGCCGGGCAGCTGCCGCAGCCCGCCGAGGTCCTCGAAGTTCGTCGTGAACGCCTTGAAGCCGCCGTCGTCGAGGAACGCCCGCAGCCCCAGCTCGATCCGGGCACCGTAGCGGAGCGACTCGTGCCGGTCGCCGCCCGCGCGCAGCTCCGGGACGACGTCGTACAGCTCCTCGTACTCATTGACCAGCTTGGTGATGTCGACGTCGGGGACGGCGTCCACCACGTCCACCAGGTCGTTCACGCCGTAGGTGTTGACGGAGACGCCGAACCGGAGCTGCGCCTCGACCTTGTCGCCCTCGGTGACCGCGACGTCCCGCATGTTGTCGCCGAACCGGGCCAGCTTCAGCGTGCGCAGCTCCTGGTGCCCGGCCGCCGCCCGCGCCCACCCGGCGATGCGGGACCCCACCGACGGGTCGGTGACGTGCCCGGCGACGGTCTTGCGGGCGACGCCGATCCGCGACTGGATGTAGCCGAACTCCCGGTCGCCGTGCGCGGCCTGGTTCAGGTTCATGAAGTCCATGTCGATCGAGTGCCAGGGCAGCTCGACGTTGGCCTGCGTGTGCAGGTGCAGGAGCGGCTTGGTCAGCACGTCCAGGCCGGCGATCCACATCTTCGCCGGGGAGAAGGTGTGCATCCAGGCGATGACGCCGATGCAGGAGTCGTCGGCGCTCGCGTCCAGGCAGGTCCGGCGGATTGCGTCCGCGTCGGTCAGCACCGGCGTCCAGCGCAGCGCGACCGGCAGCGCCTCGCCGAGCCGCGCGGCGATCGCGCCGGACTGCTCGGCGACCTGGCGGAGGGTGTCCTCGCCGTACAGGCCCTGGCTGCCGGTGAGGAACCAGATCTCGCGGTTCGGAAAGCTCATGCTCTAGCCCCTCTGCCCGTAGACGTTCTGGTAGCGGTCGTACAACCGGTCGATGTCGCCCGCGTCCATCGGCAGCGGGTCGCCGAGCTGGCGGGACAGGTGGACGGTGCGGGCGACGTCCTCGCACATCACGGCCGCCTTGACCGCGGCGCGCGCGTCGGCGCCGATCGTGAAGACGCCGTGGTTGCGCATGAGGACGGCCGGGCTGCGGTGCCCGTCGAGCGTCTCGACGATGCCGCGGCCGATGTCGTCGCCGCCGATGAGCGCGAACGGGCCGACCGGGATCTCGCCGCCGAACTCGTCCGCCATCGCCGTCAGCACGCACGGGATCGGCTCGTCGCGCGCCGCCCACGCGGTCGCGTAGGTGGAGTGCGTGTGCACCACTCCCCCGACGTCCGCGCGATGCCGGTACACGTAGGCATGGGTGAACACGTCGCTGGACGGTTTGAGCGACTGCTCGCCGACCGGCTTGCCCTCCAGGTCGCACAGCACCATCGCGTCGGGGGTGAGGTCCGCGTAGGGAACGCCGCTCGGCTTGATCAGGAACGTGTCGCCGCTCACCCGGGCGGACACGTTCCCGGCCGTCCACACGACGAGCCCGCCCTCGACGAGGATCTGGTGCAGGACGGCGAGTTCCGTGCGGAGCGCGGCGGTGTCCTGGGCTGTCATGTCCGCTCCTTTGTTAGCGCTAACATCAACGGCCGGGCAAACGAGCTCGCCGGCTTCGGGCTGGGGGGTCAGGTGCGGCGGCGCACCCCGGTGCTCTCCCGGACGACGAGCTCGGGTTCCACCACGCGGCGGGTGCCGGCCGGCTCGGGAACCGGCCGGGAGGCTCCCTCGATCCGGTCCAGGAGCAGCCGGAACGCGCGCCGCCCCACCTCGCCGAAGTTCTGCCGGACGGTCGTCAGCGGCGGCGGGAAGTAGGCGGCCTCGGGCACGTCGTCGAAGCCGACGACGCTCACCTCGCCGGGCACGTCGCGGCGGGCCTCGCGCAGCGCGCGCAGCAGCCCGAGCGCCATCGCGTCGTTGGCCGCGAACACGGCGGTGACCTCGGGGTCCGCGGCGATCGCCCGGCCGTGCTCGTAGCCGGACCGGGCGCTCCAGTCGCCCGCCGGCGGGTCCGGGACGGCCCGGCCGGCGGCCTCCAGCGCGGCCCGCCGACTGGGTGGACGCGAGCGGCCGCGCGGACGGCTGGCGGGCCCGGCCAGGTGCAGGACGGTCTCGTGCCCCAGGCTGAGCAGATGCCGGACGGCCCGCTCCGCACCGGCGCGGTGGTCGACCGCCACCGCCGGAAACGGCACGTCACCACCGGCGCCGACCGCGACCAGCGGCGTGTCGGACGGCAGCTCCTTCAGCCCGTCGGCGGCCGACTCGTGCGGGGCCACGACCATGATCCCGTCCGCGGACTGGGCGCGCAGCCGCTCCACGCCCTCGCCGATCGAGCGCCGGTTCAGCGAGCTGAGGCTGATGATGCTGACGTTGTATCCGTGCTCGCGGGCGGCCTGCTCGATACTGAACACCGTGGAAGCGGGCCCGTACAGCGTGGTGTCGAAGCTGACCACGCCCAGCACCCCCGACCGCCCGGTCGCGAGCACCCGCGCCGCCGAATTGGGCCGGTAGTCGAGGGCCTGCACCGCCGCCATCACCCGCGCCCGCGTCTGCGGCCGCACCTTCTCCGGGGTGTTCAGCACGCGCGACACGGTCATCGCCGAGACGCCGGCCATCGCGGCCACGTCCTCCATCACCGCCAGCCGCCGGCCGTCGGGCGCCTCCGGTGATTCGGCGGCCACATCGCCTCCCCGATTTTCCTCGCTACGCCCCGAATGTTTGCGCTAACTCGCCCGAATGTCAACAGCCGGACACCCCGCCGGGGCGGGGCGTCCGGCACCGGACGTCAGGCCGTCTCGCGCCGCCGCGCGGCGAGCGCGAGCACGGCGGCGAGCAGCGCGAAGGCGGCACTGACCAGCCAGACGGCCAGGTAGCCGCCCTCCGCCGGGTCGCCGGCGCCCGCCGGCGCGGCGAGCAGCGTCCCGAACATCCCGCCCGCCACCGCGCCGCCGACCGTCTTGACGTTGTTGTACACGGCGGTCGAGATGCCGGTGCGGGACGGATCGGACGCCTCGGCGATCACGGTCGGCATCGCCCCCAGCGCCACCCCCAGGCCGGCGCCCAGCACGGTCAGCTCGACGATCACCATCCACAGCTCGTCGTGCGCGGCGGCGAAGGCCGTGAAGCCGAGCGCCACCAGTAGGAACGAGCCGATCAGGGCGTTGCGGTACCCGACCCTGCGGGCGATGACGGCGGTGGACGCCGACCCGGCGACGCTGAGGAGCATCGCGGGCAGCATGGCCAGCGCGATGGACAGCGACGACAGGCCGAACCCGTAGCCGGCCTCGTCCGGGTCGGTCGCGAAGAAGGTGGAGTTCGGCGACTGGCCGCCGAAGTAGACGACGCCGAATGCGAACGAGGCGAAGTAGTACGGGGCGACGTGCCGTCCGGCCATGGCGCGCAGGTCGACGAGCGGCTCGGCGGTGCGCAGCTCTATCACGGCCCAGACCGCCAGCAGGACCAGGCCCGCGAAGACCGGAAGGAGCGTCCCGCCGGAGAGCCAGCCGTTGTCGCCCGCCGAGGACACCCCCGCCAGGACGGCGACGACGGCGAGGCCGAGGAGGACGACGCCCGGCCAGTCCACCCGCCCGGACGCGCGGCGCACCGACTCGGGGATGGCGACGAACGACACGGCCACGCAGACCAGTGTGAGGACGGCCGGCACGCCCAGCGCGAGCCGGACGTCCCCGAACGCCTTGTCCGCCACGCCCATGCCGAGCCCGCCGAGCAGCCCGCCGAGGGTCAGTGCGCCGACGAGCCGGGCGATGGCGGAGCGGGCGAGGTCCACCGGGAGCCGGTCGCGGACGAGGGAGATCTCCAGCGGCAGCAGCGCGGCGAGCGGGCCCTGCAGGAACCGGCCGACGAGCAGGACGGCGAAGGACGGCGCCACCACGACGAGGATCGAGCCGACCGCCACCGACACGAGTGCGATGCGCAGCATGCGGCGGTGACCGTACAGATCGCCGAGCCGCCCGAACGCGGGCAGCGACACCGCCGCCGACAGCAGCTGGACGGCGATCACCCAGGTCAGCGCGGAGTCGGAGACGCCCCACTCGTCCCCGATGCTGGGCAGGACGGGCGCGATGCCGGCCTGCAGGAACCCGCTGACCAGCTCGAACAGGACGAGCAGCCCGACGACGGCGGTGACGGACGCGGCCGGCGGCGCCTCCTTCCCGGTGGTGGCCGTCATGCGGTCGCCAGGCGGCGGACGGCGAGTTCGGCGAGGAGCGCGGCGGCGTCGGGGAGGACGGCGTCGTCGTAGGCGGCCTGCGGGGAGTGGTTCATGGGCGCGGTCGCCAGGTCGCGGTCGGGCGGGCACGCGCCGAGGCCGATGAACGCACGATCCTTGGCCACGAAGGCACGATGAGCGTACAAGGTGAAGCGCGGCACGCCTGCCGCTCCCGAACACCGACCTTAAACCCACCGTGATGACATGACCACATGATGTTAAGGTACGAGGGTGAAACTCGTGGTGCAGATCAAGCTGCTCCCCGACGCCGCCACCGAGGCGGCGTTGCGGGAGACGCTGAAGCTGTGCAACCAGGCCGCCTGCCACGCCTCCCGCCGTGCGCACGCCACCGGCATCAAGGGCAAGACCGCACTTCAGCGGCTGGTGTACGACGAGCTGAAGGCGATGGGCCTGTCGGCGCAGCCGGCGATCCACTGCGTCCGCAAGGTCGCGGGTGCTTACGCCACGCTGGCCGAGAACCTGAAGGCGGGAAGCTACGGGCCTGTCGGGTCGCGGCGCCGTGCCGCCGTGGAGGGCGCGCCGGTCCGGTTCCGCAAGGACGCCGCCCAGCCATTCGACGACCGCTCCTTGTCCTGGCAGACGGACGCCCGCACCGTGAGCATCTGGACCGTGCACGGCAGACACAAGAACGTAGCCTTCGCCTGTTCGGCCGAGCAGGCGAAGATGCTGGCCGCGCACCGGCAGGGCGAGTCGGACCTGGTGTGGCGAGGCGGCTGCTTCTACCTGTACGCCACCTGCGACCTCCCCCACGCCCCCGAGTACGTTCCGGACGGGTTCACAGGGGTGGACCTGGGCATCGTCAACATCGCCACCACCTGCGACGGCACTGTCCACTCCGGCAAGCGCGTCAACCAGGTCCGGCACCGCAACCGCCGCCTCCGGGGCAAACTCCAGGCCAAGGGCACCAAGTCCGCCAAACGGCTGCTGCGTCACCTGTCGGGCCGTGAGGCGCGGTTCGCGGCCGATACCAACCACCGCATCTCCAAGAGCATCGTGACCGAGGCTCAACGCACCACGCACGGCATCGCCCTGGAAGACCTGGGCGGTATCCGGGCGCGGGTCCGGCTACGCAAGCCCCAGCGGGTCACACTGCACACCTGGAGTTTCGCCCAGCTCGGCGCCTTCATCGCCTACAAGGCCGAACGCGCCGGTGCCCCGGTGGTCTTCGTGGACCCGCGCC
>NZ_JABXFD010000137.1 GCF_013372625.1 Actinomadura sp. BRA 177
GGGCCAGGGGCGGGGGGGTAAGGCCGGTGAAGGCAGCCTTGAGGACGCGGTGCCCGAGAGCATGTCCATCGCCAGTTCCAGGTCGAAGTCGGCGGCGATCTGGCCCTGTTCCCGGGCGGCGCCCTTGAGGCGGTTCAGGAAGTCGTCGGTCTGCTGCTGGATGAAGCGCTTCTTGTGTCCTGCCGCGACCTCCGGATCGTGCTGGGCCTCGCCGAGGAGGGCGGGCTGGTCTGGGCGTCCTCCGTTGGGTCTTCGCGCGGGGTGATGGTTTTCAGTTGTTCAGGAGGTGTTGGACCGTTAGGGCGAGTCTGGCTCTTGTTAGGCCGGTGGGGTCGGTCAGGTCGGTGCCCAGGGCTTTTCCGATGTGGTCCAGGCAGCGGGCGATGCTGCTGTGGTGCAGGTGGAGGAGGTCGGCGGCGCGGCGTAGGGAGCCGGTGGCGCAGTAGGCGTCCAGAGTGTCCAGGTCTTCGGCGGGCAGGAGGGCGATCGCGGCCACGTCGGCGTTTGCGCGCATGGCGTCCGGAGGGAGCTGGGCGAGCAGCGCCAGCGCGCCCAGGTCGTCGTAGTGGATGACGGGGTGCCGTGGGGTGGTGAAGCGGAGGGCGGTGCGGGCCTGAAGCCAGGACAGGTCGGGGCCTTCGGCGGTGCCGATGCCCGCTTGCACGTCGGGTGGGAAGCGGGTCGGGTCGATGGTGGCGGTCAGGATGACGCCCACGTCGCCGAGAGCGGCCGACTTCACCGGACGGGACGCGCAGGCCACAGCGGCGATCTTATCCAGGGGAAGCGGTGATCGTACTGCGGCGACGCGAACCGGCGACGCGGGGAAGCCCAGGAGGCGCAGTGCGCGGGCTCTGGACGCCTGGTCGCCGTCCGCGCTGATCGCCAGTTCGACGAGGGCGGGGTCGGCCATGGTGGTCCGGGCCGGTCCGTACCTTTCGAGGACGGCCGCGGCGGCGAGGGCGAGCCGGTCCAGCAGCACTTCGTCGAGTGGGACGGGCGGGCTGGGCCGTTCCAGCCATACTGTGCCGATCTCCTCCTCATCCAGGACGATCGGTGCGGTGCTGGACGCGCACGATTCGGCGGCCGGTTCGCCGTCGGGCGCGGCGCGCAGTACCCGTCCCGTCCCGTGGATCCGGATTCCGGCGACGCATTCGGCGAGGCCAGCCGAGGCCCGCGCGAGTGCCGGGAGGTCCACTCGCCGGCGCATCAGCGTGTCGTAGAACGCGACGACGCGGATCGCGCCCTCGGCGTACGAGTCCAGTCCCGACAGGCGTACGGCCAGTGCCTCCATGTCCGAAGGATAAAGCGCCGGTCGTCGCGCGATCGGGGCGGAATGTGCAACGGATGGCGGATGATCCCGGCGCCGCCCTTGATGAGGATGGACGCCATGGATCCCGAACTCGACGCGTTCATCCCGTTCCTCCCGAAGACCGACCTGTCCGATCCGGTCGCCGCGCGCAAGAGGGTCGCCGAGCTGGCCGCCGCGGCGCCGAGCGAGGTCGCGGCGGCGCCGAGCCCGGGCACCGAGGGCATGGAGATCGAAGACCGGACGGTGGCCGCGGGCGTCCCGGTGCGGATCTACCGTCCCCGCCGGGCCCACGGCGCGATCATCTGGCTGCGCGGCGGCGGCTGGATCCTCGGCGACCTGGACACCGAGCATCCGACCGCCGCCCGGATCGCGGGGGCGTCCGGCGCCGTGGTGATCTCGGTGGACTATCGCCGGGCCCCCGAGCACCGCTTCCCGGCCGCGCTGGACGACGTCTACGCCGTGCTGACCTGGGCGGCCGCCCACACCGAAGACCCCGGCCGGATCGCAGTGGGCGGGCACAGCGCCGGCGCCGGGCTCGCGGCCGCCGTGGCGTTGCGGGCGCGGGACGAGCAGGGCCCGCCGATCCGGTTCCAGTTGCTCAACCAGCCCGTGCTGGACGACCGGCAGGAGACGTGGTCGCAGCGCAACTTCACCGACACGCCCTGGCAGGACCGCGACACGATCACCGCGGTGTGGCGGCACTACCTGGGCGGCGCACCCGCCACGCCGTACGCCGCTCCGGCCCGCGCCGCCGACCTGTCCGGCCTGCCCCCGGCCTATGTCTCCGCCGCGGAGTTCGACCCGCTGCGCGACGAGGACATCGGCTACGCGCTGCGCCTCCTACAGGCGGGGGTCTCGGTCGAGCTGCACCAGTGGCCCGGGACGTTCCACGGCTCGCAGGCGATCCTGTCCGCCGACGTGTCGCAGCGGCAGATCGCCGAACTCGGCGCCGTCCTCCGCCGCGCCCTGGCCGCGTGAGGTGGCCGGGCCGTGGGCAAGGGCGCCTAAGCGTGGTGGTCCAGTGCGGCGAGGACGGCCCCGAGCCTTCCGTCGAGTGGGCCGTCGAGTTCCAGGACCGGGACGTCCTCCCAGGCGTCCAGCGGGTCGGCGTGGACGAGTTCCAGCAGGGCGTCGTTCATGTCCGAGCGGAGTGCGGGCATCTCCGCCGGCGGCAGAACCTGTTCCGTTTCCGCCGTGATCGGCGTGATGACCAGCAGGTCCAGGCTCGCGACAGCCGGCCCGAGCGCCACGGAATCGGGCTCGTCCGCCCCGAGGACGGTCATATAGGCGAGGTAGTCCAGCGGCGTCCGGTCGAAGACGACCTGAGGCGGCGACGGCGATGTCAGGCTCCGCACCGAGAACGCCAGCAGCGCCCGGTAGTCCTCCAGCGATGGCGGGGACGCGAACTCGTACCCCTCTTCCTCCAGCAGGTAATACGGCTCGTCCGCCATGACGTGGCCGGACAGGTGCGCGCACAGCGCCTCCGCCAGCGTCGTCTTCCCGGTCCCGTGCGTCCCGGAGATTCCGACTCTCATCCCCACCCCGCTAGTGCGGGCCCATGCCGGTGAAGAGGGCCTGGAGGACGCGGTCGACGTCGGCGTGCGTCAGCGGTTGCTGTGTGATCAGGAGCCTGTAGTACAGCGGGCCGGACAGGATGTCCATCGCCAGGTCCAGGTCGAAGTCGGGCGCGATCTCCCCCCGCTCTCTGGCGGTCTTGAGCCGGGCCAGGGTGTCGGCGGTCTGCGGCTGGATGAAGCGCTGGTCGAGCGCGGCGGCGACCTCGGGGTCGTGCTGGGCCTCGCCGATCAGGTCCTGGTACAGCGGGCCCCAGGGCGGCCGTCCCAGCAGGTCCACGGCCTTGACCATCACCTCGCGCAGGTCGGCCACGATGTCGCCGGTGTCCCGGTGCTCCAGGCCGGCGGTGTTGAGGCTGAGGACGGCGTCGAGGAACAGCAGGCCGCGGGAGGGCCAGCGGCGGTAGATGGTGTGCTTGCCGACCCCGGCCCTGGCCGCGACCGCCTCGATGCTGAGCTTGGCGTAGCCGGTCTCCCGGGCCAGGTCGAGCGTGGCCTGCATGATCGTTTCGGTGCGGTCGGCGGCGCGGGCGGTGCGGGACGACCGGGCGGCGGCGCGGTGCGGTTCGGTCACGCGGCCCACCCTAGCGGAACGGCACGTGCCGTGTTGACACGGGACGGCCGGTACGCCACGCTTGCCACGAACGGCACGGCCCGTGCCGTTCCACCACCGCCAAGAGGAGATCCGATGGACCCGAGTCGAGGACGTCACCAGTGCCCCGCCGGCGGACGTCCGGCGAAAGGGCCGCGCAGGTGAACGAGTCGGCTCCCACGCGAGCCCCGCACGCACGCGGCGACCATCTGGCCGCGCGACGAGAACGTGCCCGCATCGCCCGCGAGCTGCACGACACCGTCGCGCACCACATGTCCCTGACCGTCATCCAGGCCGAGGCGGCACTGCGGAACGTCCCCGACCTCCAGGACGCGGCGAAACAGGCCCTGGAGGCGGTGCGGGACGCGGCGCGCGCGGCGCTCACCGACACCCGCCGCGTCGTCGGACTCCTGCGTGCCGACGACCCGGCCACCGGGCGGCCCGGCCTCGACCGCCTCGGTGAACTGGTCGGCACGGCTCGCGCCGCCGGGCTCCTGGTGTCGAGCACCGTCGTCGGGACGCCGCGTCCCCTGGACTCCGACGTGGACCTGTCGGCGTTCCGGATCGTCCAGGAATCGCTCAGCAACGCCTCCCGGTACGCGCCGGGCGCGCATGCGACCGTCGAGATCCACTACGGGCCCGGCGCACTCACCCTCTCGATCACCGACAGCGGTGCCCGGACCGCGCCCGAGGCCCCGCCCGGCGGCGGCCACGGCCTGGTCGGCATGCGCGAACGCGTCCAGCTCCTCGGCGGGACCGTCCAGGCGGGACCGCGGGCCGGCTCCGGCTGGTCCGTCGTCGCCGAGCTGCCGTATGAGAACCGTCCTCCCGGGCCGCCCGCCGTGCGCGTGGTCCTCGCCGAGGGACTCGTCCTCTTCCGGGACGGCCTGTCCCGCCTGCTGGAGGCGTCCGGCATCGAGGTCGTGGACGCCGTCGGCAACGGCCCCGCACTGCTGCGCGCGCTGACCGCGCACCGTCCCGACGTCGCGGTCGTGGACGTCGGGTTGCCGCCGACGTGCAAGGACGAGGGGCTGAGGGCCGCGCTGGACGCCCGCGAGCAGAATCCCGGCCTGCCCGTCCTGGTGCTGTCGCAGCGGGTGGAGCAGCGCTACGCCCGGGAGCTGCTGTCCGACGGCAGCGGCGGCGTCGGCTACCTGCTCAAGGACCGGGTCTCGGACGCGAGCCAGCTCGTGGACGCGATACGGTGGGTGGCCGCCGGGGGCACCGTCCTCGACCCGGACGTCGTCGCCCGGCTGCTGAGCCGCCACGCCCGCGAGGAGCCGCTGCGGGCGCTGACGCCGCGCGAGCGCGAGGTGCTCGGACTAATGGCCGAGGGCCGCTCCAACGCCGCGATCGCCGCGGCGCTGTTCGTGACCGAGAAGGCCATCGGCAAGCACACCAACAGCATTTTCGGGAAGCTCGGCCTCCCCCAGTCCGAGGACGCCAACCGCCGCGTCCTGGCGGTCCTGGCCTACCTCAATCCGGACCGGCCGGCGCTCCCCGACGGCGCGGCCCCACCGTGCCCGGTGGTGCGGCCGGCGGCACGGACGGCCGGGACCACGGTGACGGCGGACCGGCCCCCGGGCGGCCTGCGCACGGCATGTGACACTCCCGGACGAGCCTGACCAGCGAAACCCTTCACAAAAACGGCCCGCCGGTGTCCGGCGCGGGAAGTGGTGTTCGAGCCGGGCATGCGGCATGACGCCCCGCCACGGTGACGGGCAGTGCCCGCGCATGGTCTTCGAGGGGGTCAGCGGCGTTGTTCCCGGTGGCGGGCGGCGGACGTGGACAGTTGGGGCGCGCTCGACGACAGGAGCCACAGGGTGACCGGGCCGAGCAGTATCCCCAGCCCCAGGCTGGTCACGTCCTGCACCCTGCGCGCCAGGGCACCGATCACCATGTTGATCAGCATCGCGAGGATCACGCAGCGGTAGACCCAGGTGCCGATGGGCAGGGATCGCGCGGCCCGGGAGAAGCAGTGCGCCGGCACTGCCGCCAGGGGCCGCCGCGCCCGCCGCACCCTGCGCCCGGCACGCTGGAGGAGCCGGCTCAGTATCGCTCCGGCGTACCACAGGGCGGTGCCAAATTTGAACAGGTTGCCCGGCCGCGCATTGATCATCGCCTGCCATTCCTCGGCCCGTTCCAGGGCGAGGTCGGTGTCCCGGCCGTACATGGCGTGGGCGGCCCGGCGGACGATCCACCTGGCGGCGCACGCGGACAGCGCGGTGATCTCCGCGACCAGGAGCCCTGCCGCCACCCCGCAGCAGACGCTCAGCACTACGACATCCCTCACCGCGGCTCCAGCCCTCTTAAAACGCCCGGCTCCGGCGCGGGCGAGGTGGTTCCCGGACGTCGTTCGCGCAGCGCCGCGGTCGCGGCCTCGATGCCGGCCGAGGTGAGGCTGTAGAAGCGGCGGCGCGGTTTGCCCGGTACGGGGTTCGCGTGCTCCCATTCGCTGTCGAGCCAGCCCGCCTCGGTGAAGCGGTCCAGCGCCCGGTAGACCGTCGGCCCGTGCCGCCCGGTCGCCTTCATGATCTCCCAACCGTGCAGCTGGACGCGTTGCCGATGCGCTTGGAGCAGCACCTCCAGCACGTCCAGCTGCCCACCGGTCACCCTCTTCATACGTACTAATGTACCTATAGACTTCCCGGCCGTCGCCGTGGCCGGACGTCCCGCCGGTGGCGGTTCACTCGACGCCGGGCAGATCATCGGCCCGCGCGGGGACGGCACGGGCGGTCTCGCTCTCGGTGGCGGACGGTGCGGAGGGCCCAGGGGACGGTCAGCAGGGTCGCCGCCGCCATGCCGAGGACGGCCCGGCGCCACCGGCGGCGGGGGCGCGGACGTTCGGGCGGGGGTTCGGGTGCCCGCCGGTATTCCTCGTCCAGGATCTGGTGGAAGCGGCGCATCCGCCTGTTCTGGGGCGTGGCGAGACGGAGTTCCCGGGCGGCCGCCCAGTAGGCGCGGCCCGGAGATGATCATGTTGAGGTAGAGGAGTTGCCGGCGGCTCCTGCGGTCCTCGCCTTCCGGGACAGGCCCCCATGCCTCGTCCAGGTCCGGATCGTCCATGGCCATTTTCAGCAGTTCGGCGACGGCGGCGCGGCGGGCCTCCTCACGGGCGATCCTCGTGTCATGGTCGAGCATTTCTCCTGGAATGTCGCGGACGCCGTCAAGCATTGCGAATGTCCGGCTTGGCGGCGGAGTGCATGCGGCCGGAGATGACGGCAAGGCGCTCGTCCGACCCGATGGTGGCGCCGGACGGCAGGCGGTCAGCGTAGGCGCCGGTGGCGTCGTGGCCGGTGACGGCGGTGACGGCGTCGCTCAGTTCCCGGGTCTTGGGGCGATCGCCCGTGGTGCGACAGTCCTCCGCCTCGGCGGCCCGCTTGGCCCGCCTGCTCCGAAATCTCACTCCTCCACCTCCCATTGAGGGCGCTGGAGAGCATATTTGCATCGGAATCCGAGGGCGGCCACCGCTATTTCGAACTAGAGGTCACTCACGGACGCGGGAATAGTGGGACATTCTGGCGCGAAAGAGGCGGGCCGTCATCGCGGCGGGCCGTGAAGGTGGGTGTCCTGGGGCGGCGGACAGGTGCCGAGCCGGGCCGGACGCTCGGGCGGCGGGCGCGAGGCGGAGGGAAGCGGCACGAGGCAGTGCCGTCGAGGGACCGTGGACGATCGACCGGTGCGGGACGTCCTGCACGGCGGGTGACGCAGCGGCGGCCGGGACGCCGATGAAGCGGCGTCCCGGCCGAACGGGACGGTCAGCGGGCCGGGCGCTGCTTGACCTGCTCGATCAGGCCGGCGAACTGGGCAACGGACAACGTGAGGTGTCCCCCACCCGGGTCCTTGCTGTCCCGCACCCCGATCCCGGCCCCCGGCGCAAGTCGTCCCAGCTCAACGCACTGCTGATCACTAATGCCACCGCTGTAACTGCTCTTTCGCCAATGAACGATCATGAGTACTGCTCCAAGTACCGCTCGATGAGAGCGCGCGAGGCTTCCTCGGGAAGGGCCTTCGCGCCGATACGTTCGAACTTAGTCGAAAAGTCCCTTGCCTCGATGGGGCTCTCGATCAAGCGGCCCCCGTTCTGGGCACCGGCGTAGGCTACGTCTCGGTCGGGCAGGCAGATGACCTGGAACGGCCCGTCGAAGCCGTGGTGAGCGCCAGCCGCAGTCGGAACGATCCGCATGATGACGTCGGCCCGGCTCGCCATCTTGAGCAGGTGCTCCAGTTGGTCCTTCATGACCTCCGAGCCCCCGATGGGGCACGCCAGCACGCTCTCGTCGACAAGCATCCAGAGCGTAGGAGCGTCCGGCCGTTCCAAGATCAAACGCTGCCTCTCCACGCGCGTGGCGATCTCATCCTCAAGGTCCTTGGCCGTCTCCGTTTCGAGCATCGCGCGGATGTACGCCTCGGTCTGGAACGGACGGGGGATGGCCTTCCCGTGGTAGGTCTTGATCGCGTTGGACGTCTTCTCGTACTCCATGCACTGACGCGCCCAGTCCGGGTCGTGCGCCATTCGGGCAAACCAGAGGATTAGCTGAAAAAGCAGACCCGTCCCGTAGTGCTTGTCGAGCAACCGCATCTGGTCGTCCTGGGGACGCCGTCTGCCCGCCTCCATGTTGGAAACAGTCGAGCGCGCGAGGCCCATGATCTCGCCACACTGGGCGAGCGACAGTCCAGCCTTCTCACGCATGAAACGCATGAAGAAGGCCAGGAACTGCCACATGGAGATGCGAGGGTCCAGGGGTTCGCGCACGGAGGGCATTGCTTCTCCCTAGTTTCCAACTTACGTGGGTACAGGAAAATACTAGGCATCTGCGGTGATCCTTGTCACAGGAATTCGGAATCTCGGGCAAGGACAGGACGATGGCGATGACGGCGACCGCAGAGCCGATCATGCCCCTTATGGGCACACCCTCCGCAGTGGGGCTAGCGCGCACTTTCGCGGACACACAAATCCGCAAATGGGACTATTCCCACATTCTCGACAGTGCGCTTCTCATCGTCTCGGAGCTCGTCACCAACGCGGCCCGCCAGACGCCGGACGAGGAGATCCGTCTCCAGCTCAGCCGGGACGCCTTCGGGATCATCATCGCCGTCTGGGACGCCGACCACGAGCTGCCCAAGGCCAAGCCGCTGACCGAACTCACCCTCGAAGACCTCGACCTGTCCGAGGAGGCGTTCGACGACAACGGCGGCTGGGGCCTGCACATCGTCCAGGCCATGTCCGCCAAGTGCGGCGTCACCGCCGACCCGGCCGGCGGCAAGTGGATCTGGTCGCGCATGCACCCGTAGCGGCTCTTCAGCTCCACACGCAAGCCGCAGTCCAGGCATGACTCTCGACGGGAGGTAGCACGAAGATGGCCACTGACCACCTGACGGCCATGAGCGGACGGCGTCCGTTCCTGACCGCTCTCGATGAGGCCGTCCGCAAGCGCGGCGGGATGTCGTGCGGCATCGTCGCACGCAGCGGCACGCCCGTCCTGTACGTGATCAACGCCGAGTCGCCCAGCCGGTTCACCGAGATCGGCGCCGACTTCATCGGCGGAACCTGGATGTTCACCTGGGCTCCCACCGGCGAAGCGATCGGCGCGGCCACCTCCGCCATGGAGACCGTCGAGACGATCGCCCGCGCGCTCGGGGCTCACGTCGGGATCCGTCCGTGATGGGCAGCGAGTTCGCGGAGATAGCGCGACTGCTCCTGTTCTTCGGGGCGGTGTGCCTCCTGTTCGGAGCCATGGCGGGTCACGTCCTGGGACCGGGCCTGGTGCACCGGACCCGACGACTGCTCCGCAGGCTGCGCCGATGAGCCGGATCACGGCCGCCGATCTGGCCGCCGCCCTGGAGATCACCAGGGCCGCTTACCAAGAAGCCATGACCCGCGCGGGGATGCTCGCGGGCAAGATCGCCGAGGTCCACGCCTACGCCGAGTCGCAACTGGCCGAGCTGGCGGCCCAAGTCGACGGCACCGACCCCGCCCCCTAGACCCCTCCGGACGGACGGCGTTCCGAGCGCGGCACATGTCCGTCCGTCCGGAGGTTCCAGTGCGGTTTACCTGCCGCAACGACACAACCAAGGAGAAGATGATGGGCGACCGCGACAAGGGCAACAGCGACGAGAAGACCACCACCGACGGGGACAAGCCGCAGGGCGGATCCCGTGGGACCGGTGACAGGACCAACGGCAACCCCAACGACGGGAAGCGTTCGTGACCAACTGGCACGAGACCATCGGCTCGGTGCCCCGGCGTTCGTTCACACCCGATGTGGTGTGGGCGGACCTGGGGCCCGGCCCTTGGGCACGGCTCGACCGCAACGCCGACCCGGACAAGTGGGAAGAGGTCGTAGCGCTCGACCAGCCCTTGGTGACCCAGTTCGAGGACGGCCGGACCGAAGGCGAAGGACTGGCCAGTTCGTCGCTGTCCATGCCGACGTTGGTGGTCGAGTTCCTGGAACAACTCGACCCGTTCGACCACAACCGCGTCCTGGAAATCGGTACCGGCTCCGGCTGGACGGCCGCCCTGCTGTCCGCCCACGTAGGCGCCCACAACGTGACCACAGTGGAAGTCGACGCGGATTTGGCAGCCAAGGCCGCCGAACGGCTCCAGTCCGCCGGCTACGAATGCCGCGTCATCGTGGGCGACGGCGCAGACGGATACCCCGAGAGCGCTCCCTACGACCGAATCCACGCAACATGCGCGGTCTCACGCGTGCCGTACGCATGGGTGGAGCAGACTCGGCCGGGCGGACGGATCGTTACCCCGTTCTCAGCCGGATTCGGGTGCGGCGCCATCCTGCGCCTGGACGTCCTCAACGACGGGACGGCCCTAGGTAAGTTCGCCGGATCGGCCGACTACATGGCGCTGCGCGCACAACGCCCCGCCTACGGCCCAGCCCGGTCATGGGCAAAGGCCGCCAAGCGGGACGTCCGAGTAAGCCGCACCCGCCTGGACCCGCGCTCACTCTCCTACGGACCAGTGAGCATCGACCTCACCGTGGCGGCCCTCGTGCCCGGCGTGGTCTCAAGGTTCTACTCCGACGCCACCGGAGCAACCGCGTGGGTCCTGGACCGCGAATCCCATGAAGGCGCGTGGGCCTCGGTCGACTACGAACCCGCCCAGCTCGACTACGAGGTCCAGCAGGCAGGCGACCGCTCCCTATGGGAAGAGACCGAAGCCGCCTACCTGCAATGGCTGAAGTGGGGCCGCCCAGACATAACCCGCTTCGGAATCACCATCACACCCGACGACCAAACAATCTGGCTGGACACCCCAACCAACCTCATCTGACCCGCAACACCCCGCGACCTGCCCCGGTCACCCCAGGCCGGGGCAGGTGCGAGAAGCGGTGCAGACAGAGCACAGACACTCACCCGCGCGGCTGCGAGTGTCGCGTCCGGGAGCTTGTCCTGCCTTCGGTTGATGGACGCTCCTCCACATGCCAGACCTCGATGTAGGCCCGTCAGGCGGGCTGCGCGGCGGGCGCTGGGGCGTCGGCCTGCCGGGCCTTGCGGGCCTTGCCGGTCTCGCGGAGGATCAGCAGGCCCGTGACCGCGATCAGCGCCGCGGTCAGGCCGTGAACACCGAACGCCGTGGCTGTGGAGCCGTGGTGGCCCAGGACGGTGATCATGTCGCCGAGCGGGGCGGCGGCCACCATCAGCAGGACGGCCATGGCCAGGCCCTTCACGACCAGGAAGCCGCCGCCGTCCCCGGCGGGCCAGCTCGGCAGGCCGAAGCCCGACACCTGCGCCTCGGGGGCCAGGACGAAGGACTGCCCGAGATAGAAGGTGAACAGGACGATGGCGGCGGCCATGTCCTCGCCGGGCCAAGACCGTTCGGGTTCAGCGGCAGGCGGCGGGCGCTCAAGGCGATCCCCCGTCGACGTCGCCGACGCTGAGTGCGCGCGTGGCCGGAGACCCGGCGTTGGGCGGTGTCGGCGAGGCGAGCGCACCGAGCTCGATCCTGTGTTCGCCCGTCCCAGGCATGACCGAACCGTGTAGTGACCATTGCGTGGACGAAGCCCCCCAGAAGCCCACTCATTGCAACCAGATTACTACTTTGGATTCTGCCGCTTTGGGTGGTTGGCCTCGGGTCAATGCCCTGCCCGATGAAAAAAGGGGGACATCTTAGTACTCCAGTTGTAGATCGCGATCTTGCTGGTCGGGGCTGGTCCGGGAATGGGTGCGGCCACCGGTGATCATCGGTGTGTGAAGACAGAAGATCAGTCGGTGGCCGCAGGTCACAGCATAGATCCTGGCCGCTGGCAGGAAGTGTTCGAGGTCTTGATGGGTCGCATCGCGGGACGGTTCGGTCGGGTTGAACCCCGGCGCCGGGCCCGGGCGTTGGTGCTCGGGCTGCTGTCGGACCTGCCGCGCAAGAACTGCTGGACGCTCGCCGAGCATGCCGGGGACGCCAACCCGTACGGTCTGCAGCACCTGCTGTCCAGGGCCAGGTGGGATGCAGACGCGGTACGCGATGACCTGCGCGGCTTCGTCGTCGAGCACCTGCACCACCAGGACGCGGTGCTGGTCGTGGACGAGACCGGCGACCTGAAGAAGGGCACGCACACGGTGGGCGTGCAGCGCCAGTACACCGGCACCGCCGGACGCATCGAGAACAGTCAGGTCGCCGTCTACCTCGCCTACTCCACCCCGCTCGGGCACGCGGCGATCGACCGGGAGTTGTATGTCCCGCGTTCCTGGACCCAGGATGCGGGCCGCTGCCGGGCCGCCGGGATCCCCGACACCGTCGCTTTCGCCACCAAACCCGCCCTCGCCGCCCGCATGATCGGCCGCGCACTGGACGCCGGCGTCATCGCATCCTGGGTGACCGGCGACGAGGTCTACGGAGGCAACCCGCACCTGCGAACCGACCTGGAAAGACGCGGGATCGGCTACGTACTCGCCGTCGCCTGCGACCACCGGCTTGCCACCCACGGAGGCAAATTCCGCGCCGACGCCCTGGTCAAGAAGCTGCCGAAGCGGGCCTGGCAGAAACTCTCCGCCGGCGCCGGAGCCAAGGGACAGCGTTTCTACGACTGGGCCCTGGCCGACATCGCCAACCAGGGGCCCGGCCACCACCAACTCCTCGTCCGCCGCAACCGGCGCACCCGTGAACTGGCCTTCTACCGCTGCTACTCAGCCACCCGGGTTCCACTGTCCACTCTGGTGCGGGTCGCCGGACGCAGATGGACGGTCGAGGAGATCTTCCAGTCCGGCAAGGGCCTGGCCGGACTGGACGAACACCAGGTCAGAGGCTGGACGTCCTGGCACCGCTGGGTCACCCTCGCCATGCTCGCCCACGCCTTCCTCACCGTCGTCCGCGCCGACGAACACGCACACCACCCCAGGTCGGACGAGCTGATACCGCTCACCTGCAACGAGATCCAACGCCTGTTCACCGCACTCGTCGTCGGGCCTGGCCACAGCCCGGCCCATCGGCTCGACTGGTCCCAATGGCGACGCCGTCACCAGGCCCGATCCCAGGCCAGCCACTACCGCCGACAAGCCACTCAAGCATGAAGATCGCGAACTACAACTGGAGTACTAAGCGACCCCGTTGACTTGCGGCGTGTTGTGGTTATGGGCGTCCCCATAACCACAACACGCCGCAAGTCAACGGGTCAGAAGAGGCCGTCCTGCTCACTGGCTTTTGGGCGCTTCTTTCCCTTCTTGTCATGCAGGCCGGCGGCCTTCTCAGCGTCATACCGCTCGTGGTTCAACTCAAGCAGCCGATCTATCAACTCCCGCTGGACGGCAGGACCCACGGTGTACCGCGTCTCGCGTCCCGCTGCGTGATGCCCATGGTCAAGCTCCGGGATCAGATCGTCCCACCCATACGCCCGGCACACAGCCTCATCGATCGCCCTATGGATCTCCCGCAGTTCAACGATGTCCGCATCGCTGCATCCGGGATCATGCACCATGTTGTACGTCTTCGTGAGCCCTGCCTGCCGCCCCAGCATGACATCCCGCCGGAAGCCATCCAATCGCTGCCCCACCCTCCGCATCTCGGAGGTCATCTCCGGAAACGGCAATGTTTGAAGAACATCTGTTGGAGAATAGCTCAAGTCGGTCTTCATCGTGCCGCTTCGAAAGACTGTCCACCAGTAGTGAATGCCACTACTGAGCAGCACAAGCAATGCCTTGTCAGACGATGCGAATACGACTACCTTCTGATCGAATACTTGCCTTGACGACACCACGACCGGCATTACAGTGCTGCTGACCTGCGCCATCGCTATCACCGAGTCCAGCGACCCAATGGCCTCCAACATCGCTGGGCGCGTGGCTTCAAACTGCCAGTATTTCTCACGCACCGGCTCAGTCAAGACCCAAGATCCGTCAGGCTTTTTCCTTTGACGAAAAGGCTTAACGTCACGTTCAACGATGTCAAATACTTCTTCATACTCCATCGCTCGCTCTTTATTCCACTCACGGAAATTTATCACATAGCGGCTCGCTGTAAGGTCGGCCCGAGAATTTAGATCCCTGCCGATCAGGTATCGATGAAGAACGTCAGCATTGCGCGAGTTCTTCTCTATCAACAACTCGGCGACATCGGGATCGACCGCGAAGCCATTGCCGATCAACTTTACACCAATAAAAGCGATACCCTGACTATTATCCAACCTGTGAGGGTTTCCGGTAACGCGCGATGCGGGAGTCAGCCCCGGCTCGATTGCCTTGACTACCAAATCATTGAGGACATACTCCGCTTCGCCAGTAGGCACCGTCCACGATGTCCAGATCACGCAGTATTCGAGCATTGCACTCTTAGAGGGCCAGGGTCGACTCTTAATCGCCCTGCGAATTACACTTCCTAGCTCTATAACCTGATCGAGACCAACTTCGCGGGTGTCCCCCTGAGGAAGAGTGTTTGTCGCTATCAAGCCAGTCTGACCGTGATTATTGATCAAGCTATGGGCCCGCAGCACAAAATAGGCCACGAGATCAGCCGTTCCCCGCTTGGAATACCCAACCGCACGAACAAGATGCTCCCGATATGCCGTCCCCATTGACCCAGTTATCTTCGATCCACCAAGGAAGGGGGGGTTACCGATGATGGCGTCAAAACCGTCGTTCTCGAAGACCTCCGGAAACACCAGGGGCCAGTGGATCGGCTGGCGGCTGAAGGCCCCGGCTGGAAGATCAATGCCGAGCCATTCACGAAGTTGATCACGGGCTTGCAGTTCGGCGCGCTCGTCACCGTTCAGGATGCGCATCGCCAGGTCAGCGACCCTGACAGAAGCATTGCGAAGGCCAGCGTCGCCCCGTCCGGCGTTGGCTAGGGCAGCGCCAACGGTCATGTCGCCGATGAAGGAGGCAAGTTTGGTCTGAACCAGAGTCTCCGCGAGAATGGCGCGCTTTGCGTCTAGCCCCTCAATGGTCGAGCCGTCCATCTCCACGAGACGTCGCCGCTCGTCGGCGACGCGGGAGACAAGCTCCCGGACTCCAGCGGTCAGGCGAACGTCCAAACGCTCGTGGATTTGGCGGCCACGCTTGGCGTCCATGTGCATGACTTCGAGCTGGTCGAGGGACGTGATGCCCAGCAGGGAGTCGCCGACGATGAGGCGGTCGTCCAGGAACGTGAAGGGCTTGTGCGGGTCCATGGAGACGAGCCACAGGGACAGCTTGGCCATTTCGACGGCCATCTCGTTGATATCCGCGCCATAGAGACAATGTTCAATGATCTGGCGGCTGGCGTCGATGGTGACCGGGTCCGCTTCGGCGTCGGCGGCCATGGTGGTCGACTTGCCCTTGTAGTCGCGGACGCGCTCATCGCCCTCGCGGACCCACGCCTCCACGAGCTTGTCACCCAGGTAACGGCAGGCGGCCACAAGGAACGCGGCCGAGCCCATGGCGATGTCGGCGACCTTCAGCGACAGGATCTCGTCCGAGGTCTTGAGCTTCCACTCATTCTTATCGGCCGTCTGCAAGGGGCCGGGCGAGTAGACGAGCGGCTCCAAAGCGCCTTCGACGACCTGCTTGGCGAGAAAACTCGGCGTGTAGTGGGTGCCGGTGTTCTTCCGCAGCGACGACTCCGTGACGTACAGGGCGTCCGTCAGAATGACGACGGGCAGGTCGCGAAGGTCCGTGCGGATGAGCTTGTAGAACGGCAGCAGGCGTTCGGTCAGCGGGTAGTCGCCTGCCGTGACCGCCAGGAGCTTGCGCTGGGCGTCCTGCTTCTCGGCGTCCGGGAGGGGCGCGAGATGCTTTTCCAGGGCCTTGGCGGAGCCGATCCGGGAGTCCTTGTATTCGGTGGCCATCTTCGCTGCCAGGGACGGGACGTCCGGGCAGGCGGCGGCGAATTCCTCCAGGGTGCGGAGGGGGACCTCTTCTTCGAATCCGGCCTTGCCGATCAGGCCGACGTAGGTCTCGTCCGCGTGGAAGCCCTCGAAGGAGAGCAGGCCCTCGTAGACGTATCCGATCTGCTCCACGTCCAGGGCGGCGAAGGACAGCCTGCGGCGTTCCCGGCTCTTCCCGGTGCCGATCTCGACGTATTGCACCGCCTGGAGCATGTGCAGGACGGTCCGGTCGTCGATGGTGTGCGGGAGCCACGCATACGTCTCCGGGTTGAAGATGGAGCCGTCGTGGGCGTGCATCTTCATCTCGGGGTGGTCGACGCCGAAATACACCGCGTTGAAGAGGGCGAGGAGGCGGTGCCAGCCGGTGTAGGTGTGTTCGAGGTCCTCTTCGGTGCCGTCCAGGGCACGTTGCTCAAGCTCTGCGCAGAGGAGGCCGGCGGAGTAGGCCGTCCGGTACAGCTCCTTGTCGGCGGGGAGGAGTCCTCTTTCTTCGGCGAAGAGGAGGAACACGACGCGCATCATGACGGCGACGGCGCCCCGGTAGACCTCGTGGGCGGACACGTCGGTGAGGCCGCGTCCGCCCTGGGCGACGTCGGCGGTGTGGGCGCGTCCGATGGCGGCGACCAGCAGTTCGACGGCCTGGCGGACCTGGACGCCGAGGGCCTCGGTGATGTCCTCCTGGTTGTCCTTGCTGACGTCGAGGAGGCGGACGAGGGTCTCGTCGTCCGGGACGGCGAAGAAGCGGGCGCGGCTGAGAATGGACACGAAGGCGCGGACGACGTCGCGTTCGGCGGCCTCGTGCCAGTTGACCGCGTCGAAGACGGCGGTGGTGGTGACGCCGCCGCGCGGGGCCCAGACGAGGGCCCACCAGCGTCCGTCGGTGGCGAGTCCGAGCTGGACGTCGTGGTGGCGGCAGAGCTGGGCGAGGCGGTCGACGGGGGTCGCGGCCCAGTCGGAGTCCTTGATCCGCTGGGTGGGACGGTCGTCGCTGACGAGGCCGAGGAGCCGGACGTTCTTCGCGTCCTCGCCGGGGGCCGTGCCCGGTTCGAGGAGGGCGAACGACGGGGTGACCGCGGTGTCGTGCTCGGGGACGTCCATGGACAGGGCGTCCAGGCCGGTGAAGTGCGCCGCGTCGCCCCAGCCGAGGAGTTCGGTCAGCACGTAGTCGATCCACGGGCGGCCGGGGAGGGCGGCGTGCTCCTGGCGGAGGCGTTCGCGGGCGCCCTTGTCGAGCGCGTCGAGGGTGGGCCAGACGCGGCGGAGGACGGGGACGCTGAGGAACGGCCCGGACACGTCGATCAGGCTCAGCCAGTCGGCGTGGTTGAAGTCGTCCCTGTGGCGGGGCCAGCGCTTATTAACCACGGGGGCCATGTCAGATCGCCTCTCGCTTCGGGACGACGAAAACGACCGCGACGGGGAACGAGTGCGGTTCGGGGCTCGCGTAACGGGACCTGATCTGCTGGAGTTCGAGGTCCTTCTCGTCCGACAGGCGTTGCAGGCGTTCCTCCCAGGAGCGGCGGTCGTTCTGGTACTGGCGGATCTCCTCGCGGCTGCCCGCCTGCGCCTCGGAGAACAGCGCGCCCTCCTCGTCGCCCTTCGCGAGCTGGTCGCGGAGGCTGGCGGAGAACTGCTCGATGTTGGCGGTGATGCGGCGGGACTCGGCGTCGCGGCGCTGGTCGAGGCGGCGGACGAGGGACTCGCGCCGGGTGTCCGCCCGCCACTTGATCGCGGCTTCGAGGCCGGGCCGCAGCGACTCGAACCGCTCGGCGAGGCGGGCCTGGATGCGCGGGGTCGCGGCGGTGCCCTCGGTGAGGGCGCGGTCGAGGAGCGCGCCGAGGCGTCCGAGGTTCTCCCAGCGGCGGAACCGTCCCCCGTCGGGGGCCCAGCCGCCGGCGTGCAGGACCTCCTCGTGGAGGCGGACGCCGTCCGCGCCGACGAGGACGAACCGGGAGAACGCGGCGACCAGCGTCGTCTCCAGCTCCGGGTCGTCGCCGACGACGGCGGTGACGCGGTTCAGGTCGATGCGGTCGTTGGACACGGCGGCGCGCAGCAGCCGCGTCGACATCGCGACGAGCGGATGCCCGAGGTGGGCGAGGACGACGTCGTCCCGGTCCTTCGCCGTCCGCTGGCTGAAGGTGACGGGGAGCTGGCGGGGCGGCTGCCCGTCCGGCGGCAGCTTTTCCAGGAGCCCGGCGGACGCACGCTCCCACGACCCGGTGAGGACGGGCACGTCGTAGACGCCGCCGCCCGGGTCGACGGCCTTCGTCAGCGGCTGCTGGCGGGCCAGCGCGAGCGCCGTGTCGACGACGCGCTTGACGCCGTTCGGGGTGATGCGAAGGGTGCTGACCGTCTCGTCCAGGTTGTCGCGGAGCTTGCGGACCTGGTCGCCGACGTTGGACTCGGACGGGACCCGCTCCTTCTTCGCGGCCCTGGCCGTCTCGGCGTCCACGTCGACGTGCTCGCCGAGGAGGCGGCGCTGTACGGCGTCGGCGAGGACGGGGTTGACCGACCCCAGGTCCTCCTTCTGCTGGACGACCTTGTGGGCGACGCGGGAAAGGAACTCCAGGTCGGCCTCATAGGAGTCGACGGCCTTGTCCCATCCGGTGCCGACGAAATGGCGGATCTCGGGTGTCTGCTTTTGGCCGTAGCGGTCGACGCGCCCGATCCGCTGCTCCAGCTTGTTCGGGTTGAACGGGATGTCGTAATTGACGAGCCGGTGGCAGTGGTTCTGCAGGTCGATGCCCTCGCTGGCGGCGTCGGTGGCGAGCAGGATCCGGACCGGATGCTCGTGCGGCGCCTTCTGGAACGCCAATCTCAGCTTCTCGCGGTCGTCGGTGGTCATGGCGCCGTCGAGTTCGGCGACACGGTCGCCGCCCATTCCCTGGGCGCGCAGGAGTTCGCGGAGCCAGTCCTTGGTGTCGCGGTACTCGGTGAAGACGATGACGCGTTCGTTCGTCCAGTCGCGGTCGGGACGGCAGACGGACCTGAGGTACTCGATCAGCTTGCGGGCCTTCGCGTCCGGCTGGGCCTCGTGCGCGGCCGCCCAGTCGTGCATGCGCTGCAGGAGGGCCAGCTCGTCCGCTCTCTCCTGGATGAGCGGGGTGGTGAGGGCGAGCGCGTCGGACTCGGCCTCGTCCAGGGACTCGTCGTCGAGGGTGGCGGTGTCGTCGAAGAACTCGTCCAGCCACTCGTCCTCGGGCGGGAGGACGTGGCGCGACTTCGACTTGAGCGTCTCCATGTAGGCGGCGACGGTGTGCGCGAACGCGGCCGGGCTGGAGAACAGGCGCTTCTTCAGCAGCAGCGTCACCAGGTCGGCGGCCTTGCGCCCGCGGGTCTGGTTGAGGCGCCTGCGGCGGGCCTGCGCGAACTCCTGGAGCAGCTGGTGGATCTCGCGCTCGTCATCGGGATAGACGACCGGGATCTCGCGGGCGTCCCGCTCCTTGAAACGGGGACTGCCATTCTCGATGATCTGGGACTTCAGGCGGCGGACGACCGTTTCCTTGACCGCTTGCTCCTCGGGTTTCATGCCACGGGCGAAACGCTGGTCGTCCAGGATTTCCAGGAGCGCGGTGAAACTCGCCTGGTAGCCGTTGTGGGGGGTGGCCGACAGGAAAAGGCGGTGCGTGAAATGCTGCGCGAGCCTTCTGATCAGCTTCGTCTGCTGGGAGTCGATCGCGTAGATCTGCTTGGGCGCGGCGGGGGCCACGTGGTGCGCCTCGTCCAGGATGAGGAGATCGAACGTGCGCGGATAGGTGGGGCCGTCCGGCGGAAGGACCTCGTCGAGAAGCCGCTGCGCCTTCGCGCCGCGCAGCCACGGAAGCGACACGATCGCGTGCGGGTAGACCTCGAACGGGTTCGCGGCACTGCCGTGCGTGCGGCGGACCTTGGCGCACTCCTCGGAGTCGATGACGGTGAAGTCGAGACCGAACTTCTCGGCCATCTCGTCCCGCCACTTCACGGTAAGGCCGGCGGGGCAGACGATGAGGATCTTGCGTCCGCGCTGGCGGAGGAGGAGTTCCTGCGCGACGAGCCCCGCCTCGATCGTCTTACCGAGGCCGACGTCGTCCGCGAGGAGAAGGTTGACGCGGGGCGCGTCGAGGGCGCGGGCGACGGGTTCGAGCTGGTAGTCCTCAATGGCGACGCCGGAGCGGAACGGCGCCTGGAGCGTCTTGACGTCGGCGGACGCCACGGCGCCCCAGCGGACGGCGTCCAGGAAGGCGGCCAGTCTCTCCGGGGAGTCGAACTTGCCTTGGGTGACCTCGGGGAGGGAGCCGGACGGGAGGGTGCGGCGGCCGGGCTCGACCTCCCAGATGACGGAGAGCGTGTCGCCGTACCGCCCGTCCTCGACGGACTGGAGCGTAACGAGGGTGCTCCTGTCGTTCCCCTCGTCCACGGTGCTCACAACCCAGCGCTGCCCCCGCACCTGGACGAGCGCCCCGGGCTTGGGCCCCTCATCGGTCACTGTCGCCACCGAGTCTCCTCCTGGGTCGTGAGCTGCTGCTATTTGTTAGCACAGGGGCGTGCGGCGTGTGGCGCATCGTCCCGATCCGGCCGCTGGGAGCTTTGCCACCATACGCGTTGTGAACACATGCGATCAACAGGTAGATATTACGTGTAGTCCGTACACATGGAATGTAATGCGCACGTGACGGCCGATGTCTATCTTTGTTGCCGTGGCGGGGACTTCTGAGCTGGTGGGCGGGCGGTACCGGCTGGTGGAGCTGGTCGGCCAGGGCGGAATGGGCCGGGTGTGGCGCGGCCATGATCTCGTGCTGGATCGTCCGGTAGCGGTCAAGCAGATCCTGCTGCACGGCGGGCTGACGGACCACGAGCTGACCCAGCGGCTGCTGCGAGAGGCGCGTGCCACGGCGCGGCTCAACCATCCGGGGATCGTCACCGTCCATGATGTGGTCGAGCACGAGAGCGCGCCGGCGATCGTGATGGAGTTCCTGGGCGGGCCGTCGCTGGCCGCCGTCCTTGCGAATGAGGAGCGGCTGCCGGCCGCGCGGGTGGCGGAGATCGGGGCGGCGATGCTGGACGCGCTGCGGGAGGCGCACGCGGCGGGCATCGTCCACCGGGACCTCAAACCCGACAACGTGCTGCTGGCCGGGCGACGGACCGTCATCACCGACTTCGGCATCGCCAACGTCGCCGACGCTACTACTTTGACCGCTTCGGGCGCTGTGATGGGCACGCCTGTCTATATGGCGCCGGAGCAGCTTGAGGGGCAGGGCGTCACCGAGTCGTGTGACCTGTGGTCGCTTGGTGTGACCTTGTACAAGGCGGTGGAGGGGGTGCCTCCGTTCAGCGGGCCGACCTTGACGTCTCTTTACGGGGCGATCCTGACGAAAGATCCTCGTCCGGTCTCGCATGCGGGGGCTCTGGGCGAGGTTCTCGCGGGGCTCCTGGTCAAGGACCCGGGTTTGAGGGCCACTGCCGAACAGACCGCTCTTGCCTTGGAGGCGGTCTTCCGTCCCGCGCCGGAAGAGCCGCGCGTCAACGCTGTCGGCCGCTCCGCTATCGCCGGCACGGCCGCGTCCACACATGACAGCGCCCCAGACGTCGCGGGCTTCGCGGTTAACGGCGCGACCCTGCACGCAGCCGGACACTACAGACCGACACCACGGCATGCGCCTGCAACTGATCGCGTCGCCCGGACTCTCAGCGGCCACACCGATACCGTCTGCGAGATCGCGTTCAGTCCGGACGGCACGACCCTGGCCACCGCCGGTCACGACCAGACAGTGCGGCTTTGGGACATCGCCACAGGCCGCGCGATCCGGGAGATCAACGCCAGCGGCGGCTACGTCTGCGCGGTCGCGTTCAGCCCAGACGGCTCGCTCTTCGCCACCGGCCACGGTGACCAGCAGACACGGTTGTGGACCGCATCCGACGGGCGTCTCATCGGTACGTGCGGCGACCACATATCCCGGATTCACTCGGTGGCATTCAGCCCGGACGGCACCACCCTGGCCACCGCCAGCCGCGAGAAGACGCGGTTGTGGGACGTGCGCACCGGCCGGCCCGCCACCATCGCTCTCAAGCGTCGCGCCGGTGGCGCCGCCTCAGTGGCGTTCAGCCCGGACGGCGCACTCCTCGCCACCGATGCGCGGTTGTGGGACCTCACCACAGGCAACGCTTGGAAAAGGCTCCAGAACGGTTTCCTCACGGTCAACTCGGTCGCGTTCAGCCCGGACGGCAGGATCCTGGCCGCGAATGTCGGCCGGATCGTCCGACTGTGGAACATCACCACGGGCGGCACCACCGTCCTGGACGGTCACAGCGACACCGTCAACTCGGTCGCGTTCAGCCCGGACGGCACGACGTTGGCCACCGGGAGCAGCGACCGGACGGTACGCCTGTGGAACATCGGAGGCCGCCCCATCCGAGAGATCTCGGTGCACACCCGCGACGTCCAAGCGGTTGCGTTCAGCCCGGACGGCAGTCTCCTGGCGAGCGCCGGTGATGACAGGACAGTGCGGTTGTCGCCGCTGCCATGAGCCGTCCGCGAGTGTCGCGAGTCGGCCACAGGAGTCTTACCCGGGGTTGAAGCCACCCGGCTGGGCGTCACCATCAACGAAACCCCTGACGGACGGCGGATCGTCCACTACGACGGGCAGTCCTACGAGTTGACGCCGTCGTCCGGTGAGGTGATCTGCCCGGCGAGCGGCGGGACGGCGCTCCACCACAGCCGGACCTGCACACACATGGTCGGATACGAGGACCGGGTCGAAGACCTATCCCGATCCTGACGGGAATCTGTGGCGGCAGTTACTGGAAGCCGGGTCTGTGGACGACGTACGGGGGCGCTAGGCGTTCGCGGAGGACGCCGGGCGGTGCAACGGGGTGGGCCGTCCGGTCTCGAAGGTCGGCCAGACGTGCACGCTCGGCTGCTCCCCGGCGTCGGCGGCATCACCACGCCGGCGAAGCCGCTGTCGAAGGCGCTCGCCGAGGTCGACCGCGCCGCCCGCGCGTGGTGGGCGACGGGGTCGATCGCGTCGGGACCTCGATGTAGGCCCGTCAGGCGGGCTGCGCGGCGGGCGCCGGGGCGGCGGCGTCCCGGGCCTTGCGGGCCTTGCCGGTCTCGCGGAGGATCAGCAGGCCCGTGACCGCGATCAGCGCCGCGGTCAGGCCGTGAATACCGAACGCGGCGGCCACGGAGCCGTGGTGGCCCAGGACGGTGATCATGTCGCCGAGCGGGGCGGCGGCCACCATCAGCAGGACCCAGCCCAGGACGCGGCGCTGGCCCGTCACCAGCAGGACGCCCATGGCCAGGCCCATCGCGTTCTCCCGGTTGCCCTTCACGACCAGGAAGCCGCCGCCGTCCCCGGCGGGCCAACTCGGCAGGCCGAAGCCCGACACCTGCGTCTCAGGGACCAGGACGAAGGACAGCCCGAGGTAGAAGGTGAACAGGACGATGGCGGTGGCCAGGACGGTGTTGATGTTCTTCAGCGACATGGTTCTTCTCATTGCAACGTTGAGCTGGAGGCGGGGCCGTGTCATACGTCGATCCGCTCGAAAATGTGCGGGTACGACACGATGTCGTCGGGGGACTCGGCGGCCATGCGCTGGAACTCCGGGCGGCCGAAAGCCGTGGCGAGAGCCTCCGTCGACTCCCAGACCGCGACGTTCATCAGAAGCCGGCTGTCCGCCGTTCCCTTGTGCATCTGCAGGGAGACGAACCCCGGCTGGGAGGTGCTGGTGACCCGAAGTTCGATCGATCCGATGAGCCGGTTGTGCTCGCGGTTGACCACGGCGAGCGCGAACCGGTGTCGGGGGTTGCTGGTGGCGTCCTGGGTCACCTCAGTGAGGAATGTGGTGGTGTCAGACGGGCTGTTGGGCCCCCAGTCGGTGTAGCGGGTCACCTCGGTGTCGCCGGCGAAGGTGTGAACAGCTGCGTGGTCACTGGCGCGGAACTCGCGTAGCAGCAGCCGTGGTGTGCTCAGTTCCATGATCTTTAGTATTGGCGCTGGTCGGGATCAGCTGGCGTCTTCGGCGGCAAGGCGCAAGCGCCGGCGGCGTAGGACGGGACGGTCCGGCTGTCGCCGATGCCGTGAGCCGCCGTCGTTGCGGAGTGTCCTGAGTTGGCCACAGGAGTCTTACCCGGGGTTGAAGCCACCCGGCCCTGAAGCGCTACGAATTGAGTATGGGTATTGGACTGAGCGTCACCGTCAACGAAAGCCCCGATGGGCGCCGCATCGTCCACTACGACGGGCAGTCCTTCGAGCTGACGTCGTCGTCCGGTGAGGTGATCTGCCCGGCCGGCGACGGGACGGCGCTCCACCACAGCCGAACCTGCACGCACATGGTCGGATACGAGGACGGCTGGAAAATCTACCCCGACCCGGACAGGGAACTGTGGCGGCGGCTTCTGGAGGCCGCTTCGGCGGAAGACGTGCGGGGACGGCAGGCATTCGCGGAAGGCATCGGGCTACGCAACGGCACCGGACGTCCGGTCTCCAAGGTCTGCCAGACGTGCACCCTCGTGCCGCTCCCCAGCGTCAGCGGCATGACCACGGCCGCGAAGCCACTGTCGAAGGCGCTCGCCGAGTTCGACCGCGCCGCCCGCGCGGACCAGATCGCCGAGGCGGACGCGGAGATCGCCCAGGTGGTGCGCGACTTCCCGCTGGACGCCTGGCCGACAATGCCCCTTGAGCGTTACGCCCTCGGGACGGACGTCTACCAGGATTCTTTCTGCCACCGCATGGAGTTCGGAACAGACGCTCTGTGCAGCATGAGGGGCGGAAGCGCCGCCAAGCACATCATCTTTCGGCGCAAAAAGGAAGGCGTATGGAGATACCCCTCCGAGTACGACGATGAGCAGAACGCCTGGGAGAATGTGCGGGCAGGCCTTATTGAAGCATTCGAGACGATCCAGGCTGGGCAGCTCAGCGAAATCGACACCATCGCTTCGATCCGGCCATTGCCAGCGCTGACGGCCAAGGCGATCTCCTGCTACTTTCCTGGCACGCTCATCCCGGTCACAAGCCGTGACCATGTGCGCAAGCTCATCTTCCATCTCTCCGGAGAGAGAACCCACTTGGACGCGTTCGCGGCGCACGAGCGGCTCAAGCAGTGCGAGGTGGCCGCGAAGAATCCCGAGCGGCCTTACCTGCTGCTGATCGATGAGATCAACCGGGGCGACATCCCGAAGATCCTCGGGGAGCTGATCACGCTGCTGGAGCCGGACAAGCGGGGCATGCACGTCACGCTGCCGTCCGGCGGGCGCTTCGCGGTGCCGTCCAATGTGCACATTCTGGGGACGATGAACACGGCGGACCGCAGCATCCGGCTGCTGGACTCCGCGCTGCGGCGCCGGTTCGCGTTCCATGAGCTGCTGCCCGACACCGACGTCCTCGACGGGCAGAAGGTCGGGGACGTCGACCTCGGCCTGCTGCTGCGGGAGCTCAACCGGCGGGTCGTCAAGGAGCTGGGGCGGGAGCGGCAGATCGGGCACTCGTTCTTCATGCCGGGCGGGGAGCTGGTCGACAGTGAGTCCGACCTGGCGGCCATCGTTCGCACCGAGGTGCTGCCGCTGCTCCAGGAGTACGCCTACGACGACTATTCGATGCTGTCCCGGTTCCTCGGGCAGGAGATCGTGGACGTGCAGACGCACACCGTCGCCGGGTTGAGCGACGAACGGCTCGTCGAGGCCCTGTCGTCCGAACTCCAGGCGAATGCGGGCGAGTAGTGGAGACCATCGTCGTCGCCGAATATGGGCGCCGGCGGGTGCCGGGGCTCGAACCGAGCGCCGCGGACCTCGCCGTCGCCGAGTCGGAGGAGCTGGCCGGGCGGATCACGCTGCGCTGGCTGCGGAACGGTGACCTGGAGATCGAGGCCGGGCCGCACGTGGGGGTGGTCGATCTCGACTGCGCGTCCATTCGCGTCCAGCCGAAGCTCGCCGGGTCCGAGCTCGGAGTGCTGGAGATGATCGACTACGCCGCCGGGTTGCGTTCGCTGCGCGAACTGCCGCTGCTTTGGCGACTCGGGACCGGGTTGAACCTGCGTGACCTCGTGTGCCTGCTGCTGACCCGGGAGTGCGACCGGCTGCTCCGGCACGGGTTGCGGCGCGACTACCTGCGGCGGGAGGACGCGCTGCCGGTCGTCCGGGGGCGGCTGCTGGTGGAGCGGCAGGTCACGCGGCGGTTCGGGATGCTGGACCGGCTGGAATGCCGGTATGACGAGCGCAGCGCCGACATCCTCGACAACCGGTTGTGCGGGGCGGCGCTCCAGTTCGCCGCCCGTGTGGCGAAGGATCCGGACGTGCGTGCACGGGCGCGGCGGCTGGCCGCCGACTTCTCCGGTGTGTGCGCGCTCGACGGTTTCGACGTGCGGTCGGCGGTGGAGCGCCTCGTCTACCACCGGGCCAACGAGCATTACCGCAACGCGCATCGGTGGGCCCGGATGCTGCTGGAGGGCTCGTCCTTCAGGGACGCGGGGCTCAACCGGACGACGCACGCCTTCATGGTCGACATGAACAAGCTGTTCGAGGATTTCGTCACGCGGCTGCTGCGGGACGCTTTCAGCGGGTCCGGGGTCTCGGTGCAGGCGCAGGAGAATTTGGCCGGGGCGATCCGGGGCGAGGGAGGCGGGTCGTACACCGAGATCCGTCCGGACGTCCTGCTCGTTCAGGGGCGTGGGACGAACGCCCGGCGTTGCTCCGTCGACGCCAAGTACAAGCTGTACGCGGACAAGAAAGTCGCCACGTCCGACCTGTTCCAGAGCTTTGTGTACGCGCAGGCGGCCGGCGGCTCATCGCCGACGGGGTTCATCGTTTACGCGAGTGAGCGCGACGTCCCGTCCAGGACGGTCAGGCTTCATCGCGGGGACGGCGGCGTGGCCGCACGGGTGACGTATGTGGCGGTCAATGTTCCGCAAGTGCTGGCATCGATCACCGCGCGGGACGGGCTCTTCGCCGAATTGCGCGACCAGATCGCTGCGCGAGGGAACTTCGCTGACCTGGGCCGCGCCCACGGCGCTGCCGGGGGTGCGGTGCATATGTCCCTTGATGTGAACCCATGCGTAATCGGCGGATGTCTATCGTTGTCCTGTGGCGGAGACTGATGAGCTGGTGGGCGGGCGGTACCGGCTGGTGGAGCTGGTCGGCCAGGGCGGGATGGGCCGGGTGTGGCGCGGCCACGATCTCGTGCTGGATCGTCCGGTAGCGGTCAAACAGATCCTGTTGCACGGCGGGCTGACGTTGGAGCAGCGCGAGTTGCTGACCCAGCGGCTGCTGCGGGAGGCGCGTGCGGCGGCGCGGCTCAACCATCCGGGGATCGTCACCATCCACGATGTGGTCGAGCACGAGGGCGCGCCGGCGATCGTGATGGAGTTCCTGGGCGGGCCGTCGCTGGCCGCCGTCCTTGCGAAGGAGGAGCGGCTGCCGGCCGCGCGGGTGGCGGAGATCGGGGCGGCCATGCTGGACGCGCTGCGGGAGGCACACGCGGCGGGCATCGTCCACCGGGACCTGAAACCCGACAACGTGCTGCTGGCAGGACGGCGAATCGTCATTACCGACTTCGGCATCGCCAATGTCGCCGACGCTACTACTTTGACCGCTTCGGGTGCCGTGATGGGCACGCCCGTTTATATGGCGCCGGAGCAACTTGACAAGCAGGACGTTTCCGAATCCTGCGACCTGTGGTCGCTTGGCGTGACCTTGTACAAGGCAGTGGAGGGTGTGGCCCCGTTCAGCGGGCCGACCCTGACGTCCTTGTACGGGGCCATTCTGATGAAGCAGCCTCGTCCGGCCAAGCATGCGGGACCTTTGGGCGCGGTTCTGGCAACGCTCCTGGTGAAAAACCCCACCAAAAGGGCCACTGCCGAGCAAGCCGCCGATGCCCTAGCCGCGATCTCCCGCTCCATGCCGCTCACCGTTAGAACAGGCTCGGCGCCCTCCGCCCCACTCACCGAGCACACCGCCATCAAGGACACGACCGTATCCGCCCTTGACGGTGCGACCCTGGTGACCACCGCCCCGAACCGGCCCTCGCCCTTGCGCGATCCGGCCTTGGTACTCAAAGCCCACACTGACGCCATTCGCGAGGTGGCGTTCAGCCCAAGCGGCGAGATTCTGGCCACCGCGAGTCCCGACCGCACCGTACGGTTTTGGGACCTTTCCACAGGCCGCGTCGTCCTCCTGCTCGACGGCCACGCGAGCGCCGTCGAGGCAGTGGCGTTCGGACCGGACGCCCGAACCGTCGCCACCGGCCACGCCGATGGTACGGCGGTGTTGTGGGACGTAGCGGCAGGCAACACCGTCCACACGTTCAACGTTCCCGGATCCGGCATCCGATCGGTGGCGTTCAGCCCCGACGGCACCACGCTCGCCATCAGCAGCAACTACACGACGGAGTTGCGAAGCGTGAAAACAGCCCGCACCGTCAGCACGCTCAAAGGCAAGTTCAGCGGCGCCGACTCGGTCGCGTTCAGCCCCGACGGCAGCATGCTGGCCACCAACGCATGGCTGTGGGACGTGGCCACAGGCCAAATGATCAACGGATTCGCGCAGTACAACGGCCGCATCAACTCGGTCGCGTTCAGCCCGGACGGCACGATCCTGGCCACCGCCGAGGACCGGACGGCAACGTTGTGGGACCTGGCCACACGTACCGCCACCGTGCTCGAAGGCCACACCGGCGTGGTCAACTCGGTCGCTTTCGGCCGCGACGGGATCTTGGCAACCGGAAGCCGCGACCAGACAGTCCTGCTGTGGGACATCGGCCTGGACATCCCAACCCGACAGATCAACGACCACACAGGCTCTGTCGACACGGTCGCGTTCAGCCCGGACGGCACGATCCTGGCGAGCGCCGGCGCGGACAGAGTGGTCCGGTTGTCGAAGGTGCTCTGAGCCCGGGCGCAGGCGCGAAACTGCTCTGTTGATGGCCTGTGGTGACGCTGCATCTCCCCGATGCGAAGAATCGCGCGGTTCCCATTCGTCCAAGACGTGGGCGGGGGACGGGGTGACGATGGGGCGTAGTGCTTCGTTCGTTAACTCGATTTTGCTTGGAGTTGTCAATGGTTGTTCGCCGTGTCGTGCCCAACGTCCGATCAGAGGCTCTGCAGGAGAGCCGGGAGTTCTATGGGCTGCTGGGGTTCGAGGAGGTCATGAACCTGGGCTGGATCGTGACGGTCGCTTCTCCGTCGGTACCGACTGCACAGGTCAGCGTCATGACCAGCGACAAGACCGCGCCGGTCGTCGCCGATATGAGCGTCGAGGTGGACGATGTGGACGCGGCTTATGCGGCCGTGCGCGATAGCGGCGCTGAGATCGTGCACCCATTGCAGGACGAGGAGTGGGGGGTGCGCCGATTCTTCGTCCGCGACCCCAACGGCCGAGTGGTCAACGTGCTGGGTCATCGCTGAGCGTGGACCGAAGCGCCGTTTGGACTTCGTCGAGCGCTTGCCGGACGGTTTCCCCGAAGTCGTCGGCGTTGGCCGGATCGCTCCAGCGCGCATAGGCGATGTCAGCGGCGAGTGCGCCCATTTCCGCGGCGACGGTTGAGGTCAGGGCGGGAACGCCACGCCGTTTGAGCGCCTCGGCCATTGCTGCGGTGAGCCCCAGGCCCTTCAGTGCTTCGCGCTCTCGCAGTTCCGGATTGGCGGCGATCACCGCACGCCTGCGGGCGCTGAATTCGCGGCGGTCGGGGGTGAAGGCCTCCCGTCCGACCGCGTCCAGGGCATGGGCCACCGTCTCAAGCGGGGTGGCGGCCGGGGGTGCCGCGGCCATCGCCTCGGCGAGCCGTGCGGCCATGGTGTCGCCGCCGAAGAGCACTTCGCGCTTGTCCTGGAAGTGCCGGAAGAAGGTGCTCTTCGTCAGCCCCGCGCGCTGCGCGATGTCGATCACCGTCGTGTTCTCGTAGCCCCGCTCCGCGAACAGTTCGAGCGCGGCCACGGCCAGCCGCTCTGATGCGTTCGGTTGCCAGCGGGCCATGGGGACAGCATACGGCACTTGGTCCCATCACTCGTGTAGGGTGATAGGACCAAGTCCCATCACTTTGGAGGTTCTCATGAGCCGAGCCGTCGTCTACGACACGCACGGAGGTCCCGAGGTACTGGACGTGCGCGAGGTTCCGGAGCCGCACGCCGGCCCGGGCGAAGTCCGCGTCCGCGTGACGGCCGCCGGGCTGAATCCGATGGACTGGGGCATCGCCTCGCAGCCCGAGCTGGCGGCGCAGTTCGGCCTCACCGTGCCGGCCGGGTTCGGATACGACTTCGCCGGCGTCGTCGACGAGGTCGGCGGCGGCGCAACGGATTTCGCAGTGGGCGATCGCGTCTTCGGCGGCGCGCTGGGGAGAGCCGCCGCCGACTTCGTGCTGGTCAGGACGCCGACCGGGGTGTCCGACGCCGTCTTCCGTACGCCGGACGGCATCAGCGACGAGGTGGCGAGCACGCTTCCGGTGGCCGGACTCACCGCCGCCGCGGCTTTGGAGGCGATCGGCCTGCGGTCCGGCGACACCGTCCTGATCGGCGGCGCCGCCGGCGGCGTGGGCGTGTTCGCCGTGCAACTCGCGAAACTCGCCGGCGCCACCGTGATCGGCACGGCCTCGGAGAGCACGTTCGAGTTCCTGCGGCGGCTCGGTGCCGACCCCGTCGCCTACGGCCCCGGACTCGCCGACCGGGTACGCGCGCTGGCGTCCGGCGGAGTGACCGCGGCGACGGACCTGTACGGCACGGAGACGGCCGAGACCGCGCTGGCACTCGGCGTACCGCCCGAGCGGATCTCCACGATCGCCGCCGGGCCCAACCCTCCCGGCGGCTTCCGCGCCACAGGTGGCTTCGACGCAGGGCTGGACGCCATGGAGCGAATCACCGACGGGATTCTCGCCGGCGAGATCACCGTACCTATCGCCGGGACCTTTCCGATCGAGCAGGTCCGCGACGCCGTCGCACTACAGGCCGGACGCCACGTCCACGGCAAAATCGTGGTCACGATGTAATCGCGCCGCTGCGGACCTGACCCGCTAGGCGGAAGCGCTGGTCATCGCGATCGAAACTTCTCGGCCTTGCACTAACGGCCGCTGATGTACGTCCGGGGAAGTTTCGCTTCGATCATGTAGTGGATCTGGACGTTGCGGTAGGTGACGTTCTCTTCGACTTCGTCCGGCAGGTTGGTTCGGGTGCTCCCGGAGGTGGACTCCACGACTTTGCTTGAGGACCCGCCCATGAAGAACACGAAACGCACGGTCATTGCGGTGAGTGCCGCACTCCTCCTGCCCGCGCTGGCCGCCGCCCACTCCGCCCTCGCGTCCTCGACCGTGTCCGCGGCCCCGCCGCCCGGCAAGGTCACCATGGAGGTGGTGACGGTCAACGGCTCGGGCTGCCCGCCCGGCACGACGACGGTCACCCCGTCCCACGACGGCGCCGCCCTCACCGTCACCTACCGCCGGTACGCGGCCTGGGCCGGCGACGCCGCCCCGCCGACGGCGTTCCGGCAGAACTGCCAGCTCAACGTGCGCGTCAACGGCCCCGACGGATACACCTACGCGGTCACCGGGATCGAAACCCGCGGACACGCCCACCTACAGCGCGGAGTCTCCGCTCTGCAGCGAACGACCTACTACTTCCAGGGCGACTCACGATCGCAGTCGGTAAGCCACACCCTCCAGGGCCCGTACGACGACGACTGGCACTTCACCGACACGACCGACCCGTCCACCCGCATCTACAAGCCATGCGACACGGACCGCAACCTGAACATCAACACGGAACTCCGGGTGAGCCCGGGCGACGGCCCCGGGACCAGTTTCATCGCGATGGAGTCCACCTACGCCGACGCGGTCTACCACCTCACCTGGAAACACTGCCCCGCCTGACCCCCACGTGAAGCCGAGGCGGACGCCCCCGCCCGCCTCGGCAGAAGTGGCGGCCGAGAGTTCAGCAGTAGTGAGCCCCCTCCGACCCGCCAACCCACAACGGGGCAATCCCCAGCAGTCCGTGCTTCGGGGGAACCTCGGTCAGCGTCGGAGTCTGGCGGTTTGCATGGCAGTCAGGCGGCGGATGTAGAGGACGGTGATGACCGCCAAGGGGAGGACCAGGAAGTGGCAGGCGATGTGGATCCAGTAGAGCCCGCCGAACTGGTAATCGAGGTCGAGCACGTACTCGATCTTTCCGTCCGGATCCTCGAACTTGTGGGGATGGACCACCTTGTCGATCAAGAACCATGACGGGGTCCAGAACAGCGGCCAGGTCAGAAAGGTGACGAGCCAGGCGACCCACCAGGTGTTCAGCGGTCCGGTAGGGGCGGGTGCTCTGTCCTGTGCACTGGAGGCGTGCCAGACGTCGTCGGCGATCTGCTTGGGAAGGAACAGGTTTCCGATGGGGACGAACCATCCGGCCACGGCCATCCCGGGGCGGTAGCGCAGGCGGCCCGGGGCGAATCTGTCGGCCAGCCGGCGTACGCAGGCGAACCAGAGGATCCAGCACGTCACCAGGCCCACACCGGAAAGGACTTTGGCGGCCAGCAGCCGGCTGTAGATGGTCTGCCAGCGCTCGAATTCGCCGGTGTCCTCCGCGTCCGGGTAGGTCTCGGAGGACGTGCGCCAGTCCCCGGGCAGGGTATGCCAGGTCGTGATCAGCGCGATGAACGTGAGCACGGAGACCAGGGTGAACAACACAAGGGAGCAGTAGACGGCGATCCGGTAGCCGTCGGCTGGGCCTTCCCGGTCGCGTATGCGCCGGCGTTCCTCGGCCAGGAGAGGCTGGGCTCCGCCGAGCGGCCCGGGTTGCCGCGGGGCCGGTGCCATGGACACGGTGGACGTCTGCGTCTCCGGCGTGGCGCGGAGTATGGCCAGGGTGCTGTCGATGGTGGGACGGTCCGCGGGGTTCTTGGCCAGGAGCGCGACGATCAGGGAGGCCAGGACGGGGTCGGCGCGCCGCGGCGGCGTGGGGTCGTGCATGGCGACGGCGGCCATGGTGGCGGTGGGGGTGTCGCGGCGGAACGGGGAGATGCCCTCCACCGCCTCGTACAGGGTCACGCCGAGCGAGAAAAGGTCGCCGGCGGGGTGGTCGCCGGAGCCGTTGAGGCGTTCGGGGGCCATGTACTCGGCCGAGCCGATGACCCCTCCGGTGGCGGTGAGGCGCGTGTCGGTCTCGTGCACGGCGATGCCGAAGTCGGTGAGGAGGACCTGGCCGTCCTCGGCGAGCATGACGTTCGCGGGTTTGAGGTCACGGTGCACGATCCCGGCCGCGTGCGCCGCCTTGAGCGCCGTGAGGAGCGCGGTCGCCAACTCGGCCACCAGCGGCGAGGGCAGCGGGCCGCCCGTACGCAGGCGCTCCCCCAGGGAGGGCCCGTCGACGAGGCGCATCACAATCCAGGGGGTGCCGTCCTCTACGACCACGTCGTGGACCGCGACGATGTGCGGATGGTCGCGCAACCGGGCCGCGTTGCGGGCCTCCCGGGCCGCGCGGACCACCCGTTCGCGGTGCTCGGCCTCCGCGACGGCCTGCTGCGGCAGCCGCACCTCCTTGACCGCGACGTGGACGTCCAGAGCCTCGTCGTGCGCCTTCCACACACGCCCGAACCCGCCCACACCGAGTGGCGCCACGAGCCGGTACCGTCCGCCGACGATCCGCTCCGGCTCCGCCTGAACTCCCACCCGGCCAGCCCTCCTGCCGCCCACCGCCCGCAGTACCCGGCCCAAAGCGTACGAAGCCGCTCTGCGCGTGCGCAACGCGCCGCCGACACTAAAGAACACTAATGTACATATGACATTAGAGGGTTGTTCGATGGGGATTACCCCGTTGTGAGGTACCCCTCGGCGTAACCTTCGGCATACCCCTCGGCGCGGTGGGCCTTGGCGAAATCCGACTTCCACTCGTAGTTCTTGATGGCCATCTTCATCTCCAACAGTCACCCAGCCCGAAATAGCCGTCCCACCAGGGACGACGCTCGGATCAGGGCATCGGATCGGGAACGGCCCGGAGACGGGCCGTGAAAACGACACGGCCCCGCCCACCACACCAGTGCGCGGACGAGGCCGGGGAAGTCGTCAGTCGAGGAGGTCTTCGGCCTTGTCGATGACGAGGGCCCGCTCGGCCCAGCGCTCGATCTGGTCGGTGTCAGTGCAGTTCGTGACGCGCTCACGGACCTCGTTGGGAACGTTGATCCCACGGTTCTCCAGCATCAGCAGGAGGATCTTCGCCTCGCCCTCCGCGCGCCCCTCGGCGCGCCCCTCGGCGCGGTGGGTCTTGGCGAAGTCCGACTTCCACTCGTAGTTCTTGATGGCCGTCTTCTCCTCCAACAGTCGCCCAGCCCGAAATAGCCGTCCCACCAGGGACGACGCTCGGATCAGGGCATCGGATCGGGAGCGGCCCGGAGACGGGCCGTGAAAGCGACACGGCCCCGCCCACCACACCAGTGCGCGGACGAGGCCAGGGAAGTCGTCAGTCGAGGAGGTCTTCGGCCTTGTCGATGACGGCGGCCCGCTGGACCCAGCGCTCGAGCCGGTCGGTGTCAGTGCAGTCCGTGACGCACTCGCGGACCTCGTTGGGGACGTTGATCCCGCGGGCCTCCAGGACCAGCAGGACCGACTTGGCGCGGCCCTCGGCGCGGTGGGCCTTGGCAAAGTCCGACTTCCACTCGTAGCCGGCAGTCTTCACGATCTCCTCCAGGAGCTTGCGGGCAGCTTCAGAGAGCTGGTCCGTCAGGTAGTCATAGTACAGGGGGCCGACTTCCGGCCTCTCGTACTTCAGGGCGTCGAATGCGACGACCACGCTGGTCAGGACGGCTTCGGCGTCCGGGCCGTCGGCATGGACGGTCGCGCTGAGCAACGCCAACTGGGGGCATTCGCGGGCCTTGACGGGGTCGGTGACGGCGGGAAGCATCCCCGGGTGGAAGGTCAGAGGCTTGAGCACCCAGTCGGGGTGGCCCAGGTCGATGGGTTTGGCGCAGGCGCGCGCGACGGTCTGGTCGGGGCAGATGACCAGCAGGGTCACCGGGCACTTGTGCCGCTCCCGCAGGAGAGCGAGATACGCGGGCCAGCTGTAGGTCTTGTCCTTGTCGTAGCGCCGCTGGCACTCCACGATGATGCCGTGGCTGGGCTTCTTGGGGTCGTCCAGGAGGACGGTGGCGTCGCAGCGCAACTCGGCCGGGTTCAGGCCCGCGAAGGACTCCGAGGTCACCGTGGCCTTGTCGTCGTCGCCGGGCATGTCCAGCTCGAAGACGGTCCGCAATATCGTCGGGACGAGCTGCGGCTTCTCGCGGATCATCGCCAGCGGCAGCTCGTGATCGGTTGACGGCATGACAGGCAAACTATCGGTAACCGATCCCTCTCAAAGCGTTAAAGCAGCGTGTCTACGGGTCAATTGACGAGTTGGTCAGGATGGGCTGTTTCGCCTGGTCGGAAGGGGTAGGGCAGGGTGCCGGGATTGCCGGTTAGCTGCGGATTGTGGGACCAGACGGTGGCGGGCTAGATGTCGAGGGCGCCTCGGGGGTGGCCGTGGGTTCGGCCGCAGGGCGTCAGGGCCAGGACGGCGTGGCCTTGGACGTCGGTCTTCGGGCCCAGGGCGGACGGGTCTACCGAGGCGCGGGCGGCGAAGGTCGTGGCGTGGCATTCGCGGGCCTGGAAAGCGGCACTGTCCCCGATGTCGATGCCGTCGAAGGCGTCGTCGGGGAAAGGATCGATGTGCGGGAGGACGTAGCCCTCTTCGGCCGGGTGCGGTGGGCCGATCTGGTCGTCTTCTTCGTAGATGTCGTAGTAGCGGACGACTTCCCCGTGTTCGGCTACGCACCAGGCCGTCCAGTCGTCGCCGCAGCTCGCGCCGTACCAGTGCGCTGCGCCGAAACGGGTGCTCAGGGCTCGGCAGTGGTCCGTGAGCTGCTCGGAGTCCAAGTCCTCGCCGGAATGGAAGGGGTTGCCGAAGACGAGGGTCCAGCCGTCCAGTCGCGGTGACACGTAGGTGCGGGAGCAGGCGAGGTGGTCGGCGCCCCAGCCGTGGTGGTCGCTGTTCCAGGCGGACGCGCCGAGCCGCATCGTGACGGGTTCGGGGTCGGAGAGGTCGAACGCGTCCAGGACGGCCTGCTGGTCGCCGGTCGGGAGTGCGAACCAGGTGCCGCACAGGTGCATCGGCTCGGGTGTCTCGGCCGCCTGCTTGACGCGGATCAGGCGGCGGACGGCGGCCAGGTCGCGGTCGTCCAGCCCGGCCGGGCCGGCCACCTCGGCGAGCGCCTCCAGCGCGGGCCGGCGGAGGCGGCCGGACCTGGAGCGGCGGACGTCCCGGAGGAGGGGTACCACGGCGGAACCCAGTTCCTTGATGGCCCAGATGACGCGCTGCCTGACGTCGGGGTCGGGGTCGTCCAGGAGGGCGATCAGGTCGGAAGCGTGCGGGAGGGCCGCTTCGCCCTTCAGTTGGAGCGTGTAAGCGGTGTTGGCGCGGACCTCCGGGCTCGGGTGGCGCAGTCCTGGGACGAAGGCCGAGAGGTCGTCGATCTTGAGGCCGCTGTGGGCCCAGCCGCAGCGGCGGGCAACCTCGGTCGTGGGGGCCTTCGCCATGGCCTCGATCAGCGGGTCCAGGGCGGGACGTCCGATGCGGCGCAGCACGGTGGCGCTGGTGCTCCAGTCGACCGCGGAGTCCTCGTCGCAGAGGACGTCCAGGACCGGACCGACGGCCGGGGCGCCGATCTCCACGAGGGCGTCGCTCGCGGCTTTCTGGTCGGGTCCGGCCAATTGCTCTATGAGGGCCTGTATCTCCACGGACAGGATAATTGCATCAGCCGGTGACCTTCAGGATGCCGTGGGCGCCGGACTCGCCGTGGCGCATGTCGTGGTCGACGAAGGGGTAGTGGCCGGGTTCGGGCATGACGGTTTCGACGAAGCCGCCTTGGCCGGGGGCCAGGTCGAGGATCTGCGAACCGCCCGGGTCGCCCTTGCGCAGGAGATACGCGCCTTCCTTGTAGACGGTGTCGAACTGGGCGCCCACGATGTGGAACGCCGTGCTGGAGGACGGGCCCGCGTCCACCACCCAGACGCGGACGCGGTCACCCGCGCGGGCGGTCAGGGGTGCGTGGTCGTAGCCGGCGGCGGTGCCGTTGAACATCCAGGCGTCCGGGCGGCCCTCACGCATCTTGGCCACCTGAGCGGCCGAGCCCGGTTGCCCCAGGTACAGCTCGCCCTGCACCAGGACGTATTCGCGGTCGACCGAGGGCAGGTCGGGTGGGTCGATGATGACCGCGCCGTACATGCCGTTGGCGATGTGCTGCAGCATCGGCATGGTCGAGCAGTGATACAACCACGCACCGGCATGTTCGGCCTTGAAACGGTAGGTCAGGCGTTCACCGGGCTGGATCGTGCGCATCGGCACGTCCGGGGCGAGCGACCCAGCGTGGAAGTCGATGCCGTGGCCCATGGTCGTGTCGTTGACCAAGGTGATGACGAAGGTATCGCCGATCTTGCCGCGCAACACTGGGGCGGGGACCGTGCCGCCGAACGTCCACATCGTCTGCTGAACACCGGGCGCGACTTCTAGCTGGCGGTCGGTGGCGTGCAGTTCGACGCGGTGTTCCTTGGCACCCGGCGCGGGCTTGAGGGCTGCGTCGTAGGGCTTCCAACCGGGGGACGGTTGCGCCGCCAAGTCGAGTTGGCCGCTCCCCATCGCCTGATGGCCCATCGCGTCGTGATCCATCGCCGACGAGGACGGGGAAGAAGCCCCCGTCTTGATCTGCATGGTCATGCCCGCTGCGCGGTGGCCGGGGACCGTGCACCAGCCATCGATCGTGCCCTTCACCGACGGCACCGTCAGCGTCGCCGACTCCCCCGGGTCCAGCATCGGGGTCGCCTGGCCTGACTCCAGGCGCAGGTCGTGCTGCATCGCGTCCTTGTTCGTCACCTTCAACACGAGACGCGTGCCGGGGGCGGCCTCGATCGTCCCCGGGCGAATGCGCATGTTGACCAGGCTCACGTCCACCACGCGGGTCCCGGACGCGGCCACCGTTTGCGGGGACGAGTCGCCGCCGCCCGCCGTCACCCCCACGGCCAGAGCCGTGAGCAGAACGCCGGCGGTAACGCCGGCGACGACCGGGGACGGACGGTGGGAGCGAAAGATCGTCGCGACCGCCAGCAGGATGAATGCGGCGAGTGCGGCAAGGACGACGATCCACGCGGCGCGCGAAGTCCACTCCGGCACCGGCAGGACGAGCAGCGGAACCGCGACGTTGATCGCCGCGACCCGCACCACCCAGACGCGTTCGATCAGGGCCGAGTTGGCCTTCAGTGCGGCCGGTCCCCCGCCCAGGACGACGGGCAGCAAGAACGTCAGGGCGCCGAGGAGCGTCTGCCCCACGAAGCCGACCAGCATCAGCGGAAGCAGCCCCGAAAGACTCTGCCGGGACGCGTCCACAAGCAGAGCGACCGCGAACCAAGAAGTCCCCGCCGCGAGCATCCAGGACGCCGGCGTGTGCGGGCGACGCTGGCGCAACGTCCGCACGAAGGGAACGAGGGCCAGCGCGGCGGCCCCCGCGTACACCAGCAGACCGGCGACGACGACCCAGCGCAGGTCGGCGAGCAGTCCGCCGACCGCGACCGCTAGCCCTGGCACGGCGAAGCGCAGGGACCAGCGGGCGATCCGGCCCACGCCGTCCACCATCCGGGTGCGCAGCACCGTCGGCCACAGCGTGAACAGTGTGCCGAGCACGGCGAGCCCGACCCAGCCCAGGAGGTTGACCTGCGCGTGCGCCGCGTGCAGCCGCTCGTGCCAGCCGGACGGGACGTGCCCGGACGCCATCAGCCCGCCCAGCGTCCCGCCCGTGATCAGCGCCGCCCCGGCCCACAGGTACCAGGCGACGACGTGCGCGAACCGTCCGCCCAGGGCGCTTCGCCCCCGCAGGCCCAGCACGGCGATGTGCGCCGCGACGACGCCCACGACACCGGCCGCTCCGCCGACGGCAACCCAAGGAAAGCCTTCGGAAACGCCGCACAGCACCGCGACAATGCCCGCGTTCAGCACCACCAGCCGTGTGATCGGCCACCAGTCGGGCGGGGCCGGGACGCGCAGCAGCGCGGACGCGAAGTGCTCGGTCCAGGTCACGATGGCGTTGGTCACCGCGCCCAGCAGGAACAGGTGGATCAGCAGCCACTGCGGCACAGGCAGCTCATGCCGGACGAAAGCAGCCACAACGGTCAGTGCCAGCCAGACCAGCACGACCCCGTTGGCGACGGCGTGCCACACGGACCGCGAGCGGCGCGGCGCCGGGGGCGGGCCCACCTTCGGGCGCACACCGATGGACGTCATGTCCGTCCCCTTCCGACCAGACGGGATGCTGCGAAGGCGCAGGCGCCGAAGAGCAGGAGCGCCACCTCGCCGAGTACGCCACCGACCGTCCGCGCGAGCGAGACGCCGGCCAGGTCGCCCACGACGCGCACCAGGAGCGACGCGTGCAGCAGCGCGAGCGGCGCGTACAGGATGGGGTGATACGGCAGCCGGACCCGCAGGACGGCGGGCAGGATCACCGGTGCGTGCCCGAAGACCATCGAGATCACGAAGCCGAGGAAGACCGCGTGCAGGGCGGCGTCGTAGAAGCCGGTCGACGCGGGACGTCCGGCGGCGAGCCAGATCGCGCCGGCGACGGCGAGCCAGGCGTATCCGGCGAGCAGGCAGGCGGCGGCGAAGCGGGGCAGCCCGGTGCCCCGGACGGTGCGGCGCGCGACGTCGTGGAGGGCGAGCCAGGCGGCCAGCGCGACCATGCCGAGGCCGGTCAGGCGCCATCCCGGTCCGGCCCACCAGACGGAGACGGCCGCGCCGGCGAAGAGCAGCGCCGCCGCGGCGACGAGCCCGTCGGCCGCGCGCTTGCCGAGGAAGGCGACCCGGGCGAGTTCGAGGCGTTCGCCCGCGATGGTGAGGATGAGGAACGCGGCGAGCCACGGGACGATGTCGCCGATCGTCCGGCCGCCGATCCACAGCAGGCCGCCGATGTACCAGGCCACGGCGCCGGCCAGCTGGACGGTGAGGTCGCGTCCCGTCCGGCGGCCGAGGACCGTGATGTAGATCGCGATGAGCCAGCCGCCGGCGGCGGTGAGCAGCATCCGCCCGGGGGTCAGGAGCCCGGCGGCGGTGATGAGCCCGCCGGCCGCGGCGAGGGCGGGCGACACGTAGGCCCAGGGGCGCCCGAGGGCGACGGCGCGTTCGAGGGAGATCAGCGTGCCGAGGAAGCCGAGGGCCATCAGCGGCCCGTGCTGCCGCGCGAACGACGTGCGCGGGAGCGCGACGTCCAGGTTCAGCAGGGCGAGGGCGCCCCAGAGCGCGACGAGGAGGGACAGCAGCGCGCCGGCCAGCAACGGGAGCCGGCGCGCCGCCAGGCGGGGTGCGGCCTGGGGGTGGTGGTCGCGCGCCCCGGTGACCTGATTCTCCATACCCGCTATTATAAATACAAGTAGTGTTGTGAAAAACAGTCCGGCACCCTAGGAGTGCTCATGACCACATCGACCGCGGACCCGCAGCAGGAGACGGTGCGGGCCATCCTCGACCATCACGAGCGGCTCGGCCGGACCATGGCCGACCACACGCTCACCATCGCCCGTGCCGTCGACCAGCTCAGCGCCCCCTACGCGCGGCGCGACAAGCTCGTCGCGTTCCTGACGGAGGAGATCGTCCCGCACGCCGAGGCCGAGGAGCGGACCCTCTACAAGGCGGCCGAGGACCTGCCGGAGGCGCGCCTGCTGCTGCGCGCGATGCTGCGTGAGCACGTCGTCCTGCACGAGAAGGTCGCCGAACTCGCGGCCGCCCGCACGCCCGCGGAGACGGTCGCCGCCGCGGCCGCGGTCAACGCCCTCTTCCAGTCGCACATGGACAAGGAGAACGACCTGATCCTGCCCGCCCTCGTGGACGCGGGCGTGAACCTCGGGGCGCTGCTGGACGGCATGCACGAGATCCTCGGCGAGGGCACGGCGTCCCACGACGACGGGCACCAGTGCACCTGCGGCGGCCACGACGCCTACCCCGGCGTCCCGGGCGCGACCGCCGAGGTGGCGGGCGGCGAACTGGACGTGCGCGTCCTCGCCCACGGCCAGCGGCACCAGCAGATCTTCGCCACCTTCGAGGCCCTCGCGGCCGGAACGGCGTTCGTCCTGGTCAACGACCACGACCCGAAGCCGCTCTACTACCAGTTCGCCTCCCAGTACCCCGGCGAGTTCACCTGGGACTACGAGGAGGCGGGCCCGGAGGTCTGGAAGGTCCGCATCACCCGCGCCTGACCCGCCCGTCCGGTGTGGGGCGCGCCCGCGTTCGCCTCACACCGGACGAGCCGCCGGCGCGGGACGTTCCGATTCACGCCTGGTGAGCACGAGGGGGCCGTCCTCGGTGATGGCCACCGTGTGCTCGGAGTGGGCCGTGCGCGAGCCGTCGGCCGACCGGATCGTCCAGCCGTCGGCGCCGTAGACGATCCGGTCGGTCGTGCGCGCGAACCAGGGTTCCAGCGCGAGGGTCAGGCCCGGCCGGAGCTTGAGGCCGCGCCCCGCCCGGCCCTTGTTCGACACGTGCGGCCCCTCGTGCATGGTGCGGCCGAGGCCGTGGCCGCCGAACTCGTCGTTGACCGGGTAGCCGTAGTCGCCGGCCACCGCCGAGATCGCCGCCGAGATGTCGCCCACGCGGTTGCCCGGGCGCGCCACCTCGATCGCGGCCTCCAGCGCCTCCTCGGTGGCGCGGACGATCCGCAGGTCCTCCTCGGCGGCCGTCCCGACGATGACCGTGCGCGCCGAGTCCGCCACCCAGCCGTCGATGCCGACCGCGATGTCCGCGCTCAGCACGTCCCCGTCCCGCAGCACGTAGTCGTGCGGCAGCACGTAGTCGTGCGGCAGGCCGTGCAGGACGGCGTCGTTGACCGACAGGCAGATGACGTTGCGGAACGGGCCGTTGCCGAAGGACGGCGCGTAGTCCCAGTAGCACGACTCCGCGCCGCGCCGCTTGATCATGGCGCGCGCGTGGTGCTCCAGGTCGAGGAGGTTGACGCCCACGTCGGCGAGCCGGCCGACCTCGGTGAGCACCTCGGCGACGAATCGCCCGGCCACGTGCATGCGCTCGATCTCCGCGGGCGTCTTCAGTTCGATCACGGCGAGCAGCTCACTTCTGCGGGTCGTAGGCGAGGTTCGGGGCCAGCCAGCGCTCGACCTCCGGCACCGGGAGGCCGCAGCGGGCCGCGTACTCCTCGATCTGGTCCTTGCCGATCCGGCCCACCGTGAAGTAGCGGGACGACGGGTGGGCGAAGATCAGGCCGCTGACGCTGGCGGCGGGCGCCATCGCGTAGGACTCGGTCAGCTTCATGCCGAGGCGTCCGGCGTCCAGCAGGTCGAAGAGGGTCTGCTTGAGGCTGTGGTCGGGGCTGGCCGGGTAGCCGAGCGCCGGGCGGATGCCGCGGAAGCGTTCGGCGTGCAGGTCCGCCAGGTCGGGCTCGGCGCCGGGCTCGAACCAGGCGCGGCGGGCCTCCAGGTGGATGTACTCGGCGAACGCCTCGGCGAGGCGGTCGGCGAGGGCCTTGACCATGATGGCCTTGTAGTCGTCCTTCTCCTCCTCGAACTTCGCGGCCAGGTCCTCGGCGCCGAGGATCGTCACGGCGAAGCCGCCGAGGTGGTCGCCGGACGGGGCGATGTAGTCGGCGAGGCAGCGGTTCGGGCGTCCCTCGGGCTTGGACGTCTGCTGGCGCAGCATCGGGAACCGGACGTCCGGCAGGATGATGTCGTCGCCCTCGGCGTGCGCCGGCCAGAAACCGTAGGCGCCGGACGCCTCGAAGGCGCCGTCCGCGATGATCTGGTCGAGCAGCTCGTTGCCCTCGTCGAACAGCTCGCGGGCGACGGGCTGGTCGAGGATCGCCGGGTACTTGCCCTTCAGCTCCCAGGCCAGGAAGAAGAACTGCCAGTCGATCATCTCGCGGAGCGCGGCGATGGACGGCTGGACGATCCGGACGCCGGTGAACGCGGGCGTCGGAAGGTCGCCGAAGTCGACCTCCTCGCGGTTCGCCCGGGCCTTGCCGTAGGTGAGGAGAGGGCGGCGCTGCTTCGTCTCGTGGAGTTCGCGGAGGCGGGCCTGCTCCTCGCGGTTGGCGACGTCGAGCGCGGCGGCGCGGTCCTCGTCGAGGAGGTCGGAGACGACGCCGACGACGCGGGACGCGTCCAGGACGTGCACGGTCGTCGCGTCGTAGGCGGGCGCGATCTTCACGGCGGTGTGCTGCCGGGACGTCGTGGCACCGCCGATGAGCAGCGGCAGCTTCATCCCGCGGCGCTCCATCTCGGCGGCGACGGAGACCATCTCGTCCAGGGACGGGGTGATCAGGCCGGACAGCCCGACGGCGTCGGCGTTCTCCTCGATCGCCGTGTCGAGGATCTTCGCGGCCGGGACCATCACGCCGAGGTCCACGACGTCGTAGTTGTTGCAGCCGAGGACGACGCCGACGATGTTCTTGCCGATGTCGTGCACGTCGCCCTTCACCGTGGCGAGGACGATCTTGCCCTGGCCGCGCTCCTGCTGGATGCGTCCGGCGCGGAGGGCCTGCTCCTTCTCGTCCTCCATGAAGGGCTCCAGGTAGGCGACGGAGCGCTTCATCGCGCGGGCGCTCTTCACCACCTGCGGCAGGAACATCTTGCCGGACCCGAACAGGTCGCCGACGATCTTCATGCCGTCCATCAGCGGGCCCTCGATGACGTCCAGCGGGCGAGCCGCCTGCTGCCGGGCCTCCTCGGTGTCGTCCTCGATGAAGTCGACGATGCCGTGGACGAGGGCGTGCGAGAGGCGCTGCTCGACCGGCGCGTCCCGCCAGGAGAGGTCGACCTCGCGGACGGTGCCCTTGCCCTTGACGTTCTCGGCGAACGACACGAGCCGGTCGGTGGCGTCCTCGCGCCGGTTGAACAGGACGTCCTCGACGAGTTCGAGCAGGTCGGCGGGGATGTCCTCGTAGACGGCGAGCTGCCCGGCGTTCACGATGCCCATGTCGAGCCCGGCGCGGACGGCGTGCAGCAGGAACGCCGAGTGCATCGCCTCGCGGACGACCTCGTTGCCCCGGAACGAGAACGACAGGTTGGAGATGCCGCCGCTGGTGCGGGCGCCGGGGCAGCGCTCCTTGATGCGCGGCAGCGCGTCGATGAACGCCTTCGCGTACCCGTTGTGCTCCTCGATGCCGGTCGCGACGGCGAGGACGTTCGAGTCGAAGATGATGTCCTCGGCGGGGAACCCCAGCCGCTGCGTCAGCAGGTCGTAGGCGCGGCCGCAGATCTCGACCTTGCGGTCGGCCGTGTCGGCCTGGCCGGTCTCGTCGAACGCCATGACGACGACGCCGGCGCCGAAGTCGCGGATGCGGCGGGCCTGTTCGAGGAACGGCTCCTCGCCCTCCTTGAGGGAGATCGAGTTGACGACGCCCTTGCCCTGGACGGTCTTGAGCCCGGCCTCCAGCACGCTCCACCGCGAGCTGTCCACCATGATCGGGATGCGGGCCACCTCGGGCTCGGTCGCGATCAGGTTCAGGAACGTGGTCATCTCCCGCTCGCTGTCGAGCAGGTCGGCGTCCATGTTGACGTCGAGGAGGTTCGCGCCGCCGCGCACCTGCTCCAGCGCGACGTCCACCGCGGCCTGGTGGTCGCCCGCCTCGATGAGCTTGCGGAACCGCTTGGAGCCGGTGACGTTCGTCCGCTCGCCGATCATGATGAAGCCGGTGTCGGCGCCGATCTCGAACGGCTCCAGCCCGCTGAACCGGCTGTTTTGCCGGCGCCCCGCCTTGGCGGGCTTCGCGACCTCGCGCGGCGCCATCCCCCGCACGGTCTCGGCGATCTTCGCGATGTGCGCGGGGCCCGTTCCGCAGCAGCCGCCGACGAGGTTGACCATGCCGGACGCGGCGAAGTCGCGCAGCAGGGCGCTGGTCTCCTCGGGCGTCTCGTCGTAGCCGCCGAACGCGTTCGGCAGGCCCGCGTTCGGGTGGCTGGCGACGTAGGTGCCGGCGATCCGGGCCAGGTCCTCCACGTGCGGGCGCATCTCGACGGCGCCGAGGGAGCAGTTCACCCCGACGACCAGCGGCTCGGCGTGCTCGATCGACCGCCAGAACGCCTCGACGGTCTGCCCGGACAGCGTCCGCCCGGACAGGTCGACGATCGTCACCGAGATCCACAGCGGCAGCTCGGGGGCGACCTCGCGGGCGGCGGCGATCGCGGCCTTCGCATTCAGCGTGTCGAAGATCGTCTCGATCAGCAGCAGGTCGACGCCGCCCTCGGCGAGGCCGGCGATCTGCTCCGCGTAGGCGGCCTTGACCTGGTCGAACGTGACGGCGCGGTAGGCCGGGTCCTCGACCCGGGGGGACAGCGACAGGGTCACGTTGAGCGGGCCGACGGAGCCGGCGACGAACCGTCCCTCGTACTCGTCGGCCGCCTGCCGGGCGAGCCGGGCGCCCTGCACGTTCATCTCGTGGACGAGGCACTCAAGGCCGTAGTCGGCCTGGCCGATGCTGGTCGCGGTGAACGTGTTGGTCGTGGTGATGTCGGCGCCGGCGTCCAGGTACTGCCGGTGGACGTCCAGGATCACGTCCGGCCTGGTCAGGTTCAGCAGGTCGGGGTCGCCGGTGACGTCCTTCTCATGGTCGGCGCCGACGCGGTCGCCGCGGTAGTCCTCGGGCGCCAGGCCCGCGCCCTGCAGCATCGTGCCCCAGGCGCCGTCGAGCACCGCGATCCGCTGCTCCAGCAGCTCGCGCAGATCGGTGTGGGTCATTGTTACCGAGCACCTCCCAGTTCAACGTGGGAGGCGCCCTTGCGGAAGTCGGTGTCGCGGGACCGAGCGTGGCGGGCTCTCGCCCGTTGCAGCGCCTCTCGGGCCCGTATCGAGGTTACCTTCCCGGCTTCCGGTGTGTCAGTCGCGTCCCAGGATGCGGGCAGGATGAAGTGATGCGCGTACGACCGATCTCGCCATCGCTCGTGGTCACGGAGCTTTCCGAGCGGATCGCGCAATTCGGGCGCGATTCGTGGTCGCGGATCGCAATCGACGGCGCGCCACCGTCCGCCCCCTGGGATCTCGCCGACGCGCTCGTCTCACCGCTGCGCGCACTAGGACGGGACGTGGTTCGGGTGTCGGCACGCGATTTCCTGCGTCCGGCGTCGCTGCGCTACGAATTCGGACGCAACGACCCCGACCTCTACTACGACGAATGGCTGGACGTGAACGGCCTCGTCCGGGAGGTGCTGGCGCCGTTGGAGCCGTCCGGGACGGGAAAGGTGCTGCCGAGCCTGTGGGACGCCGAACTCGACCGCGCGACAAGGGCGCGCTACGTGTCGCTCCAGCGCGGCGGTGTCTGCCTACTGGACGGATCGCTGCTCCTCGGCCGCGGCCTGCCGTTCGAACGGACCGTCCATCTGACGATGTCGACCCAGGCTCTGGCCCGCCGGACACCAGATGACCAGTCCTGGACACTGCCCGCCTATGCGCGCTACACGGCCGAAGCGTCCCCGCTGCACAACGTCGACGTCGTCCTGAAAATGGACGCCCCCGACCATCCGGCGCTGATCACCGACGTTTAGGGGCGCCATTCCTCCTGGTAGGCGGGGTGGGTCGCATAGGGGAGGGCGAGGAGGCGCAGCACCGATTCGCGGACGGCCTGGGCGGCCTCCAGTTCGGGAGTGCGGTGCCCCTGGCCGAGGATCCAGGCGCTCTTCTCGTAGTCGTCCACGATCTGCCGGCGGGCGGCCACCTCGGCGAGCGTGCGGGCCGGGTGGTGGCGGGCGATGTGCTCGGCGTAGGCGTCGTTCTCCGCCTTCGCGACGAAGGCGGGCTCTTCGGAGTCGATGTTGATCGTCCCGGCGGGCGTGGCCTTCCAGGGGGCGGACGAGCTGTCCCGGGCGATCTGCTCGTCGCGGGCCAGCCGGGCGCGGAGGAACTCCACCAAGTCCATGGGGCCATCCTGCCCTCTGCGAGAGCGGGATGGCCCCATGACGGCCGACCGGAATCAGGCGGCGCAGTTGCCGGTGACGGGCTTGCCGGCGAAGCGGTCGGTCAGGAAGGCCATCGCGTCCGGCTCGCTCCAGAGCATGCCGGTGGCGTGCTCGGCGAACGTGTAGGTCTTCCAGGTCAGGTTCGCGCCCTTGGCGCACCACGCCTTGTGCAGCGTGTCGGCCTGGCCGAACGGGATGATCTGGTCATAGACGGCCTGGGCCTGCAACACCGGCACGGACGGGGCGGTGGAGCCGAGCTTGTTGGCGTTCAGCCGCCGCTGCCACTGCGGCGTGTCCAGCGGGTTGCTGGCGGTGTAGTCGCTGATCTTCTTGAACAGCGTCCCGGCGAGGGTGCCGATGCCGTCGACGCTGACCAGGCAGAGGTGCTCGGCCTTCCGCAGCAGCTCGCGGCCGTTGTCGTTGAGGTACTTCTCCAGGTCCAGCTCGGGGTAGGCGGCGTCGTAGCCGACCGCGGCCATGAACATCAGGCCGACGAACGGGGAGCCGTCCAGGCCCTTGGCGACCGCCAGCAGGTCGGCCGGGACGCCGCCCGCGAAGGCGCCCTTGATGTCGAGCTCAGGGGCGTAGGACGCCGCCAGTTCGGCGGCCCAGCCTGAGGACGTCCCGCCCTGCGAGTAGCCCCACAGGCCGATCGGCGAGGTGCCGAGGCCGGCTTCGGGGAGGCGCTGCGCGGCCCGCGCCATGTTCAGCACGGCCTTGCCCTGGGAGCGTCCGACCTCGTAGGTGTGCTGGCCGGGCGTGCCGAGGCCCTCCATGTCGGTGACGGCGACGGCCCAGCCGCGGCTGAGCGCGTCGGCGACGAAGAACATCTCGTAGTCGATGCCCTGCGTGAGCGTGTAGGACGGCGCGCAGTCGTCGCCGAGGCCGCGCGTTCCCACGGCGTAGGAGACGATCGGGCGCTTGCCCTGGCCCGTCCACGCCTTGCTCGGGACGAGCACCATGCCGGACACGGCGGTCGGCTTGCCGTCGGCCGTCTCCGAGCGGTACAGGACCTGCCACGATTTGACGCCCTCGTAGGGCGACCGGCCGAACGGGTCCATGGTGAACACGGCCGGACGCGACCGGATGACGTCGCCGGGCTTGCCCGCCGGGAGCGGCGAGGGCGGTGTGTAGAACGGATCCTGGCCCGGCGGTACGGGGGCCGGCGGTGCGGCGGCCGCGGTGCCCTGCAGTGCGGTCGCCGCCATGGCGAGCCCGATGCAGGACGCCGCCACGGTGCGCAGCACCCGACGGACGGTGATGGACATGGCGGGTAACCCTTCGTCTCGCCCCTGCCGTCGGCGCGACGGCTACCCGAAAGTAACGTAATTGGACACTTACTCCAATGAAGCTGGGGACACATCGGAGCGGCCGGTTTTGTCGAGCAGCGACAAACCGGGCATCACCACCGCACGGGCAGCCGGGTCGGGCCCCTGACCAGGCTCGCCGCGCGCCACGGGACGTCCCCCGCCGGGACCGCGAGCGCGAGACCGGGGAACCCGGCGAGCAGGACGGTCAGCGCCGCCTCGACCTCCATGCGGGCGAGCCGCGCGCCGAGGCAGAAGTGCGCGCCCTGCCCGAACGCGATGTGCGCGGGACCGTCCCGGGTGGCGTCGAAGCGGTCGGGCTCGGCGAAGACGGCGGGGTCGCGGTTCGCCTCGGCGAGCAGCGGCAGCACCAGCTCCCCCTCGGCGACGCGGCCGGACGGCAGGTCGACGTCCTCCGCCGCCACCCGCGGCAGCGCGTACAGCGCCGGGGTGTCGTGCCGCAGCAGCTCCTCGACCAGCCCAGTAGTAGTCGTACATTCGCGCGACATTGGGTATCGCGGCCTGCCCCTTGGTCCGGTGTCAGCTTCTCGGCTCTGAAGGGACCGAGCTTGCAGCTCTTGGCCGCCACTGGGTGTGGTGGGTCAGGCCGCGTCGTCGGCAGCGTGACTCACTGCCCAGCCCGCGGCGCCGCGTGCGGCGATGTTGCGGGCTGCGTTGATGTCGGCGTGCTCAGCGAAGCCGCACGACATGCACTTGAAGGTGGCCTGGTCGGGCCGGTTCTCGCGGTGGATGTGGCCGCACGCCGAGCACTGCTGCGAGGTGTAACGGGGATCCACGAACACCACCGGGACACCCGCGCGTTGAGCCTTGTAAGCGATGAAGGCGCCGAGCTGGGCGAAACTTCAAGTGTGCAGCGTGACCCGCTGGGGCTTGCGTAGCCGGACCCGCGCACGGATACCGCCCAAATCTTCCAGGGCGATCCCGTGCGTGGTGCGTTGAGCCTCGGTCACGATGCTCTTGGAGATGCGGTGGTTGGTGTCGGCCGCGAACCGCGCCTCGCGGCCGGACAGATGGCGCAGCAGCCGCTTGGCGGACTTGGTGCCCTTGCCCTGCAGGCGTGCGCGCAGGCGGCGGTTGCGGTGCCGGACCTGGTTGATGTGCCTGCCGGAGTGGACGGTGCCATCAGATGTGGTGGCGATGTTGACGATGCCCAGGTCCACCCCGCAGAACCCGTCCGGCACATACTCGGGGGCCTGCGGGACCTCGCAGGTGGCGTACAGGTAGAAGCACCCGCCGCGCCACACCAAGTCCGACTCGCCGCGCCGGTGCGCGGCCAGCATCTTCGCTTGCTCGGCCGAACACGTGAACGGGACGCTCCTGAGGCGGCCGTGCACGGTCCAGATGCTGACGGTGCGGGCGTCGAACTGCCAGGACAGCGACCGGTCGTCGAACGGCTGGGCGGCGTCCTTGCGGAACCGGACCGGCGCGCCCTGCACGGCGGCGCGGCGCCGCGACCCGGGCGGCCCGTAGTTGCCGGTCTTGAGGTTCTCGGCCAGGGTGGCGTAGGCGCCCGCGGCTTTGCGGATGCAGTGGATCGCGGGCTGGGCCGACAGGCCCATCGCCTTCAACTCGCCGTACACCAGCCGCTGCAGCGCGGTCTTGCCCTTCACCCCGGTCGTGAAGGCGCGGCGGGAGGCGTGGCAGGCGGCCTGGTTGCACAGCTTCAGCGTCTCCCGCAGCGCCGTCTCGGTGGCGGCGTCGGGGAGCAGTTTGACCTGCACCACCAGCTTCACCCCCGCACCATAACATCATGTGTCCGTCTCGTTACGGTGAGTTTGTGGGCGGTGCGTCAGATGGCAGCACAGTGTCGCGTTCAAGCTGTATGCCCACCTGTCCTGGTGACCCAAGGATCGTCGGGTTCATCGGCCGGCGAGACCGCTCTGACCGGCGTCCGGGCTCTGGGCGGGGAAGCGATTCCTCCCGGCCGTGAACGACCGGAATTCCACGCTAGAGCGCGTTAAAATTATGCCGCGCGACCGGTGGCGATGAAGGGTCAATGGGTGGCCACAGTGCGCCCTTTCCAGGCGCCGCCTCTTCCGGCGCGGTGGCGGCGCGCGGAATCGACCGTCATGGCGGCGTACACGAGCGCGACGGCGGGCAGGCCGAGGGCACGCAGGGGCGACAGGCCGTAGAAGCGGAGCATGGGCACGTAGGTGAGCGTCATGATCGCCCAGCCGGCGGCGCCCGCGGCGAGGGCGACCGGGTGGCCGGCGCCCGCGATCGTGGCGGCGGGCGGCACCGCGTAGAGCAGGAGCAGGCCGAGGACGGTGCCCGCCAGCAGGACCGGCGAGTAGCGCAGCTGGTGGTAGGCACTGCGGGCGATCATCATCCACAGGTCGGCGAGGCGGGGGTAGGGGCGGCGGCTGACCACGTCCCGGCTCAGGTCGAGGCGGCAGCGCCCGCCGGCGCGCTTGATGAGGCGGCCCATCGCGACGTCGTCGATGAGCGCGTCGTGGATCGCGGCGATGCCCCCCGCCTTTTCGAGGACGGTGCGGCGGACGAGCATGCAGCCGCCGGCCGCGGCGGCGGTGCGCGCCCCGTCCCTGGTGACGCGGCGGAACGGGTAGAGCTGCGCGAAGAAGTACACGAAGGCGGGGACGATCACCTTCTCCCAGCGTGTGCGGACGCGGAGCGTCGCCATCTGGGAGACGAGGTCGCGCCGCGCATTGACGGCCTCGCGGACGAGCCGCTTCACCGTGCCGGGCTCATAGGCGATGTCGGCGTCGGTGAAGAGGTAGAAGTCGGGGTCGCCGGCCGCCCGGACGCCTTCCGACATGGCCCACACCTTGCCCGCCCATCCCTCGGGACGATCTTTCGCGGAGATGACGTGTTCGGTGAGGCGGGCGGCCGTTTCGGCGGTGCCGTCGGTGCTTCCGTCGTCGACCAGGAGCACGCGGAACACGCCCGGATACTCCTGGGCAGTCAGCGTCGGCAGGGTTTCAGGAAGGATGTCCGCCTCATCGCGAGCCGGGATGATCGCCGTCACTTCCGGCCATTCGGGTGGATCGTCCTGTTCCGGCAGGCCGGGCCCGGTTCGCCAGAAACCGCCGTGGCCGAACGCCAGGTACAGCCATCCGATGAGTGCCGCCAGCGCGAGGACGTCCACGATCACCACGCTTCGCAGCGTCGCATCACGCTGTGGCGTCCGTCCACCAGGCGCGTCGCTGGGCTAGAGTCTCGCGGCGATGGAGGACGTTCTCTGGAAGGCCGCCGACAAGCTGCGGGGCGCGGTCGACGCGGCGCAGTACAAGGACTTCGTCCTCGGGCTCGTGTTCCTCAAGTACGTGTCCGACTCGTCCGGCGAAGGGGACTTCGTCGTCCCGGACGGGGCGCACTGGGCGGATCTCACCGGCTCCTCCGGAGACCTGGGCGCGCGGATCGACGCGGCGATGGACGCGGTCATGCGGGCCAACCCGTCGCTCGGCGGCGCGCTCCCGAAGATCTTCACTGGGGTCGACCAGCGGCGGCTCGGTGAACTGGTCGACCTGCTCGGGGAGGTCCGTTTCGGCGGGAAGGCCGCGCGGGACGTGCTGGGCGAGGTCTACGAGTACTTCCTGGAGAAGTTCGCCCGGGCGGAGGGCAAACGCGGCGGCGAATTCTATACGCCGCCCAGTGTGGTGCGGCTGCTCGTCGAAATTCTGGAGCCTTTCAAAGGACGCGTGTACGACCCGTGCTGCGGTTCCGGCGGCATGTTCGTCCAGGCGGAGAAGTTCGTCCTGAGCCATCGGGGACGGCTGGACGACATCGCGGTCTACGGCCAGGAGGCGAACGAGCGGACGTGGCGGCTGGCCAAGATGAACCTCGCCGTCCACGGGATCTCCGGCGACCTAGGCCGTTCGGACACATTCCACGCAGACGCCCATCCCAACCTTCAGGCCGACTACGTGCTGGCCAATCCCCCGTTCAACACGTCGGACTGGTATCGGGACGCCGCCGACCCGCGCTGGCGATACGGCGTCCCGCCCGCCGGGAACGCCAATTTCGCGTGGATCCAGCACATCATTTCCAAACTCGGACCGGCCGGCCACGCGGGCGTCGTCATGGCGAACGGCTCCCTGTCGTCCCGGCAGTCGGGCGAGGGCGTGATCCGCGCCGCACTGGTGGAGGCGGGCCTGGTGTCATGCATCGTCGCCCTGCCGGACCGCCTTTTCCGCAGCACCCCGATTCCCGCATGCCTCTGGTTCTTCAATCGCCCGACGGACGGCCGGGTCCTCTTCATCGATGCCCGCGACATGGGGACGATGGTCGACCGCACCGAGCGAATCCTCACCGATGAGGACATCACCCGGATCGCGGACACCTACCGTTCCTCGCGCGACACCGACGTCCCTGGCTTCTGCCATTCGGCCGACCTGGAAGAGATAAGGTCCCACGACCACGTCCTGACCCCGGGCCGGTACGTAGGCGCAGCTCAGGCACATGCCGGCGACGAGCCGGCGGCCACCAGGGTCGAGCGCCTCACCGAGGAACTCTTCGCGCACTTCGAGGAGTCGGCGCGGCTGGACCAGGTCGTCCGGACGGAGCTGGGACGCCTGAATGGCTGAGGTGACGCTCGGCGAGATCGTCACCTTCGCGAACGGAAGGTCGCACCCCGCCGAGGGCTCCGCCTACCGCACATACGGAGCCAACGGCGTCATAGGAACCTCCGGCGATTTCAACGCAGGCCCGCACAGCACCATTGTCGGACGCGTGGGTTCCTACTGCGGAACCGTCCATTACTGCCCAGACCCGTGCTGGGTAACCGACAACGCCATCATCGCGACCCCAAAGAACGGGACGAACCCCCGCTACATCTACTACCTGCTGAAACGCCTAGACCTGAACCGGTATCGCATCGGCTCAGGGCAACCTCTCCTCACCCACGGAATCCTGAACCGCCTGACCACCCCCCGCCTCACCCGAGCGCAACAGGATTCAGCAGCGTCCGTCCTCGGCTCCCTCGACGACAAGATCGCGGTGAACGACCGCATAGCCACCTGCACCGACGCTCTGATCCGCGCCCGCTACGAAGCCTGTGCGCCCCGCACGTCAATAGGCATCGGCGAACTCGGAGACCTGGTCCGCTCGAACGTCCCAGTCGCCCAAATCGCCCGGGACGAGAACTACATCGCTCTGGAACACATGCCGAAACGCCACATGTGGCTCTCAACCTGGGCCGACGCGTCCGCCATCACCAGCGCGAAGAGACGCTTCAATGCCGGCGACATCCTCTTCGGCAAGCTCCGCCCCTACTTCCACAAGGCAGGACTGGCCTTCATAAACGGCGTCGCCTCAACAGACATCCTGGTCATCCGCCCGAAGGACCCGGCCCACCGCGGCTGGCTACTGGCGGCCCTCTCAAGCGACGCCGTGATCGCCCACGCATCCGCCGTCGGCGACGGCACCCGCATGCCACGCGCCAAATGGCCCGACCTCGCCACCTACCAGATCCCCTGGCCAGGCGACCCGCAGGCCCGCGCATTCAACGACTTCACAACCACCTTGGCAACCCGCGTACAGGCAGCCACCGCCGAAACCACAACCCTGACCACCCTCCGCGACACCCTCCTCCCCCAGTTGATCCCGTGACGTCCCGCCCGGAACGGCGTCATCATCGGGGGGTGGAGTATTTGCTCAGCAACCGGCAGGTTGAGGCCGGAACGCGGTTCGAGGCCATTTCGGAGTTGTTCGACGCGTGGACGTTCCGGCACATGGACGACATCGGGGTCGGGCCCGGGTGGCGGTGCTGGGAGGTCGGTGCCGGCGCACCTTCCATCCCCGCCTGGCTGGCCGGACGTGTTGGAGAGAGCGGTCACGTACTGGCGACCGACATCGACGTGTCGTGGCTCAAGGACGCACCGGTTGACGTCCGGCAACACGACATCGTGCGGGATGAGCCGCCCGAGGGACCGTTCGACCTCGTCCACGCGCGGCTGGTCCTGGTGCACCTCGCCGACCGGGACGCGGCGCTGCGGACGATGGTCGAGAGCCTGCGTCCCGGCGGGGTCCTCTTCATCGAGGACGCCGACCCCGAGCTGCAACCGCTGGCCTGCCCCGACGAGCGCGGGGACGACGAGCGCCTGGCCAACAGCGTCCGGCGAGGCTTCCGCAAGCTGCTCGCCGAGCGCGGCGCGGACCTCGCCTACGGCCGCACCCTCCCCCGGCTGCTGCGCGAAGCCGGGCTGACCGGCGTCCGCGCGGACGCGTTCTCCCCGATCGCGTCGCCCGCGTGCGGGGTGCTGGAGACCGCGACCATCCTCCAGGTCCGCGACCGGCTCATCGCCGGCGGCCACGCCACCAGCGGCGAGATCCACCACCTCCTCACCACGATCGCCGAGGGCACCCTCGACCTCACCCTGGCCCCGCTCATCTCCGCCTGGGGCCGCACCCCGTCCCAGTAGAGCGTGACGGATCACATGCGCTCGGTGATGGGGTGCTGGGTGCGGCAAGGGGCTTGCGTGCGCGCAAGAGGCGGTGACTGGGGGGTGTGGGCTGCGTCAGAGTGTGCGTTGTTTCACTCCACGTCCGACTTCGACTTGGCCTGAGAACACATGTTCGCTTACAGCCCGACACGGAGACGTGAAACCAACGCCGCCATGAATGCATCAGACGCGTGGTCCGGGGGGCACGTGCTGGTTCCCGCACCCTCGCTCGAACTCGGCATCCCGTCCGCCTGGAACAACGGCAAGTCGTCCGGCCGGCTCATCGGGGAGATCGACCTCGCCGCGACGCCGCCGGCCGTGCGGCTCGCCCGGTCCTACGTCCGCGAGCTCGTCGGGCAGCACTTCGGCGCCGACCGGTCCGAGCTCGGCGACCTGGAGCTGCTGACCAGCGAGGCCGTGACCAACTCGGTGCTGCACGCGCGGCCGCGCCGGGACGGGACGATCATGCTGGCCGTCCTGCACCTCGACCGGTACGTCCGGGTCGAGGTCACCGACGGCGGTCCCGCGCCGGGGCAGCCGCGGCCGGCGGACGAGCACCTGCCCGTGCACGGGCAGGGACTGGCGCTGCTGAAGGCGCTCGCCACCGACTTCGGCACCCACCGCGGCCGGAACGGGACGTCCACGTTCTGGTTCGGGATGGGCGTCAAGGACGAGTGGCGGCTGCCGTGACGCGGGACGTCCAGGTGCGCGGGGGCTGCCTGGACCTCACCGCCGCCCGGGGGTGACCGGGCGCCATGCTCCCCGCCGTGCTCGCCGGTGAGGTGCTCGCCGGTGACGGGACGGACACATCCACCGATCGTCCGTCCCGGGCAGCCGGCGCTTCGCTAGGATCGAAGCGTCGACAATTGCCACCTCGAGGGCGAGTGATGACAGCGGACGGTGCGCCGAAGTCTCTCTCCGACATCACCCGGGACATGGGCCTGAACATGTCCGACGTCGCGGCCTTCTCCGGGCTCGACGAGAGCACGATCTTCCGGCTGTGGGACAACGCCGAATGGCTCGACCGGGTCAGCGGGCGGTCGCTGCAGAGCCTCATGTCGTCCGTTCCGGGAATCGCCGAGTACTCGATGGCGCACGCCGTCCGGAAAAGGCGCGACGGGCTCGTCGACGACCTGCACGGCGAAGGGCTCGCCGTCGACCTGGACGCCCTGGAGAACTCGACCGTCGCGCAGCAGCATCTGCTGAACGCGCTGGAGGCGGCGCTGCACATCGTGCGGGGGCAGGCGACGCAGAAAACGTCCTCGTTCATCGCCCGATTCTGGGGACGCGAGCAGGACCGCGCGCTCGAGTCGATCTATTCCACCGACCCCGGCGAGGGCCTGCTGAAGGACCCGCAGAAACTGTTCGACGCCTCCCTCGACCTGGCGCCCCGGCTGAACCGCAAGACGTACTCGTTCCACTCGATCCTGGCGCTCAACATCCTGACGCACCAGGTCAGCAAGGTGACCGGGAAGCTGGAGACCGACCTCAGCTTCGAGGTCCCCGGACGGCAGAGCGCGTTCATGATGCGCGGCGTCGTGATGGGGTCGCTGATCAGCTCGGACGACTTCGAACTCGCCGAGCGCTACCGCAGGGAACTGGACGCCACCCCCGTGTACGCGGCCCTTGAGGAATGGGCGTTCCCCACCTACACCAGAGACGGCCGGATCAGCAGCGACTTCACCTTGCCGAGCTCCCTGTCGCTGCGCAACACGGCCACCGAGGTGCTGCGCGAGATAGCCGTCTACAACGACGCCTACCTGTACTACCTGGTGTCGACGTACATTCCGGTGGCGCTGAGACGCGACCCCGCGTTCGGCGGCAAGCTCGTCGAGCTGATCCAGGCGCTGGAACTGCGCGGGGCCGACTGCCGGGACAGCACGACCAGACAGACCTGCAACATGCTGGTGCGGCAACTCAAGGGCGCTGCCTGAACGGCGTGACCGACGGCCGCACGGAGAAATGGGGAGCCGGTGGAGGACACGGCGGAAGCCATCGCGAATCTGACGCGTGAAAGGTGGGAGGCCAACGCGGAGTACTGGGTCCGGGTCATCCGGGAGGGCCGCGACCGGTACCGGACCGACCTGACCGACGCCGCCGTCCTCGACGCCGTCGGCGCCTGCGCCGGCCTGCGCGTCCTCGACGCCGGCTGCGGCGAGGGCTACCTGGCCCGCCGGCTCGCCGCCATGGGCGCGGACGTGACCGGCGTGGACGCCGCACAGGGCCTCATCGATGCCGCCTCGTCCCACCCGGCGGCCGGCGCGACGTTCATCCGCGCCAGCGTCGACGACCTCCCCATGGAGGACGACCGGTTCGACCTCGTCCTCTGCAACCACCTGTTCAGTCACCTGCAGGACCCGGCCCCCGCCATCGGCGAGTTCGGGCGCGTGCTGAAGAGCGGCGGGCGGCTGATCCTGCTGACGCTGCACCCGTGCTTCTACGTCGTGAACTCCGAGCAGGGCGCGATGAACAGCGTCCCGGCGGCGCAGTACTTCGCCTCGCGCGGCATCGACCAGAGGTTCCTGGTGGACGGCCTGGAATCCCCCTCGATGATCACGAGCTGGCTCCGGCCGCTGGAGTACTACGCTGGAACGCTCCGAGACGCCGGTTTCGTCATCGCGGACCTGCGCGAACCGCACCCGACGGAGGAGCAACTACGGGACGACCCGTGGTGGCGCAAGGGCTTCCCCACGGCAATGTTCATGCTCCTGATCGCGGAGCGCCGCTAAACAGAGGCCCCGGCGCCGCGTCGCGGCACGGCGCTCGGGGCGTGGCGTGGTGTGGCGTTAGGGTCGCGGTGTGGATCCTGAGCTGGTCGAGCACCCTGACAGGCTCCGGTGGAACGGGAAGTACGGGGACGCTCCGGAGTTGTCGCCCGTCCATCCGCTGGTGGAGCGGGCGCTGGCGCTGCCGATGCCGGACGCCGACGTGCTCGATCTGGCGTCCGGGCCGTCCGGCAGTGCGCTGCGTGCCGCCGAGGCCGGACGACGTGTGACGGCCGTCGACATATCCGAGATCGCCCTCGACCGGCTCGGCGCGGAGGCCCGGCGGCGCGGCGTCGAGTCGCTGATCACGCTCGTCCAGGCGGACCTGGGGAGCTGGCGGCCGGACAGGCCCGGTTACGCGCTCATCCTGTGCACCGGCTTCTGGGACCGCGCCGTGTTCTCGCACGCGGCCGGCGCCGTTCTGCCCGGCGGCCTCCTGGCCTGGGAGGCGTTCACCGAGGCCGCCCGCCGAGCCCGCCCCCACATGCCCGCCGACTGGTGCCTGGCCCCCGGCGAACCAGCCACACTCCTACCGGACGGCTACACCGTCCTAGACGAAACCGACGACCCCTCAACGGCGAAACGCCGCCTCCTAGCCCGCCGCTAGCACGCCGGGCGGCGCGGGTCAGTCGAGGTCGACGACGACCGGGGCGTGGTCGGACGGGCCCTTGCCCTTGCGCGCCTCACGGTCGACGTAGGCGGAACGCACCCGCTCGGTGAAGGCGTCGTTCCCGTAGACGAGGTCGATGCGCATGCCGAGGTTCTTGTGGAACATCCCGGCCCGATAGTCCCAGTACGTGTACGGGTGCGGGCCCTTCATGGGAGTGGGGACGATGTCGTGGAGGCCGAGGGCGCGGAGTTCGGCGAGTGCCTGGCGTTCGGCCGGGGTGACGTGGGTGGAGCCGATGAAGGCGGACGGGTCCCAGACGTCGTCGTCCGTAGGGATCACGTTGTAATCGCCGGTCGCGACAAGGGGCGTCCCCGTGGAGAGTTCGTCGGCCAGGGCGTCGCGGAGGGCCGCGAACCAGGCGAGTTTGTAGAGGTAGTGGGCCGATTCGGGGGTGCGGCCGTTGGGCGCGTAGAGCGACCAGACCCTGATTCCGCCGCAGGTGGCGCCGATCGCGCGGGCCTCCGGGACGAGCAGGACGGGCTCGGTCAGCTTCGCCTGGGCCTCCGCCTCGCCCTCATATACGGGCTCGCCGGGAAAGCCGTTAGAGACGTCCTCAATGCCGACCCGTGAAAGAATCGCGACTCCGTTCCACCGGCCGTCGCCGTGCGCGGCGGTGGCGTAGCCGAGTTCCTCGACCTCGCCGGACGGGAACTTGTCGGCGCGGCACTTGGTCTCCTGCAGGCAGACGACGTCCGGTTTCGTCTCGTCCAGCCAGGCGAGAAGGCGCGGCAGGCGGGCCTTCACCGAGTTGACGTTCCACGTCGCGAGGCGCATTCCCCCAGCCTGCCATCCGGCGGGGTGAGTCATTCGCCCGGCGGGGATATCCTGGCGGCTTCTCCAGTCCCCTGCCGGACGGCACCGCGCTCCCCGCGTGACCGGTAGATTGCGGGTCGGCCTCCTTTACACGGTTTTCACGCTGGGCTTAGCCCGGCCCTGGAAGGGTGGTCACGTTCGCGATGTCGTCTAACCCGGAGCAAGTGAGGAACCATGTCCGAGGATGACAAGCCCCGGGGCAAGCCGACGGTCAAGGCGAAGGCGAAGATTCCGAACGCCCAGAGCATCCGCAGCCCCGAGTTCACCCCGCACGGCATCAGCGCCGGGCGCGGGAGCGGGCTGAACCGGCCGTCCGCCCCGTCCGCGCTGACCGCCAAGCAGGCGCGCAACCGGCGGCTGATGATGATCGCCGGGATCGTGGTGGCCGCGCTGGCGATCTCCGGCGGCGTGTACTGGTGGGTCAACCGCCCCGATCCGGTGATCGAGGTGACCGGCAAGTTCGCCGCCGAGCCCAAGGTCGAGATCCCCACCAAGCTCGCGCCGACGCGGTCGCTGAAGATCACCACCCCGATCAAGGGGGACGGCCGCGCAATCGCCGACGGCGACACCGCCTACGTCTCGTTCGCCACCTACAAGTGGTCCAAGGACAAGGACGAGGAGAACTCGCGCGTCAAGAGCACCAGCGAGAAGGTCAGCTCCACCTGGGAGCAGCAGGGCCAGCAGCAGCAGGCCGGCCCGCGGCCCCTCGTCATCGGCAAGAGCGGCCTGAAGGAGATCGACAAGAACCTGGTCGGCCGCACCGCCGGCAGCCGGGTCGTGCTGCAGCTCCCGCCGTCCAAGGACCTCAGCCAGCTGAGCCCGCAGCAGATCACCGACAAGGACGCGGTGGTGTTCATCATGGACATCCAGGCCGTCGTCCCGAAGGACCCGAAGCCGGAGGGCACCGCGCAGAAGCTGGACGACAAGAACCTGCCGAAGGTCGAGGACAAGGGCGCCAAGGAGCCCAAGATCACGATCCCGGACGTGAAGGCGCCGGACAAGCTGCAGGTCAAGACGCTCGTCCAGGGCAACGGGCCGGCGCTCGCCAAGGGCGACGACGCGGTCGTGAACTACGTCGGCCGGATCTGGAAGAGCGGCGACAAGTTCGACTCCAGCTGGGACAACAAGCAGCCGGTGAACTTCCCGATCGGCACCGGCGCGACGATCCCCGGCTTCGACAAGGGCCTGACCGGCGCGAAGGTCGGCAGCCGCGTCCTGCTCGTGCTGCCGCCCGCGGATGGCTACGGCAAGGAGGGCAGCCCGCCCAAGATCAAGGGCGACGACACCCTGGTGTTCGTGGTGGACATCCTCGCGAAGATCCAGAAGTGAGCCGCCCGGGCGTGACCGCCTGAGGACGGCGTGAGAGCGGCGGGGCACCCGGTCGGGGGCCCCGCCGCTCGGCGTTCACGGAAAGTCGGTATTGCGGCGTCCGTCACGACAACCGGCGGGGCGGATTGCCCGTCCTCCTATCGGGAGGCCATGCGGTTGCGCATTGGGCGGCCGGCGCACGTATCCCCTCAGGTATCGTCGGTAACGCATTAATCACGGGGGGCTTGTGAGCGACAGCGAAAAGGACCCGGAGGGCACCGCGCCCACCGGGTCCGCCGAGGTGGATCCGCACGACACCGAGGCCGGGGCACCGGCCGGCACGGACGGCCCGACGACCCGCACGCTGACCGCGGACACCGGAGAATCCGCCCACGACCCGAAATTCTCGGACGTGCAAGACAAATCACAGAACGGCGACAAGGCACCCGACTCCCCCGAAGCGACGACCACCGAAACGGCGGCCGGCGCAGCGACCGAGGCGACGCCCGACGAACCGGGCACCACCGAAACAAGGCCTGAGGCAACGCCCGCCGAATCGGGCGCCGCCGAACCGAGCACCGAACCGGCAGCCGAAGCACCGACCGCCGAGCCGAGCAGCACCGAACCGAGCGCCGAAGCGGCAGCCGGAGCTGGAGCCGCAACCGCCGAGCCGAGCACCGCTGAAACGAGTGCCGCCGACACGAGCGCCGCTGAGACTCGGGCCGAAGCGACGGTCGCAGCGGCGGACGCCGAACCGAGCGCCGTGGCGACGAGGGCCGAAGCTGTGGTCGGCGGGGCCGATGGGGCAGGCGAAGCGGACGAGTCGGGCGAGGGGACGGAGGAAGCGGCGGCCGAGGGTGTTGAAGCGCCGGTCAACGGTGACACCAAGACCATGCCCGCCGCCTCGTCCAAGCACGGAGGACCGCCGCCGTCCGGAGACGACGGCGGGCGCGGAGGCGGCGGGGGCCGCGGGGGCAAGGGGTCCGGAAAGCCGCGCAGCCGCAGGTCGCGGCTGCTGCGCCGCACGCTGTTCCTGCTGCTCGGGTTCATCGGGTTCTGCATCGCCGCGTTCGGCGTCGCCTACCTGTTCACCCCCGTCCCGTCCCCGCAGGAGAAGGCGATCGCGCAGGGGCCGACGTTCTACTACTCCGACGGCAAGACCCAGATCGCCAAGACCGGCATCAACCGGGACGCGGTCAAGCTCGACCGGATCCCGGAGAGCACCCGCAACGCGGTCATCGCGGCGGAGAACGACAGCTTCTACGACGATCCGGGCGTGTCGATCGAGGGCACCACGCGGGCGTTCTGGTCCACGGTGACCGGCAAGCAACTGCAGGGCGGGTCCACGATCACGCAGCAGATGGTGCGCAACTACTACGGCGGCATCGGCAAGGAGCGCTCGGTCACCCGCAAGCTCAAGGAGGTCATGGTCGCGCTCAAGGTCGACCAGTCCAAGTCCAAGGACTGGATCCTGGAGCAGTACCTCAACACGATCTACTTCGGGCGCAACGCCTACGGGGTGCAGGCCGCCGCGCACGCCTACTACGACAAGGACGTCTCGGACCTGACGCCGGCCGAGGGCGCCTACCTCGCGGCGGCGATCCAGCAGCCGAGCAACTTCGCCGACCCGACCGGCGACCAGCGCGCCCGCGCCGAGCAGCGGTGGCGCGCCGTCGTCGGCAACATGGTGCAGGACGGCTACCTGACGTCCGCCGACGCCGCCGCGATGGAGTTCCCCACGCCGGGCAAGCAGAAGATCACCGACGTCCTCAAGGGCCAGAAGGGCTACATGGTCAACGTGGCCAAGAAGGAGCTCACCGAGCGCCGCGGCTACAGCGAGGACGAGATCAACCGCAGCGGGCTGAAGATCACCACGACGTTCGACAAGCGGCTGATGGACGCGATGAAGCAGGCCGTGGCGCAGAACACCCCGGACGGGATGAGCAAGAAGATCCGCACCGGGGCCGTGTCGGTCGACCCGTCCACCGGGCAGGTGCTCGCCTTCTACGGCGGCCGCGGCTACCTGGAGGAGGCGCTGAGCAGCGCCTTCGGCGAGTGGGCGCAGGCCGGGTCCGGGTTCAAGCCGATCGCGCTCGCCGCCGCGCTGCAGGACGGCCGGTCGCTCAGCACCACCTACGACGGCAGCTCGCCGCAGACGTTCGCCGGCCACTCCCTGCACAACGACAGCAACGAGAGCTTCGGGATGGTGAACCTCGTCACCGCCACCGAGCACTCGATCAACACCGCCTACGTCAACCTCGGCCAGGACGTCGGCAACGAGAAGATCGCGAAGATGGCCGAGAAGATGGGCATCCCCGCGTCGCAGATGAACGAGAAGCAGCGCGCCGCGGCCACGTTCCCGCTCGGCATCGTGTCGCTGCGCCCCGTCCAGCAGGCGGGCGTGTACGCGACGTTCGCGGACGAGGGCGTGCACCGGACGCCGTTCGTGGTGAAGTCCGTCACCGACAACGAGAACGAGAAGCGCACGTTCACCGAGAAGGGGAACCGGGCGCTCAGCGCGCAGAACGCGCGGGACGCGACGTACGCGATGCAGAAGGTCGTCCAGGGCGGTACCGGGACCAACGCGCAGCTTCCCGATGGCCGTGACGTCGCGGGCAAGACCGGCACGACGGACGAGGGCAAGGCGATCTGGTTCAACGGGTACATCCCGCAGATGGCGACCTCGGTCGCGATGTTCCGCAGCGACAACAAGCCGCTGAACATCCCCGGCTACGGCGCGTACGGCGGGCAACTGCCCGCGCAGATCTGGCGCACCTACATGGCGGACGCCGTCAACATCAAGGACTACGCGCCCAAGTCGTTCGGGTCGCCGTCCCAGCGGCCGGGCGGCGGCGTCGAGCGTCCGACGGGCCCGAGCACGCCGGGCGACACGCAGCCGCCCCGCACCACCGGCCCGTCCGAGCCGCCGCCGACCACGGAGGAACCGGACATCCCGACGCCCCCGACCGGCCTGCCGACCATCATCCAGCCCCCGGACGGCGGAGGCGGCGGCAACAACGGCGGCGGCGGAGACACCGGCGGAGGCGGTGACGACGGCGGCGGTGGCGGTGGCGGCAACAACGGCGGCGGAACCGGCGACGGCGGCGGCCGCCCAGGCCCAAACGGCTAACCCACCAACCCCTGTCCCTTATACACATCCGCC
>NZ_JABXFD010000559.1 GCF_013372625.1 Actinomadura sp. BRA 177
GGATGTGTATAAGGGACAGGGGCCTCGCAGCCGGCCGACCTGTCGCAGACCGGTGGGTGGGCAAGGTCTGGTGGTCCGTCCGAGGTTGGGGGGGTGCACGGGCGTGGGGGTGTGCAGCCTGGGAGTGCTGAGTGGGCCGGGGTGCCGGAGGCGCAGGATGCCTACTCCGAGCGGGCGGAGCGCCGGTTCTCGACCGGGCCTATGGGGGTTCGGGAGACGAGCGGTGTTCAGGTCCGGCTCGGGGCTCGGGAACAGGAGCAGGAACAGGAGCGGGAGCGGCGGGCGCGCCGGCGTGCGGGGCGCCGCAGCGGGCTCGTCGCGGCGGGAGTGCTCGTCCTGGCCGGGCTGGTCACCGTCGGGCTCCTGCTGACGCCCGGCTCGGGCGACGACGACGGCGGGACGGGTGCGGTGCAGGCCGGCGGGGAGCAGCAGCCGGGCGGCGACGCCGAGCTGCCCGACGCGGGCAAGCCGATCACGGTCGGTACCGCCGACGGGTCCAAGTACCAGATCGCCACGGTGCGGAACGGGGTCAGCGACGGTGTGGCGCCGACCTCCCGGACCACGCCGCCGTCCGGGACGTCGTTCCCGTACATCGAGTACATCCTGAGCAACCCGTCCGGCAAGAGGGTCCTGCTCGACTTCCCCGGCGACGTGTTCGTCAAGCGGGACCTCGTCACGCCGGACGCGCGGGGACGGTGCATGCCGCAGGCCGGCGTCCCCGAGGAGATGTGCACCCCGCCGACCAAGAGCCAGGTCGTGCGGCGGCTCGCGGGCGGCGAGCTGATCGCGGGGGACGGCGGCGACAAGTACATGCCGCCCGGCTCGGCGTTCCTGGTGCGCGCCACGGTGGATGTCCCCGTCGACCGCGACCTCAAGCGCTCGGACCTGGGCCTGTTCGTGTGGAAGCAGCTCTACATGGCCGACCAGCTCGCCAAGCAGGCGCCCTTCCCGCGCTGAACGCGAAACCGCCGCGGCCCGGCGGGCCACGGCGGTTTCGGTCGTGTGGGGTTCACTCGGCTTCGGGGTCGTCGGCGAGGATCCCGTAGAGGCGGCGGCGGGCGTCGTTGACGACGTCCAGCGCGCGCGCCTTCTGCGCCTCGCTGCCGACCGCCATCACCTGCTGCAGGGCTCCCATCAGCTGGCCGATGGCCTCGCGTCCGCGCAGGACGTTCTCGCCGGCGGCCTCGGTGACCTCGTCCCAGGGGGCGACGGTCTGCGCCGCCGCCTCCTCGCGGCCCGTGTCGGTGAGCGAGAACAGGCGCTTGCCGCCCTGCTCCTCGCTGGCGACCTTGCCCTCGTCCTCCAGCATCTGGAGGGTCGGGTAGACCGAGCCGGGGCTCGGGCGCCAGACGCCGCCGGTGCGGCCGTCCAGCTCCTGGATCATCTCGTAGCCGTGCATGGGACGCTCGGCGAGCAGGGCGAGCAGCGCCGCCCGGACGTTGCCGCGGCGGGTCCGCCGGCCGCGCCCACCGCGTCCGCGATGGCCGGGACCGAACCCGGGCGGGCCGCCGGGAGCGCCCGGCCCCCACGGGCCGAACGGGTCTCCGCGCCGCCCGCGAACCTCGGGCCCCCGGCCCCCGCCGTGCATCCTCTTCATGTGCTCATGCATCGCAGTCTCCTTGTCGAGTGATCGGTTGCGATGCATTAACGATATATCGGAATCGCTCGCGATGCAACACCGACCATCGTGACCGTGTTCACGTGGACGCATGCCGAAGACCCGTAAGGGCGTGACGGCCCCTACGGGTGGGTGGACGTTGCGGGCTACGGGCCGGTGACCTTCAGGTGGTCGAGGATGTCCTTGGCGGCGTTGCGGTTGTCGGTCTCCTTGACGCGGATCCACAGACCGAACTTGCCCGCCTTGTCCTTGAGGCCGATCTCGGTCACCGATGGCGTGCCGGTCTTGCAGGCGGTGAAGCGGATGATCGTCCCGCTGAGCGCGCCGTCCGGCGTCGTGTAGTTCTCCGGCGCGGCCTTCGTGCACTGCGGGTGGTTGGACGCGCTGGGCGGCGGCAGCTGGCCGGGGCGCACGTCCGTGGTCACGCCGATGAAGACGCCGGGGCCCTTGCCGTTGCCGAGGAACGCGGTCTTGTCCGGGGTCGCGCGCAGCACGGGCCGGGGCTGGGCGTCACTCAGCCGGACGGTGGACGGGGTCCACGTCTGCTCCTGGTCCAGCGGCCAGGCCTTCGGCACCGCGGTCTTGATCTTGCCCGCCTTGTCGGACGCGGCGACGAAGTCCTTCGGGATCGCCGGCGTCTTACCGTCCTTGCCGTCCCCGCCCGAGAACAGCAGGCCCAGCGTCAGCCCGCCGACGAGCGCCACCGCCAGCACGACCACGGTGATGATCAACGGGGTGACGAACTTCTTGGGCGCGCCGCCGCCGGGGCCGCCACCGCCGCCCCTGAGCTTGCTCATCAGGCCGCCCTGCCTGGTGCCCGGCTGCTGGCCCTGACCTTGGACGGGGCCGGGGTGGGGCGGCTGGAAACCCGTGGGCGGTGGC
>NZ_JABXFD010000560.1 GCF_013372625.1 Actinomadura sp. BRA 177
GGAGGTCTCGGACGAGGCGTAGGGCGTCGGCGAGGAGGCGGTAGGCGCGGTCGGGGTCGGGTTCGGCCGTCGCGGTCTCGCGGAGGCGCAGGGCGGTGTCGAGGCGGTGGCGGGCCTCGGCGGCTAGAACCTCCTCCTCGGGGGAGTCGCCGTGCGCGGACGGGGGCGGGATCTTCGCGGCGTCGGCGAGTTCGGCGGCGGCGTAGACGTCGCCGGCGTCGAGGAGGCCGCGGAGGCGGCCGGCCAGGCCGCCGCTGGGGCCCGTTTCGCGGACGATCGCGAACACCAGGCGGCGGGCGTCGCCCTGCTCGATGCCGAGGTCCTCGATCGCGTGCCGGAGGAGGGCGCGTTCCGAGGCTCGCTGGCGGAGGCGTTCGCGGAGCCGGTCGACGACGTCGAACAGCAGCAGGGCGTGCGGGTCGGCGTCCGAGCGGAGCGCGGCGAGGATCGTGTCGGCGTGGGTGGTGCTCGTGTCGCGGCTGCGGCGGGCCCATTCGGCGCCGGCCGCCGCCACGGCCGCGTCGTCGAGGCGCAGGTCGCCGGGGGCGGTGAAGCCGTCCAGGACGTGGATCGGGCCGGTCAGCCGCGGCCCGAACAGGAAGTCGGCGAGGTGCTGCTTGCCGAGGACGTCCAGCGACTCGCGCACCTTCCGGTACGCGGGGTAGGGCGCGGCGGACGGCAGCGGGTCCGGTTCGCGGATCTCGATGCCGTCGGCGGCGGCCAGCTCCGCCAGCTCGGCGAGCGTGGTGCGGTGCAGCGGCCGGGCGTGCGGCGTGCCGAACCCGGCCATCGCGTTCGCCACGTCCGTGGCGATCACGAGCGTGGTCGCGCCGAGCCGCCGGGCCAGCAACTGCGCCGCCAGGTCCTTGTCGACGACGGCCTCGACGCCGCGCAGCACCCCGTCCACCCGGACCACGGGCGCTCCCCCGCCGCCCGCCGCGACGACGACGTACCCGGCGGCGAGCAGCGCCCCGGCCGCGTCCGCGTCCAGGATCTCCAGCGGCTCCGGGGAGGCGACGACGCGCCGCCAGCCGCGCTCCCCGAACGGCCGCCACACCTCGCCGTGCGCCATGGACCGGCGCGCCTGCTCCTCGGGGAAGTACCGGCCGATCGGCTTGGCGGGGGCCGCGAACCCGGGGTCGGACGCGTCCACGAGCGTCCGCGTCACCACCGTCGCCACCCTGCGGCCGGCGCCCCGCGCGCGCAGCGCCCGCTCCAGCGCGTTCATGATCATCACGCCGACGGTGGCCTGCGTCTGCGCGCCGCACCAGTCCAGCGGGACCGGCGGCACCACGCCCGCCGCCAGCTGGTTCTTGATCAGCAGGTTGCCGACCTGCGGCCCGTTGCCGTGCGTGAGCGCGACCCGCGCGCCGGCCGCGACCAGCTCCGCCACATGCCCCATCGCGGCCTCGATCGCGGCCGCCTGCGCGTCCGGGGTGGCGCTGCCGTCCGGTGCGGTCATGGCGTTGCCGCCGAGCGCGATCAGGATCCGCTCGCCGCTGAGCGATCCCCCGCCGTTCCAGGTCACGGACGGACGCTAACCCGCGCGGCGTGCGGCGCTCATGGGCGAAATCCGCCCAATGAGCGCCGCTTCTTCGGCACTTTCTAGGGACGCGCCCCGAGCGAGCCGACCCACCCCATCGTCTCGTAGGTGGTCACCTCGGCCCCTTCCCCGGACTCCCCCATCCGGAATTCGAGGAGGTCGGCGGTCTTCGCCGAGATGACGAGGCGGGACTCGGTCGCGCCCGCGCCGCCGTCCGGGGCCGACGTCGCGGCGACGGCCATGCCGGGACGGCCGAGCCGGTCCGTGGTCTTGCCGATCATCCGGATCCCGGGCAGCCCGGCGAGGACCTTGAACAGCGCCGCCTTGGTGCCGGGCGTGATCGGCCCGCCGAGCAGGTCGTGCGCGATCCCCCACACGTAGGCGGTGAAGGTGGCCTTGAGCGGGTTCTCGGCGTCCTTCAGGTCGCGCGCGTAGCGGTCGCGCAGCACCGCCGACAGGCGCCCCGCATCCGTGGGCAGCGCCGCGAGCTGCTCGAAGGTCAGCTGTCCGTTGCCGAGGCTCAGGCGCGTCGGGCCCTCCCAGACCCGCTTCCCGTTCGAGCCGGACACGAGGCGGGGCGAACCGTCCTTCCTCCAGCGAGCCTCGTCCTCGGCGGTGGGGAAGACGAGCTTCTCCGGGCCGCTGGTCTTGCGTCCCTTGCCGCCGTCGCGCGCGATCCAGACCTCGCCCGGGATCTCGATGACGGCCTTGTAGGAGATCTTCTTGTTCACCTTGCGGACGTCCCGGCCCTTGCCGGCGACGACCATGCGGTGCCCGCCGACGTCCAGCGCCGTCCGCTGCCGGTTGTACCAGTAGCGGCCGGTCGTGGCGGGGGCCTTCGCCGCGGTCGTGGCGCTGGCCAGCAGGAAGGTGCGCGCATCGGCGGGCCCCTGTGCCGCCGGCGGCACGGGCGTGTTCTCGCCGCCTCCCGTGACGACGACGGCCCCGGCGGCGCCCCCCGCCAGGACCAGCTCGGCCCCGGCCAGCCGCCCCGCCGTCCCGTGCGCCTCCTCCTTACACATCTCTCTCACCGCC
>NZ_JABXFD010000283.1 GCF_013372625.1 Actinomadura sp. BRA 177
GTCACCGACCTGCTTCCCGAAAGCTACATCTGGGCGGACCACCAGCTCGATGCCGAGGCCAGCACACCACTCAGCACGAGCTGACGCCTCAAGCGGTTACAGGGCAAACGTTGCCTGCTACGGCACTAGGCCGGAGGCCCGGACGCCGAGTAGTTCGTTCGCCTCGTGCGTGGTCGGTGGGAGCTGGTGGGGCGCCATGTCGCCGCCGTCTAGCAGAAGCGCCTTCGACAGGGCCGGACGGCTGTAGGCCGCGTGCGGCTCGTCGCCGACGATGGTCAGCTCTCCGTCGAAGCCGCTGTCGCGTAGCGCGTCGGCCGCCGTGAGGCCGGCGATGCCGTTGCCCACGACTACGGCCCGCCTGATCGGCGTGCTCATTCGAGGCGGAGGGCCGCGACCGGGCAGGCCCGGACGGCGGCCTTGGCCTGCGGGGCATCGGCGTCGCCGATCTCCGCGCGGTCGAGGACGAGTTCGCCGTCGTCGTCGAGGTGCATCAGCTCGGGTGCGGCCTCCTCGCAGAGGCCGTGCCCCTCGCAGCGCGGACGGTCGAGAACGATCTTCATGCGGGGATCACCTCCAGGACGGGGAGCTCTTCGATGCTCCGGATGGTGTTGCTCGGCACCCGGACCTCGGTGCCGACGACGAGCCGCTCGACGCGGCGCGCCAGGGCTTCGATGACCGCGTGGGCCTCCAGCCGGGCCAGGCCCTGTCCGGCGCAGCCGTGCGGGCCGTAGCCGAACGAGAGGTGGTCGATCGGGTTGCGCTCGACCAGGAACGCGTCGGCGTCCGGGTAGTGGCGCGGGTCGCGGTTGCCGGAATTGAAGAGGATCGCGACCTTCGCGCCCTCCGGGACCAGGACGCCGTCGAGCTCCACGTCCCGGGTCACGAGGCGCCCGAAGGCGTGGATCGGTCCCCAGTAGCGGAGCACCTCGTTGAACGCGGCCGGTACCAGCGACGGGTTCTCCCGCACCAGCGCGAGCTGGCCGGGGTGCGCGGCGAAGAGGGCGACGATGTTCCCCAGGGCGGCGATCGTGCTGTCGACGCCGGCGCCGAGGTACTGGTGGATGATGTGGCCGGACGTTCCGGGCGGGATCTCGCCCCGCGCCTCGGCTTCGAAGACCCCGCGTCCGACCGAGCCGGGCGCCAGGTCGTCCGCGGTGACGTTCGAGCACCATTCGTACAGCTCGCCCGCGATCGGGAAGCACTCCGCCGTGCGCTGGTTCAGCGGCCCGAGCACCTGCATCGCCGCCTGGCCCCAGCGCAGCATGTTGTCGCGGACGTGCCCGGTGAACCCGATGAGGTCCGCGACGACCTCCAGCGGGAAGGCGCGGGCCAGCGCGTCGATGGCCTCGAACGAGCCCTCGGCGACCAGCTTCCCGACGAGCGCGTCGGCCTTCGCGTCGATGCCGCCCTTCAGCTTGCGGAGTGCGCGCGGCGACAGGTTCGCGGTCAGGGCCGCGCGCAGTTGGGTGTGCGCCGGCGGGTCCGAGGAGAGGGACGTGCCGGTCAGCGCCTCGTTGACCATCGGGTTGAAGCCGATGGCCCCGGCGGAGGAGAAGGTCTCCCAGTCGCCCAGGGCGCCGCGGATCACGTCGTACCGCGTGAGCGCGTAGACGTCGTTCGCCGGGAGGTGGACGACGCCGCCGAGGTCGCGCAGCGCCGCGAAGGACGGGTACGGGTCGACGAGCACCGCGTCGTCGAACAGGTCCAGGTCGGAGACGGGAGGGGCTGAGTCGGTCATGGCCCCCAGTGAATCCAGCGGACTTGCATTAGACAAACACATGTTCTACATGGCTCGACATGAACTCTGTGCATGTCAGACGATCTCGCGAATCAAGGAGACGGCTCGGGAGAGGTGGGGTTCTGTGCGGTCGGTTCGGTGGGCGATCGCCAGGTCCACGTGCGTGGTGGGACGCACCAGGGGACGGTAGACGACGCCTTCCAGCGCCAGGACCGTCACCGGTTCAGGGACGACGGCCACGCCGAGCCCGCCGGCGACCAGGGTGATCAGGGTGGACGTCTCGCCGACCTCGTGGCGGATCCGGGGCTCGACGGCGGCGTCGCGGAAGAGGCCGAGGACGACGTCGTACATCACCGAGCGGCGGTCCGCGGAATGCACGATGAGGTCGGCGCCCGCCATGTCGGTGACGCCTATCCGGCTCAGGGCGGCCAGGGGGTGGCCGGTGGGGACGGCGACGACGAGCCGGTCCCGGCGCAGCGGCAGGACGGTCAGGGACAGGTCGGCGATCGGCGGTCGCAGCAGCGCCAGGTCGATCCCGCCGGACCGCAGCGCCGAGATTTGGTCGGGCACGAGCATCTCGCCGCGGAAGGCGAAGTCGACTCCGGGCAGTTCCAGGGAGAGGCCTCGGGACAGCGCGGGCAGCAGGCTGTAGGTCGCCGAGCCCACGCAGCCGATCGCGAGATGCCCGACGGCGCCGGCCGCGACCCGGCGGGCCTCGTGCGCCGCCTCGTCCACCTCCCCGAGGATTTGCCTGGCCCGCACCAGGTAGCTGCGGCCCGCATCGGTGAGGTCGACCCGGCGCGTGGTCCGGTGGAGCAGGTCCACGCCCAGCTCGTGCTCCAGCCTGCGGATCGCCTGGGACAGCGGCGGCTGGGCCATGTTGAGCCGCTCGGCGGCCCGGCCGAAGTGGAGTTCCTCGGCGACTGCGACGAAGTACCGCAGGTGGCGTAGATCCATATCTGTGACATATTAATAGGAGTGAATATTGATACTTCACTGTATCAAGCGAGGTCACTAGCCTCGATTGCATGAGCTCCTACCTGTACTCCGCCGTCCGGACACCGTTCGGGCGGTTCAACGGCGCGCTGTCGGGCGTGCGGCCGGACGACCTCGCGGCCGGTGTGATCAGTGCGCTGCTGGAGCGCGCACCCCGGCTTGACCCGGCCGCGATCGGCGACGTCGTCTGGGGCAACGCGAACGGTGCGGGCGAGGAGAACCGCAACGTCGGACGGATGGCCGCGCTGCTCGCCGGGCTGCCGACCAGCGTGCCCGGCACGACGGTCAACCGGCTGTGCGGCTCCAGCCTGGACGCGGCGATGATCGGTTCCCGGACGATCGAGTCCGGCGACGCCGACGTGATCCTGGCCGGTGGGGTGGAGTCGATGACCCGGGCGCCGTGGGTACTGCCGAAGCCGGCCAAGGGTTTCCCGGCAGGCAACCTCGCCGCCGTTTCGACGACGCTCGGCTGGCGGCTGGTCAACCCGCGCATGCGGGACGAATGGACCGTATCGCTCGGCGAGGCCAACGAGCAGCTCCAGGAGAAGTTCGGCGTCAGCCGGGAGCGTCAGGACGCGTTCGCCCTGCGTTCCCACCAGCTGGCGGCGGCCGCCTGGGACGAGGGCTTCTACGACGACCTGGTCGTCCCCACCGAGGGGCTGAAGCGGGACGAGGGCATCCGCGCCGACACCTCGCTGGAGAAGCTGTCCGGGCTCAAGCCGAGCTTCCGTCCGGACGGCACCATCACGGCGGGCAACGCCTCGCCGCTGAGCGACGGCGCGTCCGCTCTGCTGCTCGGTTCCGAAGCCGCCGCCGACCGGATCGGCCTCGAACCCCTCGCCCGCATTGCCGGACGAGGGGCGTTCGCGCTTGACCCGCAGGAGTTCGGCTACGCCCCGGTCGAGGCGGCCAACCACGCCCTCGCGCGGGCCGGAATCGGCTGGGATCAGGTCGGCGCGGTCGAACTCAACGAAGCCTTCGCCGTCCAATCGCTGGTCTGCGTCGATGCCTGGGCAATCGACCCGGAGATCGTCAACACCAAGGGCGGCGCGATCGCGATCGGCCACCCGCTGGGGGCCAGCGGCGCCCGCGTCCTCGGCACGCTCGCGAAGGTGCTCCGGGAGCGCCGCGAGCGCTGGGGCGTCGCCGCGATCTGCATCGGGGTCGGGCAGGGCCTGGCCGTCGTCCTGGAGAACCTGGAGGCCGGAGCGTGAGTCGCGCGGAAATAGTGGAAAGCGTCGACGAGGCCGTGCGCGGGATCGAGGACGGCAGCACCGTCCTGGTCGGCGGCTTCGGCTTCGCGGGGATGCCGTTCGACCTGATCGACGGGCTGATCCGGCAGGGCGCGAAGGACCTCACCATCGTGTCCAACAACGCCGGCAACGGGGAGGTCGGGCTGGCCGCGCTGCTCAAGGCCGGGCGCGTGCGGAAGGTGATCTGTTCCTTCCCCCGGCAGAGCGACTCCTACGTCTTCGACGGGCTCTACCGGGATGGGAAGATCGAGTTGGAGGTCGTGCCGCAGGGCAACCTCGCCGAGCGGATGCGCGCGGCCGGTGCGGGCATCGGCGCCTTCTACTGTCCGACCGCCGTGGGCACTCCGCTGGCCGAGGGCAAGGAGACCCGGACGATCGACGGGCGCGAGTACGTCCTGGAGTACCCCATCAGGGGCGACGTGGCGCTGATCAGCGCCCACCGCGCCGACACGATGGGCAACCTCGTCTACCGCAAGACCGCCCGCAACTTCGGCCCCGTCATGGCGACGGCCTCGGCGGCCACGATCGTCCAGGTGGGCGGGGTTGTTCCCGCCGGGGACCTCGACCCGGAGGCGGTCGTCACGCCCGGCATCTACGTCGACCGCGTGGTGAAGGTCGAGGCACGGCAGTACACCGTCCAAGGAGCGCGCTGACATGTCCCTCAGCACCGAAGAGCTCGCCGCGATCGTCGCCCGCGACATCCCGTCCGGCTCCTACGTCAACCTCGGCATCGGCCGTCCGACCAAGGTCGCCGACCACCTCCCGGACGGCTCGGGCATCGTGCTGCACACCGAGAACGGCATGCTCAACATGGGCCCGGCGGCGGCCGGCGACGAGATCGACCCTGATCTCACCAACGCCGGCAAGGTCCCGGTGACCGAGCTTCCCGGAACGTCGTACTTCCACCACGCGGACTCCTTCGCCATGATGCGCGGCGGCCATCTCGACGTGTGCGTGCTGGGCGCGTTCCAGGTCTCGGCGACCGGCGACCTCGCCAACTGGAGCACCGGCGCCCCCGACGCCATCCCGGCCGTGGGCGGGGCGATGGACCTGGCCATCGGCGCGAAGCAGGTCTTCGTGATGATGACGCTCTTCGACAAGAAGGGCCGGTCCAAGCTGGTGCCCGCGTGCACCTACCCGCTGACCGGCGTCGGCTGCGTCAGCCGGATCTACACCGACGTCGCCGTCATCGACGTCGGCCCGGACGGGGCGTCGGTCCGCGAGACCTTCGGGGTCACGATCGACGAGCTTCGCGAGCAGCTGCCCGTCCCGCTCAAGGAAGCCTGACGGCCATACGGCCTGATCCCGCGCGGGGTCAGGCCGTATGGGCGTCAACCGATGAGCGTGTCCACCTTCGCCGACGCCAGCGGCACCGGTGTGAACATCGGCGGTTCGTCGGACGGGTGCAGCGCGGTCGGGCCGTAGAGCCAGTCCACGAACGCGTAGTCGTAGGTGCCGCGCTCCCGCAGCAGGACGTTGCGCTGCTGCCGAGCCAGCCCGTCCAGGTGCCACAGCTGGCCCCAGGCGCGGGACGTGCTGACGACGCGGCGGCAGTGCTCGGGCCGGACGGCCTGGTAGGCCGCGAGGACGGCCGGCCAGTCCACCGTCCCGTCGTCGGTGAGGTGCCGGGCGACGTGCTCGCCGAGTACCCAGCCGTCCTCGATCGCCATGATCGCGCCCTGCGCGATGTACTGGAGCGGGGCGTGGGCGGCGTCGCCGAGCAGCGCGATGCTGCCGTCCACCCACGTCATGATCGGGTCGCGGTCGTACATCCGCCACCAGCGGTCGCGCCACATGTCGGGCAGCCCGTCCTGGACGAAGTCGCAGGCACGCGCGAAGGCCGCGTCCAGTTCGTCGGGCGTGCCCCAGTCCTCCTCGCCGGCGCGCGCCTTGGGCGACTCGAACACGGCGACCTGGTTGAGCAGTTCGCCGCCGCGCAGCCCGTAGTGGACGAAGTGGCAGCGCGGTCCGATGTACACGACGACCTCGGACAGGTCGACCTCCGCCGCCCGGCCGCTCGCCGTCGGGGTGGTGCCGCGATACGCGACGTACGCGGAGGAGACCGGCTCGTCGTCCGAGAGCAGTTTGCGGGCCGCCGAGTGCAGCCCGTCCGCCGCGATGACGATCCGCGCCTTCTCGACGCGGCCGTCGGCGAGCGTGACGCGGGCGCCGCCGGTGACGTTCGCGTAGTCCACCACCTGCTGCGAGGTCCACAGGTCGACGCCGGCGCGCTCGCAGGCGCACAGCAGCATGGCGTGCAGGTCGCTGCGGTGGATGACCAGGTACGGGAAGCCGTAGCGCCGCTCCAGGTCGCGCAGGTCGAGGCGGGTCAGCTCGGAGCCGTCGACCGCGTCGCGCATGATCATCGCTTCGGGTGTGACGCCGAGGTTCTTCGCCTCGTCCAGCAGGCCGTAGTCGTCGAGGATGCGCGTGCAGTTGGGGGCGAGCTGGATGCCGGCGCCGACCTCGCCGAAGGCGGCGGCCCGTTCGAGGACGCGGACCGCGAGGCCCCGGCGGCTCAGCGCGTAGGCGGCGCCCAGCCCGCCGATGCCGCCGCCGACGATGATCACATCAGGATTGGTCATGGTCTCTTCTTTCTCGGACGCGTCAGAGCCAGGGGCCGAGCGGCGGGGCGTCGGGAAGCGTGTGCGGGCGTCCGGCGAGCCAGGCGGCCACCTCGGGCAGCGGCCCGTCCGGAACGGTCGCGGCGTCCATCTTCCGTTTGGCGGTGATGTCGGTGATGAGGGCTTGCAGGAAGTCGCCCGGCAGGTCGGCAAAGGTGACGCCGAGGCCCAGGTCGACGGCGTGGACGAGGACTTCGCGGGACCGCATCCACGGCACCTCGGTGGCGGGAACGGTCCGGCCCTGGGCTGTGACGACCTCGGTCTGCCACTGGCCGTCGGTCAACTCGTCCATCGCCGTGCGCAGCGCCGTGGCGGAGCGGTTCACCCAGGCGGTCAGTTCGGCGGCGCTCATCTGCGGGCCGCGCTCGATCCCGGCCGCCCGCTCCTCGGGCGAGGCGTACATGGGGGTCTCCTCGCCGGTGGCCGCCCAGTGCAGCAGGTTGCCGAGCGCTTCGGCGTTGGCCGCGACGTGGGCGACCAGATGCTTGCGCGTCCAGCCGGGCAGCAGGCTCGGGGCCTCGTACTCCGCCTCGGTCAGGCCGTCGGACGCGTCGAGGAACAGCTTCGTGCCCTCGTGCGTCCAGCGGACGGCGTCGGTGAACGAACGCGCCATCAGGCGTCCTTGACGACGCGGTTCGTGCAGGCGCCGAGACCGTCGATCTCGGTCACGACCGTCTCGCCGCCGGTCAGGTAGATCTTCGGGTCGCGGGCGTGGCCCACCCCGGCGGGCGTGCCGGTGGCGATCAGGTCGCCGGGGCGCAGCGTGATGATCGTGGAGACGTACTTGACCAGGAAGACCGGGTCGAACAGCAGCGTGCCGGTGTCGTCGGACTGCATCTCCCGCCCGTCCACGACGGTCTTCACCCGCAGCGCCGGGCGGACGCCGCCGACCTCGTCCGGGGTGACCAGGTAGGGGCCGACGGGGGTCGAGGAGTCCCAGATCTTGCCCTGCGTCCACTCGATCGTGCGGAACTGCCAGTCGCGGACGGAGACGTCGTTCATGACGGTGAACCCGGCGATCGCCGCCTCCGCCTGGGCGTCATCGGCGCGGCGCACCTCCTGGCCGATGACGACGGCCAACTCCACCTCCCAGTCGAGCGCATCGGTCTCGGTGGGCTTGACGATGTCGTCGTTCGCGCCGATCAGGGAGTCGGCGAACTTCGGGAAGAGCGTGGGGTAGGACGGAAGATCCCGGCCCATCTCCTTGATGTGGTTCGTGTAGTTGTGGCCAACGCAGATCACCTTGGACGGGTTCGGCACCACGGGGGCGAAGTCGGCGCCCTCGGCGTCGTAGGCCGTCCCGGCGCCGGATGCGGCCTTCGTCCGCCAGTCCGGGTCGGCCAGCAGCGCGCCCAGGTCGGTGAACCCCAGGTCGACGAGCTTGCCGTCGTCGAGGCGGACGGCGCGGGTGCCGGCGGCGGTGCGGATGGTGGAGAGCTTCATTCAGACGTCCTTGGCGAATCGGTTGAGGTTGAGGGCTTCGAAGACGGGCGCGTCACTGAAACGGAACAGGTCGAGAGCCCCGGAGTCGGAGTCGGACGATCCGGCCTCCGAGCGCACCGAGAGCGGCTCCCAGGAGGGGACGACGAACAGGTCGCCGCGGGTCACCGACCAGGTCGTGTCGCCAACGGTCACCGTGCCGGAGCCGTCGAAGACCTGGTAGACGCTGGAGCCGGTCTCCCGGACAGGGGCCGTCTCGGCGCCCCGCGCGACCCGGTGGAACTCGGCGCGGAGGGTGGGCAGCACGTCGGTGCCGTCGGCGGGGTTGCTGTACCGGACGGCGGCGTGGCCGGGCTCCACCGTGGCTGCGTGGCCTTCCTTCTCCAGCGCGAGCTGGTCGGCCAGTGCCCGGTCGGTGAACTCCCACTTGTAGGACAGGAGCGGCGAGCCGGGCGTGGTGTGGCCGACGCCGACCGGCCGCAGCCCGGGGTGGCCCCACAGCCGTTCGGAGCGGGAGCGCTCGGGGGTCGTGTGCTCGGCCTCGGACAGCTCGTCGCGTCCGAACTCGAAGAACTGCGCCTCGGTCAGGTACTGGAACGGGATGTCCAGGCCGTCGATCCAGGCCATCGGACGGTCGGTGGCGTTGTGGTGGGCGTGCCAGTTCCAGCCGGCCTGCGGCAGGAAGTCGCCCCGGTTCATCGGCACCGGGTCGCCGCCGACGACCGTCCACACGCCGGAGCCCTCGACGACGAAGCGGAAGGCGTGCTGGGTGTGGCGGTGCTCGGGCGCGTCCTCACCGGGCATGAGGTACTGGATCGCCGCCCACAGCGTCGGGGACGCGAACGGGCGCCCGCCCAGCCCCGGATTGGCCAGCGCGATCGCCCGGCGCTCTCCCCCGCGTCCGACCGGGACGATCCGCCCGGCCTGCTCGGCGAGCCGGACCAGCCTGTCCCACTTCCACACGTGCGGGACGGCGGCCGAGCGCGAATGGGCCGGCATCAGGCCGCCGATCTCCGTCCACAGCGGCACGAGCAGCTCGGCCTCGAACCCCCGGTAGAGGTCTTCGAGCTCCGGCGTGACGTCCGGCTGGCCTGGCGCGTCGACGGCCCGCAGCCGCACGGGCGAGTCCGCGAAGGGAGTGCTGGTCATACCCGCAATCGTGCTGCCTGTACTCTGTGAAGAAAAGGAAATTCTGCTCTCCAGAATCAAGGTCATGGACAAGCCGCTCAAAGCACCGCCCCCGTACGCCATCGCCAGCGTCGACAACGCGCTGCGCATCGCGGCGATGCTGCAGCTCGAAGGCCCGCTGACGGTCACCGAGGTCGCGCAGCGGCTCGGCGTCGCGAACTCGACGGCGCACCGGCTGCTCGCCATGCTCGTCTACCGGGACTTCGCGGTCCGCGACGCCGACCGCACCTACCGCGTCGGCCCCGTCCTGGAGCTCGCCGCCCACTCCCAGTCGACGGCGGCCCGGTTGCGGGCGGCCGCGCTGCCGCATCTGCACAGGCTGGCCGAGCTGCTGGACGAGTCCGCCAACCTCACCGTCCGCACCGGCGACACGGCGCGCTTCATCGCCAGCGTCGAGTCACGGCAGGCCCTCCGGGTCGGCTCGCGCGAGGGGATGGTCTTCCCCGCCCACCGCACCACCGCCGGCCTGCTGCTCCTCGCCGAACTGCCGCCCGACCAGCTGGACGCCCTGTACGCCGCCGACCGCTACGACGAGCGCCCGGACGAGCGACCGGACCTCGACACCCTGCGCGCGGATCTGGCGCGGGTGCGCCGCAACGGGTTCGCGCTCAACGAGGGCCGCTCCGAGCGGGGCGTGGTCGCGGTCGGCGTCTGCGTCCACGCGCCGGACGGCGAGGCCGTGGCGGGCCTCTCGCTGTCGATGCCGAGCGCGCGGTACGAGAAGGAACGCCTGCCCATGCTGGTCGGCACGCTGCGCACGGCGGCCGAAGCCCTGGAGCGCGACCTGGCGCGATAACACCAAAAGCAATGGCAGGGATGCTGTGCTCTCCCTGCCATTTTCAATATATAGCACAGAGGGGGGCTTGCGGCAAGACCCTGGTCGTGTTGCACAATCGTCGACCGTAGCCGGAATCCGCGCAATTGAAGAATTGCGCCTATCGGCTGGACGAAAGGCGACCTGGGGGGTTCATGATCGACGTGATCATTGCCGGCGGCGGGCCGACCGGCATGATGCTGGCCGCTGAGCTGCGGCTGCACGGCGTGCGGGTGGTCGTGCTGGAGAGGGACGAGCAGCCGAGCGAAATCGTCCGATCGCTCGGCCTGCACGTCCGCAGCATCGAGGTGATGGACCAGCGCGGCCTGCTGGAGCGATTCCTCGTACACGGCAAGAAATACCGGCTCGGCGGTTACTTCGCCGGCATCACCAAGCCGTGGCCCGACCGGATGGACACCGCGCATTCCTACATTCTCGGCATCCCGCAGCCGGTCACCGACCGGCTGCTGGCCGAGCGCGCCGCCGAGCTCGGCGCCGAGATCCGGCGCGGCTGCGAACTGGTCGGCGGGAGCCAGGACGAGCGCGGGGTGACCGCCGAGCTGGCCGACGGAACCCGGCTGCGCTCGCGCTATCTCGTCGGCTGCGACGGCGGCCGCAGCACGGTGCGCAAGCTGCTCGACATCGGCTTCCCCGGCGACGCCGCCACGCACGAGTGGCTGCTGGGCGAGATGAAGATGACCGTGGCACCGGAGGAACTGGCCGCCGTGGTCGCGGAGGTCCGCAAGACCCAGCGCGGGTTCGGCGTCGGCCCCATCGGGGACGGCATGCACCGCGTGGTCGTGCCCGCCGAGGCGGTGGCGGCGGACCCGGCCGTCCCGCCGACGCTTGAAGAGATCAAGGAGCGGCTGCGGGTGTTCACCGGCACCAACTTCGGCGCGCACTCGGCGCGCCGGCTCACCCGCTTCGGCGACGCCACCCGGCTGGCCGAGCGGTACCGGGCGGGCCGGGTGCTGCTGGCCGGCGACGCGGCGCACGTCCACCCGCCGCTCGGCGGGCAGGGGCTCAACCTCGGCGTCCAGGACGCGTTCAACCTGGGCTGGAAGCTCGCCGCCGAGATCGGCGGCTGGGCGCCGGAGAGCCTGCTGGACAGCTACGAGGCCGAGCGGCGCCCGGTGGCCGCCGACGTGCTGGACACCACCCGCGCGCAGTCGGAGCTGATGTCCCTGGAGGCGGGCCCGCAGGCGGTGCGGCGGCTGCTGGCGGAGCTGATGGAGTTCGAGGAGGTGAACCGCTACCTGATCGAGAAGATCACCGCGGTCGGCGTCCATTACGACTTCGGCGACGGCCACGAGCTGCTCGGCCACCGGATGCGGGACGTCCGGCTGAAGCAGGGCCGCCTCTACGAGGCGATGCACAAGGGGCGCGGGCTGCTGCTCGACCAGACCGGCCGGCTCTCGGTCGACGGCTGGGCGGATCGGGTCGACCACGTCGTCGATGTCAGCGACGAACTGGACGTACCGGCGGCGCTGCTGCGGCCGGACGGCCACGTGGTGTGGGCAGGCGAAGACCAGGCCGATCTGCTCAACCGTCTCCCCGCATGGTTCGGCGCACCGAGCAGAGCGTGAGGACATCGGCCGGGCCTGCCGCGACGCAGGCCCGGCCAGGGCTCAGTTGCCGACGCCGAGCCCGGACATGAACGCCGGCGGGTAGCGGTCGCCGCGTGCAGCGCCCAGCGGAACGGCCTTCTCGATCTCGGCGAGGTCGTCGGCGGTGAGGTTCAGGTCCATCGCGGGCAGCGCCTCGTCCAGCCGCTCGCGGGTGCGGGCGCCGACCAGCGGCACGATGTCCTCGCCCCGGGCGGCCACCCAGGCGATGACCAGCTGCGCGACGGTGCAGCCCTTCGCCTCGGCGACCCGGCGCAGCGCGTCCACGAGGGCGAGGTTGTGCTCCACGTTCCCGTCCGAGAAGCGGGGGCTGCGACCGCGGCTGTCGCCGGGGGCGGCGGCGCGATCGGGCGTCCAGTGCCCGGAGATGAGGCCGCGGCCCAGCACCCCGTAGGCGGTCAGGCCGATGCCGAGCTCGCGCAGCGTGGGCAGGACGTCCGCCTCCACCGCCCGGGAGATCAGCGAGTACTCGATCTGCAGGTCGCTGACCGGGTGCACGGCGTGCGCCCGGCGGATCGTCGCCGCGTCGACCTCGGAGAGCCCGACGTGCCGCACGTATCCGGCGTCGATCATCTCCTTGACCGCGCCCACCGTCTCCTCGACCGGCACGTCCGGGTCCAGCCGGGCGGGACGGTAGATGTCGATGTGGTCGGTGCCGAGCCGGGTCAGCGAGTACGCCAGGAAGTTCTTCACCGCCTCGGGACGGCCGTCCATCCCGCCGAACACGGGACCCGGCCCCGACAGCATGCCGAACTTGACGCTCAGCTGGTAGCCGTCGCGGTCCCGGCCGCGCAGCGCCTCGGCGAGCAGCAGCTCGTTGTGGCCCATGCCGTAGAAGTCGCCGGTGTCGATCAGCGTGACGCCGGCGTCCAGCGCGGCGTGCACGGTGGCGATGCTCTCGGCGCGGTCGGCGGCGCCGTAGGCGCCCGACATGCTCATCCCGCCCAGCCCCAGCGCGGAAACGGCCGGGCCGGTCTTGCCCAGAGTTCGTGTCTGCATCTCGTTCTCCCTCGTTTCAGCGTCGTCCCCAACTCTGCGTCCGGTCGGAGGACGCCTGAAAGAGGAGCGTTCATCGTGGGAGAGCCGCTCCCTGGATACGTCCGCCGTCGCGAGGAACCATGGAGTCATGCAACGTGAGCAGCTCGCGGACTTCCTGCGCCACCGCCGCGAGGCGATCCGTCCGGCCGAGGTGGGGCTCCCCGACGGCCCCCGCCGCCGCACCGCCGGCCTGCGCCGCGAAGAGGTGGCGATGCTCGCCGGCATGTCGGCGGACTACGTCGTCCGCCTGGAGCAGGGGCGCAGCAGCCAGCCCTCGACGCAACTGCTCGGCGCGCTGGCGCGGGCACTGCGCCTCTCCGACGACGAGCGCGACCACCTGTTCCATTTGGCCGGCCACCAGCCTCCGCCCGCCGACGGGACGGCCCGTCTGGCCCGCGCCGGATTGCTGCGCATGCTCGATCTGCTCGGCGACACCCCGGCCGTGGTGCTGTCCGACCTGGGCGAGGTCCTCGCGCAGAACCGGATGGGCCTCCTGCTGACGGGCGACCACACGGAATTCTCCGGCGACCGGCGCTACGTCGCGTACCGCTGGTTCACCGAGCCCGCCGCCCGCGCCGCCAGCCCACCGGACGAGCAGGAGAGGCACGCCCGTGAGCTGGTGGCCGACCTGCGCGCCGCCGCCGGCCGACGCGCCGGCGACCCCATCGTGACCGGGCTGGTCGACCGGTTGCAGGCGGCGAGCGCCGACTTCCGCCGGCTGTGGGCCGAACACGAGGTGGCGGTCCGGCGCATCGACCGCAAGACGCTGCTGCACCCGCGGGTCGGCCACATGCTGATGGACTGCGAAACCCTGGTCACCCCCGACCAGGGCCAGCACCTGCTGGTCCTCACCCCGGCGGACGCCGAAACCCGCGAACGCCTGGAGTTGCTGCGCGTGCTCGGCATCGAGGAGTTCTCCACGGAACGCTGATCAAGCACCGTGTCCGACGTCCACTGCGAGGATCTGGCCGGAGGCGGGGGTCACCATTTCGGGCTCGGTCATGCCGCGCCATTCGGCGGCGGTGATGAAGAGAGTCCTGCCGGTGGGGCCGCCGAGGGTGCAGGCGAAACCTCCTCGGTCCAGGGCGACGGTCTGCAGGATCTCGCCGCCTTCGGCTACGCGGACGCAGTGCCGGTTGGGGACGTCGGCGTACCAGACGGCGTTCTCCGCGTCCACGCAGATGCCGTCCGGGGCGGCGGCCTCGCCCAGGTCGGCCCACAGGCGGCGGCCCGAGAGGCTGCCGTCGGCGGCGATGTCGAAGGCCATGAGGCTGTGGGTATAGGAGTCGGCGACGATCAGCGTGGAGTCGTCGGGCGTCACCGCCATCCCGTTGGGGAACGCAATGTCGTCGGCGACCTGGCGCGCTGAGCCGTCCGCGACGAGGAAGACCGAGCCCGGCTTGGACATTTCGCCGGACATCGGGTCGAAGCCGACGGCGTTCACGTAGATGTGGCCGCAGCCGTCGACGGTGATGTCGTTCCAGCCCTCGCGGCCGAGGTCGGCGTGGGTCGTCAGGGTTCCGTCCGGCTCGCGGCGCAGGAGCAGGCCGTCCGCCGACGAGACGATCAGGAGCCGGCCGTCGGGGAGCCACTCCGTGCAGAGTGGCAGCGACTTGACGTGGGCGACCACCTCGGCGGCGCCGTCCAGGCCCACGGCGACGACTTCGCCTGCCGACCAGTCGGAGAAGTACAGCCGGTCCCCGTGCCAGCGCGGCGATTCGACCAGTCCGCGGCCGTCCAGCAGCGTTCGGATCTCGTTCATTGGTGGGTCCCCTCTCGTGCGTCCTACCTCCTACACGAACGGGCGGGGACGAAATCGACAACCGGCCCAGTACACACTGGAAGGCTCTAGAGTGTGTATCGTGTGCGCCATGGCGAGACTCAACATCACGCTCCCCGACGAGCTTGCCGCCACGCTGCAGGGGCTCGCCGAGGAGAAGAAGATCGCCTCGGTGTCCGGGTTCCTCGCGGACGGGGCGCGCCTCAAGCTGGCCTTCCTGCGGGACAACTCGACCATCGACGACCTGTTCGGCCCGCCGAGCCCGGACGAGCAGGCCATGGTGGACCGGCTGGTGGAACGCGGCACGCCGGACCGCCGGGACGTCGCGTGATCACCGGTCACGTCTTCGACGCGACCGCACTCCTGGACCTCGCCACCGGCAAGACGATCTACGTCCGCGCCCGGCTGCGCGCGTCCATCGCCCAGCACGCGACCATCGTGATCCCGGCCACCGCGCTCGCCCGCGCGTGGCAGATCGTCCCGGACCACGGCCGCACCGTCCTGGAGCGGCTGCCCGGCATGCAGGTCGTGCACGTCGACGACCTCGACGACGTGATCGCCCAGCAGACCGGGCTGCTCGTCACCACGATCCCCAACCTGGGGATGGACGCCGCGCAGGCCGCGTGGTCCGCCCGCTGGCGGCGCTGGCCGCTCATCACCGCCGACCCCGACGTCTACGAGGCCGTCCCCGGCGTCCGCGTGGAGCAGATCCCGTAGCCGAGGGCCTCGTTCTCGGTCCTGACGCGGGTTCTGAGCAGCCACAGGTTGGCCGCCGTGAACAGCAGGGCCGTCCGCCACGCGGTGTGGACGAGCGGCAGCGCGGCGCCCTCCGCGACGACGGCCACATAGTTGGGGTGCCGCAGGCGGCGGTAGGGGCCGCGGTCGACGAGCGGCATGCCGGGCACGACGATGACCCGGGTGTTCCACCGTTTCCCCAGGCTGGCGATGCACCACCAGCGCAGTGCCTGGGCGGAGGCCGTCAGCGCCAGCATCGGCCAGCCGAGCGATGGGACGAACCGGGTTTTCCGGGCTTCCAGCAGCGCTCCGCCCAGGAGGCCGACGTGGGCGGCGGCGATCAGCGGGTAGTGGCGGGCGCCGTGCTCGATGCCGCCGTGCCGCCGCGCCCAGGCGCGGTTGCGGCGCGCCACGGCCAGCTCGGCGAGCCGCTCGGCCGCCACGAGCGCGATCAGCGCGGTGTAGCGGTTCATGCGGTTCACCAGCGCAGCAGGACGAGTTCGGCGGAGAATCCCGGGCCGAGCGCCATGAGCAGGCCGGGCTCGCCATCGGGTGGACGGCGGTGCGCGATCGTCTCCTGCAGCACGTTCAGCACCGACACCGAGGACAGGTTCCCCATCGTGCGCAGGGAGTTCCAGGTGATGTCCAGGGCGTCCGGTTCCAGGCCGAGCTCCTGCTGGATGATCTCGATCACCTTCGGACCGCCGGGGTGGCAGACCCACGAGTCCACCTCGTCCACGGAGAGGCCGTGGTCGCCGAGGAAGGACCCCACATCGCCGGCCAGGGTCGCCTCGACGTGGTCCACCAGGTCGGCGGCCAGCACGACACGGAAGCCGTGGTCGCCGACGTCCCAGCCCATGAGGCGCTGGGTGTCGGGATAGAGCCGGCTGCGGGTCGCGACCACCCGTGGCCCTCGGTGGGAGCCGTTGTCTCGCTGGTCCCCCACCGCCACCACCGCGGCGGATCCGTCGCCGAACAGGCCGCTGGCGACCAGGTTCGCCACCGAGGTGTCCTCGCGCTGGACGGTCAGCGAGCACAGCTCGACGCAGACCAGCACCGCCACGCGTTCCGGCCAGCCGCGTAGATGGTCGTACAGCCGGGAGAGCCCGGCCGCGCCCGCCGCGCAGCCCAGGCCGAACATCGGCACCCGCGTGATGTCCTCCCGCAGGCCGACGCGCTGCGCCACACGGGCGTCCAGTGAGGGCGTCGCCACACCGGTCGAGGAGCAGAAGATCAGGTGGTCCACGTCCTGCGGGGCGAATCCGGACTGGCCGAGCGCGTCCCGCACCGCCCGCGACGCCAGCTCGACGGCCGTCTCGATGTAGACGTCGTTGGCGCCCGTGAAGCCGCCGAGCTTCACGTACTCGTCGATCGGCAGGGCCAGGCTGCGGCCGGTGACCTGGGTCGCGGTATGGAAGCGGCGGACGAGCCGCTCGTCGGCGTCCGTGCGCTGCACGACCGCCTGGGTGATCTGGTCCTGGTCGTAGCGGTGGTCTGGCACCACCGTCTGTACCGCAGCGACGCGCATGGGCCCCCCAAGTGTCCGCCCACGCCCTTACCCAGCGCGCCGGGGAACAGTCAGCTCGTCAGCTCCAGCTCCAACTGCTCGGCGACCGGTTCCGGGGGCGGCGGCGCGGTCGGGCGGGACCGGCCGGGCCACCACCAGTTCGCGTGCCCGAGCAGGCTCATCAGCGCCGGAACCAGGACGAGCCGGACGATCGTGGCGTCCATCGCGACGGCGACCGCGAGGCCGAGCGCCATCATCTTGATCGTCGGGTCGGGCTGCGGGACGAAGCTCGCGAACACGAAGATCATGATGAGCGCGGCGGAGGTGATGAGCCGGGCGGTCGCCCCGATCCCGGTCACCACGGACTCGTGCGGGTCGCCCGTCCGGTCGTACTCCTCCTTGATCCGCGACAGCAGGAACACCTCGTAGTCCATGGACAGCCCGAAGATCAGCGCGAACATGAACAGCGGGATGAACGACATGATCGGGATGGCCTGGTCGACGCCGAGCAGCCGGATCCCCCAGCCCCACTGGAACACCGCCGTGACGACGCCGAACGAGGCGCCGATCGACAGCAGGTTCATGAGCGCGGCCTTCACCGGGACGACGATCGAGCGGAAGGCGATGACGAGCAGCAGCAGCGCCACGCAGACGACCGCGATGACGACGGTCAGCATGCGGTCGCCGACCGTGGACGCCAGGTCGATGATCGCCGGGTTCTCGCCGCCCAGGTAGATCTCGGTGCCCGGATGGGCGTCCCGCACCGCGGCGATCTCCACGTCCCGCAGGTGGTGGACGAGGTCGGTGGTCGACTGGGCGTGCGGCGCGTCCCGCGGTGTGACCCGCAGGATCGCGGTCTTCCCGGTCACGATGGGTTCCCCGACGAAAACGACGCCGGGCGCCTCGGAAAGCCGCTTCTGCAGTTCCTGCGCGATGAGCACCGCGTCCTTGTCGGGCTTCTTGCTCGTGTCCGGCGCGCCCTTTGGAAGGGCCGGCTCCGGTGACGGAGTGGGCGCGGGCGCTGCCGGCTTCGTCAGGCCGGTGAGCCCTTCGCGTCCGTCCACCGTGGGCACGACCCGCTTCGGCTTGGCGCGCTTCTCCTCGCCGGGCACTTTCGCGACGACGACGAACGGGCTGTAATGGCCGGCGCCGAACTCACTCGCGACGATGTCGTAGGCCTGCCGCGCCTCCATCTTCTTGGACGCCATACTGTCCGCCATCACGCCGAACCGCAGGCTCAGCGTCGGGATGGAAAGCGTCAGCAGAACCAGCGTCGCGACGATCGCGTAAGGCCAGGCGTGCCGGTCGACGTGCCGCCCCCACGCCATCCAGCGGCGTGAACTGCGGTCGGGCCGGACGCGCGGCAGCTTGTACCGGTCGATGCGGTGCCCCAGCGCGCCCAGAACAGCGGGCAGCAGCGTCAGCGCGGCGACGACCATGATGGCGACGGCGAGCGCGGTGAAGATCCCGATGGTTCCGACGAACTCGATCCCGGACAGGAACAGCCCGCAGATCGCGAACACGACGGTGCCGCCCGCGAACACCACGGCGTGCCCCGAATGCGCCATGGCCCGTCCGACCGCGGTCTCGACGTCGTCGCCCTCGGCGAGCTGCTGCCGGTAACGCGTGACGATGAACAGCGCGTAGTCGATTCCGGCACCGATGCCGAGCATCGCCGCGACCATCGGCGCGGTCGGCGCGATCTGGAAGAACGACGCCGAGAAATGGATGAGCGAATACGCGATGACCATTCCGCACAGCGACACCAGGATCGGGATGCCCGCCGCGAGATACGACCCGAACGCCAGCAGCAGCACGCCCAGCGCGAGGACGATCCCGACGCCCTCCTGCGGCCCGCCCTTCGGCTGGTTGAGGATCATTGCGACGATGCCGCCGAACTTCACGTCCAGCCCGGCCAGCCGCGCGGGCTCGACGGCACGGTTCAGCGCGTCGAGGTCGGCGTGCCCGACGTCGCTCATCGTCCCGGTGAAGTTGAGCCGGACGACGACCGCGTTGTCGTCCTTCAGCCCGCCCATGCCCGGCACATAGGGGTTCTCGACGAACGCGACCCGCTTCAGCTTCCCGATGTTCTCGATCGACTGGCCGATCGTGAGCGCGGCCCGCCAGTCCGCCGGGCTCGCCTGGCGCGTCTCGTGGAACACGACGGTCGCGGTCGGCCCGGTCATCGCCGGAAAGTCCTGCGCGAGCGTGTCGATGGCGCGCTGCGTCTCGGTGCCGGGCAGCGTGCTCTGCTGCACGAACACGCCCCCGTGCATGATCCCGAGCACCCCGGTGCCCAGCATCACGGCGACCCACAACTCGAAAACAGTGCGCCGCCGCCGCACGCAGAGACGCCCGAGCGCCTCCAGAAAGCCCGCCATGTTCGCAGCGAACACCGATCGCTACAGAATTACAACACCTGCAACTTTGTAGCCACGGTAACGTCCGTCACACGCCAGCGGTCGAGGTCATCGCGATGGATGACAAGGTGCCGGCAGGGACGGTACCGGCGGCCAGCGCCGCACGGAACTCCTCTGTCTGCGCACGCAGGCGCTCAGTGAAAGTGTCGTCGTCCATGACTAATCGGTGATTTTGATGCGGAGGCGGCGGAAGCCGCGGCCCTTGTTCTCGACCTTGGCGACCGTGATGCGGCCGATCTGCTTGGTGGAGCCGACGTGGGTGCCGCCGTCGGCCTGCGTGTCGAGGCCGACGATGTCGACGATCCGGACGTCCCGCACCTCGGGCGGGACGAGGTTCGTGGCGGTGCGGATGATGTCGGGGATGCCGAACGCCTCGGCGCGCGGCAGGGTCTTGATGTCGATGCGGCGGTCGGCCTCGACCTCGGCGTTGCAGGCGTCCTCGACGGCCTGCTTGAAGCCGGGCGGGACCTCACGGAGGTCGAAGTCCATGCGTGCGGCCAGCGGTTCCATGTTGCCGCCGGTGACGAGGCAGCCGTAGTCGCGGAACACCACGCCGCAGAGCAGGTGCAGGCCGGAGTGGGTCCGCATGAGGGCGGTGCGGCGCTCGTCCTCCACGGCGCCCTGGACGACGGTGCCGGCGGGCGGGAGAGGGTCGCCCTCCTCGGGGATCAGGACGAGGTCGTCGCCCTTGCGGACGCCGGCGACGCGGGTCTGGACGCCCTGCCAGAGCAGGACGCCGTGGTCCGGGGGCTGGCCGCCGCCGCCCGGGTAGAAGGCGGAGCGGTCGAGGACGACGCCGTCCGGTCCCGCGTCGAGGACGACGGCCTCCCATTCGCGCAGCGCCTGATCGTGCAGTTCCAGCCGGGTGGTGCGTCCGAGGGTGTCGCTCATGACCTCACGGTGGAGGTCACCAGGGGCCGTAGGGGCCGGATCGGGAACCGCCGCGGCCGCCGTTGTTCTTCTTGAACGGCGCCACGGCGGGACGGACGTCCGCCAGGTAGATCGCGGCGCCGATGAACGCGGCGACGGGCAGGATGCCGAGCAGCAGCGCGATGGGGCTGGCGCCGAGCGCGGCCGGCGCGATCGCGTAGGCGCCGCCGACGACGGTCGCGACGATCAGGATGATCGTCCAGATCTTCTTGCTCCACTTGCTGGCCGCGGAGAACGCGCCGGTCGGCACGGTCACCGAGTCGATCAGCGCCCACGCCTCCATCACGAAGGCGATGATCAGCAGTAGCCAGAAGAAGTAGTCCACCACGTTGAAGCCCGACATCTGCGCTCCTGCTCGTCTCGGACGGCGACTCCTCGTCGCGCACACGGCGTTCGTCTGCCCCAACCCTATGCGCACCGTCCACCCGGGCAGCCTGTAGGAACAGACGAAGGAACCCGGCCGGGTGTTCCCGGCCGGGTTCCGTTCGGCGGTGCCGTTACTTCTTCGCGGTGGTGCGGCGCGTGGCGCCGGTGGTGCCGGTGGTCCGGCGCGGCTGCGTGGTGCGCGCCTTCGGGGCCGGCTTCGCGTCGGCCTCGGTGATCTCCGCGACCTCGACGGCCTCGCGGTTCACGACCTTGCGGCCCCGCTCGGCGAGCTCGTCGATGATCTCGGAGGCGCGGGTGCCGAAGTGCGTGGCGTAGGCGACCGCCGCACCCGGCAGGTCCTTGGCGTCCACACGCTCCTGGTACCGGGACACCTCGCCGCGGTAGCGGTCCACGGTCTCGCGGACCTGGCCGCGGTAGCGGTCCACCTGACCGGGGACCTCACGGAGCTTCTCCACCGCGAAGTCGCCGGCGCCGGCCACGGCGTAGACGGCCTTGTTCTCTCGCAGGTTGCTGGCCAGCGTCATCCGACCTCTTCCTTTCCGTTCTGTGCGTGGTCTGCTGGTTCGGGTGCCGCCCCGTCCGGCGCCGCCGGTTCGGGCGCGGCCGCGTCGGCGAAGTCCGCGCCGAGCACTCCCGTGGCCTCGTTCTCCTTGAGGAACGACGCGTAGATGTCGAGCAGGACCTGCTTCTGCCGTTCGGTGAGCAGGAGGTCGGCCCGGACGGCGGCCTGGACGTCGGTGTCGGCCTCGCGGTCCTCAAGGATGCCGGCCTGCACGTACAGCGCCTCGGCGGAGATCCGCAGCCCCTTGGCGATCTGCTGCAGGATCTCGGCGCTCGGCTTGCGCAGGCCGCGCTCGATCTGGCTCAGGTACGGGTTGGAGATGCCCGAGACGTCCGCGAGCTGGCGCAGCGAGATCTTCGCGCGCGTGCGCTGTTCCCGGATGTACTCCCCGATGGAGCCGACCTTCGAACTTGCCATGACTCCACCCTGCGTCATGGTGCTTGCAATTGCAAGCGGTCTAGCTAGCACTTCGTGGTGAATCGCCTCACATGCCAGAAAGGTCGGAAAAGTCGGAGCCCGGCGCCGTCGGGAGGACGGTGCCGGGCTCGGCGGAGCGTCACAGGTTGGCGGTCGCGTAGGGGTCGTGCTCGGCGAGCAGCTTGTCGAGGCGGGCCTGGTCGACGCGGTTGGTGATGGCCTCGTTCTCCTGCTTGTCGCGGACGCACTTGGCGAGCGTGAACGTCGACGTGATCACGTAGAGCAGGCCCATCGCGAGGAACGCGCGGACCCACGCGCTGACGGGCAGGTACGCGACGCCGACGGCGACGGCGGTGCTGGAGACCGCGAACGAGATCACGGCCTGGACGAAGAACGCGGTGGTGCCGGCGGCTGCGGGCGGCTTCGAGGTCGTCATGCCACGAGTCTGCGGCGCGCCCGCGCCCCGGTCATGAGTACCGGTGCTCAGCCGCGCATGGGTAAAGGACTCAACTCGGGCGGGCTCAGCTCACCTTGGACGGCGGGGCGATCCAGGTGTTGCAGACGGTCAGGTCGCGGCCGTTGAAGCCGGTCACCACCCAGCCCGCGTAGTGCCGGCCGGAGCCGTGGTCGCGCTCGTCCACCGGCTTGCGGTCCTCGCCGCGTCCCCGCACGTCGGTGATCATCGCGACGTACTGCTCCCGCGTCATCGGCAGCGTGGACCGCTCGGAGCCGAGGAACGCGCCCGCGAAGCACTGCGCCTGCAGCTCGATGCGGCGGCTCGCCGCGTTGCCGGTCGCGGTGCTCCCGCTCTCTATCTGCCGGTCCCCGTAGAGGAGGATCCCGGCGCGATCCTGGACGTGGTGGCCGTACTCGTGCGCGATCACCCGCGCGTACACGGCGTAGTTGGACAGCGGCTCGCCGCCCGACGTCTCCACGACGTGCTTGAGCCCGACGTACATCGTGTTGTTCGCCGGGCAGTAGAACGCGGACGCGCCGGGCGCCGGGTAGGTGCCGCACGGGCTGCGTCCCGGATCCACCCAGAACACGCGGTTGGGCCTGTCGAACCGGATCCCGGCCTTCCGGAACTGCTTGGACCACGCGGAGTCGAGGCAGTCGCTCAACGTGTCCATGAACTGCCGCATGGACTCGGCGGACGGCAGGATGCGCGGCAGCCGGCAGCTCACCGACGTCAGCGAACCGGTCTTGTACAGCGGGCTGTTGGTGGCCTTCTCCTTGGCCGACAGCGCCGAGTTGCCGCCACCGGACGAGGTCGGGGCCCGGGTGCCGCCGGTGGCGCTCTGCGTCCCGCCGAGGACGGAGAGCCCCAGGATCGCGAGGACGACGAGGGCCGTCAGCCCGCCGAAGATGCCCGCGATCGTCCCGCCGGCGCTGCGGCGCGGGGGCGGGCGCATCGGGACGTACCGGTACTGCGGTTGCCCGTAGGCAGGCGGCCCGTAGCCCGGTCCTCGCGGGGGCGGCGCGCCGTACGGCGGCCCTCCGTAGGGCGGTCCGCCGTGCGGCGGCCGGCCGTAGGGGGGTGCCGGTGGCCGCGGCGGAGGGGGCGGCGGGGGGTAATGACCTGCCATAGCGCAGAATCATCGCACGCGTTGCCGATACTATTTGCGGCCATGTCTGCTCTTGCGGCGTTGTTCCGGTTCCGGCCGGTCGTCCTGACGGTGTCGGCCGCGGCACTGATCCCCGTCCTGACCTCCCCGTCCGCGGCGGCCGAGAGCGCCGGGGCCGGGACGGTCGCGGCGTCGGAGCGGGTGCTGAAGGACGAGGTCGTCCTCACCGCCGGGCAGGGCGGCGTCACCAAGGTCAAGGAGACGATCGTCTACCGGTTCGCCGGCCGCAAGGGCTTCGAGCGGACGTTCCGCACCCGCAGCCACGAGAGCCTCAGCGAGGACCGCGTCTGGAAGCTCGGCAACCTGCGGGCGAGCAGCCCGGACGGCGGGCCGACGAAGGTCAGCACGTCCAGCGAGGGGCTGAAGACGACCGTCGAGGTGAGCGGCGCGAAGGAGCTGACCGGCGACCGCACCGTCGTGCTGGAGTACGACCTGCGCGGCGCGATCACCCCGATGGGCGCGGCGGAGGAGCTGCGCTGGCCGGTGATCGGCGGCTGGAAGGTCCCGCTGGACGAGGCGAAGGCGACCGTGGACGCCGGCGCGATGATCCGCAGCGTCAACTGCTTCACCGGGCCGATCGGCAGCACGATCGGCTGCACGCAGTACTACACGAACCACACGCACACGCAGGGCGTCTACGCGCAGCAGGGCATGCTGCCCGGCGAGTACGTGACGGTCGTCGCGGGCCTGCCCGCCGGCACGACCGGCGGCAAGGCGATCTACGAGCGGCGGCACACGGTCGCGACCGCGTTCTCGGTGAACGGCGTGACGGGCGGCGCGCTCGCCGGCCTGCTGGTGCTGCTGGTCGGCGGCGTCATCGCCCTCTACCTGCTGCGCGGACGGGACGCGCGGGTCGTCGGCAAGAAGGCCGCCGAGGGCGACCAGGCGCCGCTCGCCGGGGCGGAGTTCGAGCCGCCGGACGGGGTCCGTCCCGGCCAGATCGGGACACTGATCGACGAGCAGGCCGACGTGATCGACGTGACCGCGACGATCGTCGACCTCGCCGTCCGCGGCTACCTGCTGATCGAAGAAGAGGACCGGGCCGTCACCGGCCGCCTCGACTGGACGCTGCGCCGCCTCGACCGTCCCCAGGTCGACCTTCTCCCCTACGAGCGGATCCTGCTGGACGCGCTGTTGACCGCCCCCGACGGGTCCGGCCGCGCGGCCGTGAAGCTGTCGGAGCTGGGCGGGACGTTCGCGACGAAGCTGGCGCAGGTCAGGTCCGCGATGTACGACGACGTGGTGAAGCAGGGCTGGTTCGCGCGGCGCCCCGACACCGTCCGGTCCCGCTGGACTCTCGCGGGCATCCTCGTCACGCTGCTCGGCATCGCCGGGACGGTCGCGCTGGCGCTCACCACCGAGTGGGCGCTGGCCGGCCTCGCGCTGATCATCGCGGGCGCGGCGCTGGCCTATGGCGGCCAGTACATGCCGGCGAAGACGGCGCGCGGCGCCACGGTGCTCGCGCACACGATCGGGTTCCGGGCGTTCCTGGAGCGCGGCGCCATCCCGGACGGCGACGCCGCCGCGTCCCGGCAGCGGATCGCGCTGTTCTCCCGGTTCCTGCCGTACGCGGTCGTGTTCGACACCGTCCCGAAGTGGGCGGAGACGGTCAAGGACGCGGGCGAGCAGGGCGCCGACAACCTCTACTGGTACGAGGGCCCGGCCGAGTGGGACCTGTCGAAGTTCGCCGAGTCGATGCGGACGTTCACGCTGGCCACCTCGGGTTCCATCTCCCAGTCGCGCGGCATGTGACGCACGCCGCGGTTACCCGACGGTTAACCGCCTGACGGCGGGTACAGGCGGGGGCGAGGAGGTGTCGCCTCATGCTCGCCGCGCTGACCGTGCTCGCCGGCTACCCGGACCCGAACGCCCCTCCTGGCGGCGGCGTCGGGGACCGCTGGTTCCTGTACATCGGCCCTCCCGTCATCTTCCTGGCGGTCATCTTCTGGGTCGCGGTCACCCTGACGGCGTCCCGCGTGCGGCCGCGAAGCCGCCACCCGATGGGCGGCATACCCAACCGGGGGCCGGTGCAGGGCGGGATCATCAAGGGCAGCCCGTCCCAGCGCAATCGCCGCGACCCGGCGCCGTCGGTGACGCACCGCGAGGTCACGGCGCGCGTGGAGTACGGACGCCTCGGCGAGGAGGCCGTCCGAGAGAAGGAACTGGCCGAGGCGCGGAAGAGCCGGGCCGAGCGGCTGGGCAAGGCCCCGGTCCGGGCCAGGCACAACAAGCGCGGCCGGCGCAGGCCGCGCTGAGTCTTCGCGGCATCCAGAACGCGACGCCCGCCGGGACGGCTCCCATGTCCCCACACCGCCCGGCGGACGTTGTCCGAGCCCGCGGTGGTCGTCGAGACCCCTCCCGGCGGCCACCGCGGGTCCGTGATGTCCGGCCCTCGTAAGATGTCTGACGTCTTACTTTGGGAGGGGTTCGGTGGGGTTGAGTCCTGTTGCGAGCGGATCGACGGTCGACGCCGTCCTCGACCAGCTCCAGGCGCAGGTCAGCGACGGTTCGTGGGCGGTCGGCGAGCGGATCCCGGCGGAGCTGGACCTGGCCGCGCAGCTCGGCGTGAGCCGTCCGGCCGTCCGGGAGGCGATCCGGGCGCTGTCGCACGTCGGGGTGCTGGAGGTGCGGCGCGGCGACGGGACGTACGTACGCAGCGGCGCCGACCCGCACCCGCTGCTGCGCCGGGTGGCGCGGGCGTCGGCGCGGGACGTGTTCGAGGTGCAACTCGCCTATGACGTCCAGGCGGCCCGGCTCGCGGCCCGCCGCCGCACCGACGCGGACCTGGCGCGCCTGGAGGACCTGCTCCGCGCGCGGGACGAGGCGACCGAGCCGGACGCGTTCGGCGCCGCCGACGCGCGCTTCCACCTCGGCGTCGCGGAGGCGTCCCGCAATCCCGTCCTGATCGAGGCGATGCGGTACTTCATCGACCGGCTGCACGAGTCGATGCGCGCGATCCGCCTGGACCACGAGGTCCCCGAAGCAGGCCCGGCCCGCCACCGCGCCGTACTAGACGCAATCGCAGCAGCCAACCCACAGGCCGCCGCAACGGCAGCGGCGGCCGTCGTCGAACCCACCCTCGCGGCCTTGGAGACCCTCCTCGACAAGGCCGCACCACCGGAACCCGGCGCTCCGCTCGACGGGGAGGCGGGGTGACGGCGCGGCGGGCTGGGCTGGCCGGGGCGCTGCTCATGATCGTCTTTATGGCGGTCAACCTGCGGCCGGCGATCGCGGCGGTCGGGCCGCTGCTGACCGAGATCAGCGACGAGTTCGGGCTGTCCGGCACGGCGGCGGGGGCGCTCACCACGCTGCCGCTCGTCTTCTTCGGCTCCTACGGGCTGGTCGCGGCGTTCCTGCCGCGCGCGCCGCGCGGCGAGACGCTGCTGGTCAGCGCGATGGCGCTGCTCGTCGGCGGGCTGGTGCTGCGGCTGGTGGACGCGCCCGCGGCGCTGTTCGCCGGGTCGCTCGTCGCCGGGGTCGCGATCAGCATCGGCAACATCGCGATGCCCGCGATCATCAAGCGGGACCATCCGTCCCGCATCACCACGGTGACGGCCGTCTACACGCTCGCGGTGACAGCTGGGGCGTCGCTGTCGTCCGGGTTCGCCGTGCCGGTCGAGGACCTCTTCGACGCGTCCTGGCGGCTGCCGCTCGGCCTGCTCGCGATCCCGGCGACGCTCGCCGGGCTGCTGTGGGTGCCGCGGGCGCGGCGCCCACAGCACCGTCTCTTATACACACCTGACGCCGCCGACGCAGAGGATACTGAAGATCTCGTCGCGCGCACGACCCACCACCA
>NZ_JABXFD010000564.1 GCF_013372625.1 Actinomadura sp. BRA 177
AGATGTGTATAAGAGACAGCCGCAGGGGCTGCTCGGGGCCCCGCCCGGCCTCGTCCTGCCCGGCGGGCGGCCCTGCCATGTCCCCGGCACCGCCTACAGCGCGTCCTGGGTGTCGGGCGCGGCCCGTCCGCCCGGCACCGGCACGCTGCTGATCACTTATACCGACGTGTGCGTCACCGCCGCGTCCATCAGCACCCAGGGCTTCGGCATGATCGAGTACCAGCCCGTGCGGGGCGCCCTCACCGGCCGCGCGGTCCCCTTCACCGCGCACGGCGGGCTGCCGTTCCAGCAGAACCTCGGCTCGCCCGTCTTCGCGGGCGGGTACCTCTACCTGTTCGCCGCCGGCTGCGACGTCCACGGGTTCGGGGCGTGCGACGGGGGCCGCGTCACCCTCGCCCGCGTCCGCGCCGACCCCGCCGCGTGGCGCGACCCGGCCGCCTACGAGCACCGGACGGCCACCGGGTGGACGCGTGACGCGTTCGGCGCGGCGAGCATCGTCCCCGGCGCCGCGCCCTACGCCGTCCACGTCGCCGACTACACCCGCCTCGGCCGCGGCCTGGTCATGATCGAGCAGCGCGGGCTGGACGGCGCGTACCGGCTGTGGCGCGCCGCCGTCCCCGAAGGGCCCTGGCGTCCGGCCGGCGCCGGGACCGTCTCCTGCACGGACGGCACCGGGCTCGACCAGTGCCGCGCCCTCATCGGCCACCCCGAGTACAGCACCCGTGCCGAGCTGCTGCTGTCGTACTACGACCCGGGCGACGACCACGTCCGCGTCCGCGCCGTCCCCTGGTGAGGCGGGGTTCAGGTGCTCCACAGGCGGCGCTTGCGGTAGCGGGGCTCCCACGTCACCCGGTTGCGGTCGCGGGACCCGGCCGGGCAGGGCGGTGAGGAACCGGCTGCGGTCCACGGGCGCGATCCCGTCCACGACCCATGGGACGAACAGCGGCGCGCCCGCCCCGCAGCGGTTCACGGCGTCGGCGTACAGGGCCCGCCACTCCCCGGCCTCCAGCACCGACTCGGCCAGCGGCAGCGCCGTCGCCTCCTCGTGCCGCAGATGCGCCTCCAGCGCGTCCCGCAGCGCCCGGACCGCCGCGACGCCGTCGACGCGGCGCTGGCGGGCGACCGGCGCCCCGATACCGGCGTGCTCGGCGCGCATCTCCGCCGGCACGGCCACCTCCGCCGGGCGCCCCGCCACCGCGCGCTCCACCCGCGGCCACAGCAGCCGGTCCTCCAGGTCGTGGTGCATGCGCAGCTGGTCCTTGAAGTTGTCCCAGCCGGCGCGCACGTGCGCGGCCCCGCCCTTGCCCGCCGCCACCGCCGCCGCGAGCCGGTCCAGGTCCCGGCGGAACGCGTCGTGCGCGGCGTACAGGAGGGTGTGGCAGGTCGTGTCGCGCGGCCGGACCACGAAAGTCTCCATGCACATATGAGGGCCGCGGCCCGCCCGGACGTGACATCCCGGGGCGGGGAGAGACGCACCTCACACCGGTGCGGCCTTGGCCAGGATCTCCAGGTAGTGGGGGTTGGACATCACGCCGAGGACGTTGCCGAACGGGTCGACGACCGACGCGGTCGCGAACCCCGTCCCCGCGCCCCGCTCGGTGATCTTCTCGTGCTCGCGGGCGCCCATCGCCAGCAGCCGCGCCACCGCCGCGTCCAGGTCGTCGACGTGCCAGTACATGATCGCGCCGCCCGGGGCCGCGGCCGGGCCGCCGGGACGGAACCGGGCGTCGATCAGGCCCAGTTCGTGCTCGTAGTCCCCGGCCCGGAACTCGTAGTAGCCGGCGCGGCCGTCCGGGCCCGGGACGCTGAAGTACGGCTGGACGCCCAGCAGCTCGGCGTGCCAGTCCTTGGCGGCCTCCAGGTCGTCGGCCCACAGGCTGATGGTGGCGAATCCGCGCAGCATGGTCCCTCCTCGCGAAGCCCGGTCTCTCCGGCCTCGGCACCGACGCTAGATCGCCAATAGGTCACTGAACGTCCTAAAGGACCGCCAGAATGGGGAACATGCGCGACCCGTCCGGACGGCTGCTTCAGCTGCTGTCCCTGCTACAGACGCCCCGCGAATGGCCGGGCGGCGAGCTCGCCGCCCGGCTCGGCGTCGCTCCCCGCACCATCCGCCGCGACATCGACCGGCTCCGCGAGCTCGGCTACCCCGTGCACGCCACCCGCGGCGGGGCCGGCGGCTACCGGCTCACCGCCGGCACCGCGATGCCGCCGCTGCTGCTGGACGACGACGAGGCCACCGCGATCGCCATCGGCCTGCGCACCGCCGCCGCGGGCGCCGTCACCGGCATCGAGGACACCTCGCTGCGCGCCCTCGCCAAACTGGAGCAGGTCCTGCCGCACCGGCTGCGGGCCCGCGTCGCCGCGCTCACCGAGGCCGCGGTGTCCCTGCCCCCGCAGGACGCCGCGCCGCCCGCCGCCGACCCCGCCGTCC
>NZ_JABXFD010000555.1 GCF_013372625.1 Actinomadura sp. BRA 177
TTCTCTGGGGCGCGGAGATGTGTATAAGGGACGGGGCCGTCAGCGCCGCCGTCGCGCGGCGGCGTGCCGCGCGACGGCGGCGATGACGGCCCGGGCGTTCCCGGCCGTCCGCGACTTGGCGGACGTCCTCGGGCGGGTGGGCGCCTGCTGCGCGGGGACGGTCCGGACACCGGAGACCACCCCGGTGGCGGACGCTCCGGCGTGCGCTCCGGCGCCGACCGGGCCGACGACGAAGCCGAGCAGGCCGAGCACGACGACGAGCAGCCGGGCGGCGGACGGGCCCGCGAGCAGCGTGCGGACGGCGGGCAGGACGGGATGCCGCGAGTCGCGCATGCCACCCTCCCCGGTCATCGAGCGTGCCGTCCGGCAGACCATCCCCGCCAACCTAGCCCAGGTTCTCCGGGCCGGAGACGCCCTTCGGCGTTCACCGGCGGAAACACAGAAGCAAAATCCCGTCAAGGTTACCCACCGCGACAATCACATCACCGAGGCGTCCGCATGCGGCCTTACCAGCAGACACTGGATGGTGTCCCAATCCGGCCAGGCCGCAATCGGCCGCTGGCCATTGCCGGACGCGTCAACGCGAATTACTTTCGCGTATGCCCACCCCGAACCGGACAGAGGAGTCTCCGGTGGCACGTATTAGACAGACCGCGATCATCGGGACCGCCGCGCTGGCCGTCCTCGCCGCGGGGGTCGCCCCCGCGTACGCCGCGGGAACGACCATCCGCCAGGGCTCGACCACGGCCGGCGCCTACTCCGGCAACGTCCAGGCCTCACTGCTCGGCACCGCGACGGTCTCCACGTCGATCGGCAGCGGATCGTGCAGCGAGTCGACGATGACCGGCTCCATCAACTCCGACGGCACGAACCTCAACATCGCCTCGGCGACCTTCAGCGGCGCCGGAGGCGGCCCCTGCTCCGGCAGCACCAGCTCTACGATCACCGCACTGAACCTGCCGTGGACGGGCGGTACCGTCAGCTACGACTCCGGCCACACGAGCGGTCGCGACGCGGCCGTCACCATCGCCAACTTCAAGGTCAGAGCCGTCGTGAACCTGTTCGGTGGCATCACCTGCGAGTTCGGCGGCAACCTCACCGCCAACGGCTACAACGGCGACAACGCCTCCCGTCCGGACACGAGCAGCAGCGACGCCCAGGTCGGCGTGCAGAACGCCCAGGTCAGCAAGACCGGCGGCAGCTTCCTCTGCCCGGGCACCGCGACGGTCAGTGCGACCTACGCGCTGCGCGGCGAGACCACCGCCGGATCCGGCACCTACGACCAGGCCCTCTACATCACGGGCTGACGCTCCCCGAGAATCGCTCCCAACCGAGGACACGCTCCCACGAGGTGCTCCCACGAGAAGCGGGCCGCCCCCAGCACACGGGGGCGGCCCGCAGCGGTCTTCCCCGCCGGACCGGTGGTCAGCAGCCGATGAGCTGCGCCGCGAGGAACGACTCGACCTGGCTGATCGCGATGCGCTCCTGGCTCATCGTGTCGCGCTCCCGGACGGTCACCGCGTCGTCCTCCAGGGTGTCGAAGTCGACGGTGACGCAGAACGGGGTGCCGATCTCGTCCTGGCGGCGGTAGCGGCGGCCGATGGCGCCGGCGTCGTCGAAGTCGACGTTCCAGTTCCTGCGCAGCCGCGCGGCGAGGTCGCGGGCCTTCGGGGACAGGTCGGCGTTGCGCGACAGCGGCAGCACGGCGACCTTGACCGGGGCGAGCCGCCGGTCGAGCCGCATGACGGTGCGCTTCTCCAGCTTGCCCTTGGCGTTGGGCGCCTCGTCCTCGGCGTAGGCGTCGATCATGAAGGTGAGCGTGCAGCGGTCGACGCCCGCCGCGGGCTCGACCACGTACGGGACGAACCGCTCGCCGGACTCCTGGTCGAAGAACGACAGGTCGGCGCCGGACGCCTTGGAGTGCGTCGTCAGGTCGTAGTCGGTGCGGTTGGCGATGCCCTCCAGCTCGCCCCACTCGCTGCCGACGAAGTCGAACTTGTACTCCACGTCGACGGTGCGCTTGGAGTAGTGCGACAGCTTCTCCTGCGGGTGCTCGTAGAGCCGCAGGTTCTCCTTGCGGATGCCGAGGTCGACGTACCACTGCATGCGCTCGTCGATCCAGTACTGGTGCCATTCCTCGTCGCTGCCGGGCTTGACGAAGAACTCCATCTCCATCTGCTCGAACTCGCGGGTCCGGAAGATGAAGTTGCCGGGCGTGATCTCGTTGCGGAACGACTTGCCGATCTGCCCGATGCCGAACGGCACCTTGCGGCGCGCGGACTGCTGGACGTTCAGGTAGTTGATGAAGATGCCCTGCGCGGTCTCGGGCCGCAGGTAGGCGAGGCCGGACTCGTCCTCGACGGGGCCGAGGTAGGTCTTGAGCAGGCCGTTGAACATCTTCGGCTCGGTGAAGGAGCCCTTGACCCCGCAGTTGGGGCAGGAGACGTCGGCGAGGCCGCCGGCCGGGGCCCGGCCGTGCTTCTCCTCGTAGGCCTCCTCCAGGTGGTCGGCCCGGAAGCGCTTGTGGCAGGACTGGCACTCGGTGAGCGGGTCGACGAACGCCTGGACGTGGCCGCTGGCCTCCCAGACCTCGCGCGCCAGGATGACGCACGAGTCGAGGCCGACGATGTCGTCGCGGCCCTGCACCATGGACTTCCACCACTGGCGCTTGACGTTGTTCTTCAGCTCGACGCCGAGCGGCCCGTAGTCCCAGGACGCGCGGAGTCCGCCGTAGATCTCGCTCGACGGGTAGACCAGGCCCCGCCGCTTGGCGAGATTGACGATCGTGTCCAGCACATCGGAACGGCGTGCCATGTATCTTCTCCATCCGGCTGGCGGTCGGCGGGACAGTGAGTGCGCCCCCGGGCCCCGCGCGGAGCGGCGGGCGGCGGCGAGTGTGATCCCCGGTGATGAGCTCCGGCGCGGTCGTCGCCGGCGCCGGAGAGCGTTCCCCAGCTTAGGGCACCTGGCGGGCTGGAAAGCGCTAGTAGACGCGTCCGTCCACGATGTTGCTGTCGATGTTGAGCGTGACGCCGCCGTGCTTCTCCTTGTGGCCGCCCCGGTACTGCTTGATGCGGCGGTGCGGGGACCACCAGCGGTCCGGCAGGTACGGGTCGTTGTAGACCGACGCCTTGCCGTTCCAGTTGGCGAACCAGATGCCGGCGGGCTTGCTGATGCCGGTGGCCCAGCCGACGTCCCGGATGCCGGACTTCGCGCTGCTGTAGAGGCACGGGATGTACCCCTCGTCCGTCAGGCGCTCCACCCATTTGTCGACGAACTGCAGGACGGCGGCCTTGCACGCCTTCTTCTTGCTGTTGTACGCCTCCATGTCGAAGTAGATCGGCGCGCCCTCCGGGATGCCGAGCGCCTTGGCCTTGCGGGCGGCGTCCACGGCGGCCTTCGCGCCCTGCTTCGCGGCGTTCTTGCGGGTGAAGCGCTGCGGGCGGCTGCCGCACGGCGCCTGCAGGCCGACGTAGGTGGGCGTGATGCGGTAGCCCATCTCACGGACCTGCTTCACCCAGGACGCGGAGAGGTTCGGCTGCGCGCAGCCGCGCGCCGCGCCGCCGATGTAGATGTTGGTGACCTTGAAGGACGGCCGCCACGCCTTCATGGTGGCGAGCGACGGCGCCGTGCACGTGTCGAATCCCTTGCCGCGCACCCATGGACGGTCCATGTCGGCGTCCGGCACCGAACCGTTGGCGGGTGCCTCCCGGCGGACGTCCGGACTGGATGGGACGGGCCTGCGCGGCGCGGCGGTCCATTTCGCCGAAAGCCTGGTGCCGCGCAGCATCCGCTGGAGCCGCGCCGGGTCCGTCCCGTAGACGCCGGTGATCGTGACCCCGGCCTCCGGGAGGGTGAGCCGCGTCTCGTGGTCGGCGTTCGGCGCGACGGTGAGGCTCGCGAGCTTGTCGGCGTGCACGACCGTCCGCGCGCTGCGACCGTCCCCGGCGGGCTCGATGTGGACGGCCTCGGTGCGTCCGACGACGCGGGCCGGGCAGTCGGGCTGCGGCCCGGGACGCCCGAGGTAGACGGCATGCCGGTCATAGCGGACGCATCGGGCCGGGTCCGCGTCGAGCCGGTGGACCGCCCACCCCGCCGGGACGGGGACGCGCAGCCCCCGGTACTCGACGACCCGCGGCCCGCCGCCCGCCGTCAGCGCGGCGGCCGGACGGGACGCGAGCCGCGCGGAGTCCGTCCCGAGGACGGCGAGGACGGGCGCGACCGCCGCCGCCCCGGAAAGCACGCTGAACAGGACGGCATGGCGCATCACATCTCCCCCGAGACCCACGCGTGATCATGTAGGGGCAGAGATGACCATGGAGGCGCCCACCGAAACCGGACGAGGACGCTTCTTGCCCCCCACTTGCCCTCCCCGTTGATTTGCGGCGTGTTGCCCTTATGGCGGCGCGGATAAGGGCAACACGGCGCAAGTGAACGGGCGTTCAGGCGGAGGTGACGACCTCGTAGGCGCCTGGTTCGTCGACGGCCCACACGGCCAGGGGCATGAACTGGAGTCTCACCTCGTACACGCCCAGGGCCCGCCGGTAGTGGCCGGCGCCGTCCCATTCGGTGACGAGCGCCCAGAGGCCGGGGTCGTCCACGGTCCGGGCCAGGCGGCCGGAGTGGAAGCCGGGGCTCGTGGACAGCGCCGCCAATACGCCGGTCATCGCCTTGGCGAAGCCGTCGGCCTCCTCGTCCGGCACCCGGTACCGGGTTATCGCGATCATTCGTCCATCCTGCATTACCTTGGGGCACGTGGAGACGAAGGGTGAGCGCGGGAGCGGGCTGCGGGCGGCGATCGAGCGGCGGAGCGCGGCGGCGGTGGTGTTCCTGCACCGGCTGCCGCGGTGGGTGCTGCTCGTCGCGGTGTTCCTGCTGCTGGTGGTCGGCATGGCCGGGACGGGCTGGGTCGCCGCGGCCGGGCTGCTCGTCCTCGCCGTCGCGCTGGCCTGGTTCGCCTACCTCAACTGGCCCGAGCTGGGCGGTTCGGGACGGCTGCTGCGGGTCGTCGCGCTGGCGGTCCTGGTCGGTTTCGCCCTGGGGCGCGGCATCGGCCGGTTTTGACAACCGTTTTCATCTTCGTCCATAATCGCCGTGTGCCCCGCGTCCGCGACTCCCTGCGCGCCCTCCCGGCGGCCGCCCTGGCGCTGGCCGGGCTCGCCGCGGGACTGACGGGCTGCGCCGGTGCGGGCGCCGACGTCCCGCCCGGCAAGACCGCCGTGGTCGCGTCGATCTATCCCATGGCGTGGCTGGTGGAGAGAGTCGGCGGGGACGACGTCTTCGTCCGGACGCTCACCAGGCCCGGGACCGAGCCGCACGACCTGGAACTGACGGCCCGGCAGGTCGCCAACATCGAGGATGCGGGCTTCACCGTCTACGTCAAGGGCGTCCAGCCCGCCGTGGACGACGCCGTCGGCAAGCACGCCAAGGGCGGATCGCTCGACGCCGCCTCGGTGGTGAAGACGCTGCCGCCGCCGGGCGAAACCGACGACGAGGAGGCGCACGACGGCGTCCGCCACCGCGAGGCGTCCTACGACCCGCACATCTGGCTCGACCCGAGCCGCATGGCGACCGTCGCGACCGCGCTCGGCGAGCGGCTGGCCGCCGCCGACCCCGGCCACGCGGACGGCTACCGGCGGCGCGCCGGGGCCACGGCCAATGAACTGACCCGGCTCGACCGCTCCTTCCAGGACGGCCTGAAGAACTGCGCGCGCCGGGAAATCATCACCGCGCACGCGGCGTTCGGTTATCTGGCGGACCGCTACGGGCTGCGGCAGATCCCGGTCTCCGGGGTCGACCCGTCCGGCGGGCCGTCGCCGAAGCGGCTGGCCGAGCTGACCCGGCTGGTGTCCGCCACCGACGCGACGACGGTGTTCACCGAGACGCTGGTGAGCCCGAAGACCGCCGAGGCGCTGGCCCGCGAGGCCGGCGCGCGGACGGCCGTGCTCGACCCGGTGGAGGGCATCGAGGACGGCTCGCCCGACGACTACATGACGATCATGCAACGGAACCTGCGGACCCTGCGTCCGGCCCTGGAGTGCTCATGACCGACACGGCTCCGCCGTTCGCGATGACCGGCGGCGGCGTCCGGCGGGACGGCCGCGAGGTGCTCGCGGGCATCGACCTGCGGGTCGGCGCGGGCGACGTGCTGGCGGTCCTCGGGCCGAACGGCGCGGGCAAGTCCACGCTGGTCAAGGCCCTGCTCGGGCTGGTCCCGCTGAGCGCCGGGCGGACGGAGATCTACGGCGAGCCGCCGGCCCGGTTCCGCGCGTGGAACCGGATCGGGTACGTCCCGCAGCGGCTGCCGATGGGCGGCGGCGTCCCGGCGACCGTCCGGGAGGTCGTGGCGTCCGGGCGGACGGCCCGGCGGTCGCGCATGCTGCCCGCCCTGTTCACCGACCGGGCGGCCGACCGCGCCGCCGTCGACCGCGCGCTGCGGACGGTCGGGCTCACCGAGCGGGCCCGCGACTCGGCGCACCTGCTGTCGGGCGGCCAGCAGCAGCGGGTGCTGATCGCCCGCGCCCTCGCCGGGGAGCCCGACGTGTTCGTGCTGGACGAGCCGACCGCCGGCGTGGACGTGCGCAACCAGGCGGCGCTCGCCTCCACCCTGCACGAGCTTGCCGGAGACGGCCGCACGGTGGTCCTCGTCGCGCACGAACTCGGCCCGATGGAGCCGCTCGTCACCCGCACGATCGAACTGGGCCACGGCCGCGTCGTCCACGAGACGGCCCGCGAGAGCGTGAGAAGGACCGCGTGAGCGAGATGCTTCAGTACGACTTCATGCGCGTCGCCCTGGTGATGGCGGTGCTGATCGGGCTGACCGCCCCGGCCGTGGGGACGTTCCTCGTGCAGCGCAAGCTCTCGCTGCTCGGCGATGGCATCGGCCACATCGCGCTGACCGGCATCGGCCTGGGGCTGCTCACCAGTACCTCCCCCGTCCTCGGCGCGCTCGTCGTGTCGGTGCTCGGCGCGGTGGCGATCGAGGTGCTGCGGGCCCGCAGCCGCAGCGGCGGGGACGTCGCGCTCGCCCTGCTGTTCTACGGCGGCCTGGCCGGCGGCGTGATCCTCACGAACGCCAACGGCGGCGGGTCGGCGACCCTCCAGTCCTACCTGTTCGGCTCGATCAGCAGCGTGACCGTGACCGACCTGTACGTGGTCGCGGGGCTCGCCGCCGCCGTCCTCGCGATCATCGCGCTGTTCGGCCGCGAGCTGTTCCTGCTGTGCCAGGACGAGGAGGTCGCGCGGGCGGCGGGCCTGCCGGTCCGGTTCCTCAGCGTGCTGATCGCCGCGACCGCCGCGGTGACCGTGGTGATCTCGATGCGCGCGATCGGGCTGCTGCTGGTCAGCGCGCTGATGATCGTCCCGGTGGCGGCGGCGCAGCAGCTCACCCGCGGCTTCTGGGGGACGATGCTGGCCGCGATGGGGATCGGGGTGGTGTCGGCCGTTTCGGGCCTCGCCGGGTCCTTCGAGTACGATCTGCCTCCAGGCCCCTCGATCGTGCTGCTGGCCCTCGCGGTGTTCGCGGTCGCGGTCGCCGGGGGCTCGGTGGTGCGCCGCAGGCGCGCCCGCGCCGGCACGGCGGAGGACGCGGCGGGAGAGGCCGCGCACGCCGGTTCCGGTGCGGACGCGCGCGTGGATGCCGAGGCGGAGGTGCTTGGAGGATGACGACGGCCCGCCGGGACGCGGTACGGCAGGTGCTGGCCGGCTCCGAGGGATTCCGGAGCGCGCAGGACATCTATGCCGACCTGCGCGCCGACGGCTCCAAGATCGGCCTGACCACCGTCTACCGGGCGCTGCAGGCGCTCAGCGACGCGGGCGAGGTCGACGTGCTGCGCACCGACGAGGGCGAGGCCGTCTACCGCGCCTGCCGGACCGAGGAGCACCACCACCACCTGGTCTGCCGCGACTGCGGCCGGACGGTCGAGGTCGAGGGCCCGGCCGTGGAGCGCTGGGCCGACGCGATCGCCGCCGAGCACGGCTTCACCGGCATAACGCACACCGTCGAGGTCTTCGGGACGTGCCCGGACTGCACGGCCAGGGCCCGCTGACCGGCGGGTAACCACGCGCGGCGAACCGGCAAGGCGCGCACTTCACACGCACTGTAGGCAATCCTTGGCAAATTGTGACATCTACTTGCGAGTAGCTATATGTCATAAATGTCCCGTCGCCACGGCAGGCCCGACCGCGGGCCCCCGGGGGTGCGTGGCGCCCGCACGAGAGGGCGTTCATGACCAGACGGGCGTTCACCAGCCGAAGGACCGTGCTCCTGGCCTCGGCGACCCTGCTCGCGACCGCCGGCACCGCCGTACCGGCCTCCGCGCAGCAGGCGCCTTCCCCGCCGACCCCGCAGAAGGCCGCGGAGCGCGCGCTCCACGCGCTCACCGCGCGCGGCCCCGAGGTCCGGGCCGGGGACGGGCAGGCGTTCAAGGTCGTCCGGGTCGCGATGGACCGGGACGGCACCTCCCACACCCGGATGACCCGCACCTACGACGGCCTGCCGGTGCTGGGCGGCGACGTCGTCGTCCACCAGTCGGCGTCCGGCACGTGGCGCGGCAGCAGCGGCACGCTCGCCAAGGCACCGGCCGACGCCAGCCCGGAGGTCTCCGCCAAGACCGCCAAGAAGCGCGCCGTCACCAAGCACCGCAAGGCGGAGGGCTCCCCCGCGCTCGTCGTCGAGGCGCGCACCGCCGACCACCAGCCGCGCCTCGCCTGGCGCATCCAGACGGTCGGCAAGCAGGCCGACGGGACGCCGAGCCGCGTCTTCACGTCCGTGGACGCCGCGACCGGCAAGGTCCTGCTCCGCGAGGAGACGATCCACACCGAGGCCGGCGACGGCAAGTCGCTGTACACCGGGACCGTCCCGCTGAACACCACCAAATCCGGCAGCACCTTCCAGCTGAAGGACCCGTCGCGGGGCAACACCTACACCGGCGACGCCGAGAACGAGACCGACCTCTGCTTCCTCATCTGGTGCTTCCGGCGCGCCCCCGCCACGCTCTTCACCGACGCCGACAACCACTGGGGCAGCGGGACGACGTCCGACCGCGCCACCGTCGCCGTCGACGCCCAGTTCGGCACCGACATGACGTGGGACTTCTACAAGAACGTCTTCGGCCGCACCGGCATCGCCGGCGACGGCAAGGGGTCCTACAACCGCGTCCACTACGGCGACGGCTACGCCAACGCGTTCTGGGACGACTCGTGCTTCTGCATGACCTACGGCGACGGTGACGGCGTCCAGCTCGGCCCGCTCACGTCCCTGGACGTGGCCGCGCACGAGATGAGCCACGGCGTCACCAGCTCCACCGCGAACCTCACCTACTCCGGGGAGTCCGGCGGGCTGAACGAGGCGACGTCCGACATCATGGCCGCCGCCGTCGAGTTCTACGCCGACAACGCCAACGACGTCGGCGACTACCTGGTCGGCGAGGAGGTCGCGCTGCCCGGCCTCGGGCAGCCCGCGCTGCGGTTCATGGACCGGCCCAGCCGGGACGGCAACTCGGCCGACTCCTGGTCGTCCAGCACCAAGAACCTCGACGTGCACTACTCCTCGGGCGTCGCGAACCACTTCTACTACCTGCTGTCCGAGGGCAGCGGCGCGAAGACGATCAACGGCGTCTCCTACAACAGCCCCACGTCCAACGGCTCCACGATCACCGGCATCGGCCGGGACGCCGCCACGAAGATCTGGTACCGGGCGCTGACCACGTACATGACGTCCTCGACCAACTACCAGGGCGCGCGCACCGCGACCCTGAACGCGGCGACGGACCTCTACGGCGCGGGCAGCACGCAGTACAGCACGGTGGCCGCCGCCTGGTCCGCGGTGAACGTCAACTAGGACTCCCGTTCCGGGGAGACGGCCCCGCGCCCGCGTTCCGATGTGCCGCGCGGGCGCGGGGCTTTACCGGGTTGATGATCCACCGGACGCGGCCATGGTGAACAATCATGGGCATGGCTACGACACGTACCGCAAACGCACACTGGGAAGGCTCGCTCATCGAGGGCCAGGGCACCGTCTCGCTGGACTCCTCGAAGCTCGGCACCTACGACGTGACCTGGCCGGCGCGGTCCGAGGAGCCGGGGGGGAAGACCAGCCCGGAGGAGCTCATCGCCGCCGCGCACTCCACCTGCTACTCGATGGCGCTCTCGCACGCCCTCGCCGGCGCCGGTTCGCCGCCGGAGAAGGTGGACACCAAGGCGGAGGTCACGTTCCAGCCGGGTGAGGGCATCACCGGCGTCCACCTGACCGTCCGGGCGAGCGTGCCCGGCCTGTCCGCGGCCGACTTCGAGAAGTTCGCCCAGGACGCCAAGGCCGGCTGCCCGGTCAGCAAGGCCCTCGCGGGCACCACCATCACCCTGGACGCGGCCCTCGCCTGAGGGTCAGCCGGCGGCGGCGGGTTCCACCTTGTTGGGGATCGCGCCGCCGTACCGGCGGTCCCTGGACGCGTAGAGCTCGCAGGCGTGCCACAGGTGGCGGCGGTCGAAGTCGGGCCAGAGCGTGTCGAGGAAGACCATCTCCGCGTACGCCGACTGCCAGAGCAGGAAGTTGGACGTGCGCTGCTCCCCCGACGAGCGCAGGAACAGGTCGACGTCCGGGATGCCGGGCTCGTCCAGGTAGCGGGCGAAGACCTTCTCGCTGATCTTGTCGGGGTTGAGCTTGCCGTCCCGGACGTCGCGGGCGATCGCCGCGGCCGCGTCCGCGATCTCGGCCCGGCCGCCGTAGTTCACGCAGAACTGCAGGGTGAGGACGTCGTTGCCGCGGGTCATCTCCTCGGCCGTCTCCAGCTCCTTGATCACGCTGCGCCACAGCCGCGGCCGGCGGCCCGCCCAGCGGACGCGGACGCCCATCGAGTGGAGCTGGTCGCGGCGGCGGCGGATCACGTCCCGGTTGAAGCCCATGAGGAAGCGCACCTCGTCCGGCGACCGCTTCCAGTTCTCGGTGGAGAACGCGTACGCCGACAGGTAGGGGACGCCCAGCTCGATCGCGCCCATGATCACGTCGAAGAGCGAGTCCTCGCCGCGCTGGTGCCCCTCGGTGCGCGGCAGCCCGCGCTCCTTCGCCCAGCGGCCGTTGCCGTCCATGACGATGGCGACGTGCCGGGGCACGAGGTCCGCGGGGATCGGGGGCGGGACGGCGCCGTCCCGGTGCGGCTCCGGCGGCGATACGGCCCTGCTCAAACTCGCTCCCTGTCGGTGTCGTCGGTGTCCCGCTCCACATGGCGGAGCGAGCGGATGCCGTGCTCCAGATGCCACTGGAGGTAGGCGGCGACCAGGCCGCTGGTCTCGGACCGGTGCCGCTGGTCGCTGGCGTCGGCGTACTCCCAGTCGCCGCGCAGCAGCGCCAGCATCAGCGCGAACGTCGGCGGCGCCGGGGTCGCGGCGCCCGGCTGCCGGCAGTTCGCGCAGATGGCGCCGCCCGCCGCGATGGCGAACCCGCGCAGCCCGCCGCGGGTGCCGCAGCGGCAGCACGCGTCCAGCGCGGGCGCCCAGCCGGCGACCGACAGCGAGCGCAGCAGGAACGCGTCCAGGACGAGCCGCGGGTCGTGGCTCCGCTCGGCGAGCGTGCGCAGCCCGCCGACCAGCAGCAGGAACTGCCGCAGCGCGGGCTCGCCCTCCTCGCTCGTCAGCTTCTCCGCCGTCTCCAGCATCGCCGTCCCCGCCGTGTAGCGGGGGTAGTCGCTGACCAGGGCCTCCCCGTACGGGCGCAGCGTCTCGGCCTGCGTGATCAGGTCGAGGGACCGCCGCTCGTACAGCTGGAGGTCCACGTGCGTGAACGGCTCCAGCCGCGCGCCGAACCGGGACCTGGTCTTGCGGACCCCCTTCGCCGCGGCGCGGATCCGGCCGGTCCGCCGGGTCAGCACCGTCACGATGCGATCGGCCTCGCCCAGCTTCTGGGTGCGCAGGACGATGCCTTCGTCGCGGTAGAGGGTCACCCGTTCATTCTGGCGTACGCCGCCCGATGCCTCGGCGGTGGCCGGGCATCTCCCCAGGATTTGCACAAGTCACCCGGACGGTATCGCTGCGCGTCGCAACCATCACATACCGTGACCGGATTCGGCCGCGGCGTCCTGCCGAAAGTTGTGGCCTGAACCACAGCGAGCTGGCAGCGTTGGGGCATGAGATGCCACATCGTGCCACCGCACATGCTGGAGCGGATCGCCCGCGGCGCCGATGACCCGGCGCTCCGCGCCCGCGCCCGCCGTACGCTGGCGCTCACCTCCGCGCAGTTCGCCGACCGGAAGACGACCGCGGCCGGGGCCCCCGCCCCGTCCGAGGACTTCGTCCCCGACCGGACGATCGGCGACGCCGGGAACGGCGAGCAGCTGCCCGGCCGCACGGTCCGCGCCGAGGGCGCCGCCGCCTGCGGCGACGAGGCGGCCGACCAGGCCTACGACTGGCTCGGCGCGACGTTCGACTTCTTCGAGGCCGCGTACCGCCGCAACTCGATCGACGGCGCCGGGCTGCGCATGGTGTCGACCGTCCATTACGGCGACAAGTACGACAACGCGTTCTGGAACGGCGAGCAGATGGTGTACGGGGACGGCGACGGCGTCCTGTTCACCTCGTTCACCGGCTGCCTCGACGTCACCGGGCACGAGCTCTGCCACGGCGTCACGCAGCACACCGCGAACCTGGAGTACTACGCCCAGGCGGGCGCCCTCAACGAGTCCTTGTCGGACGTGTTCGGCTCGCTCATCAAGCAGTGGCATCTCGGGCAGACCGCCGACCAGGCCGACTGGCTCATCGGGCAGGGCCTGCTCGCCGAGGGCGTCGACGGCGTCGCGCTCCGCTCGATGAAGGAGCCCGGCACCGCCTACGACGACCCCCGCCTCGGCAAGGACCCGCAGCCCGCCCACATGGACCACTACGTCGAGACCTACCGCGACAACGGCGGCGTCCACATCAACTCGGGCATCCCCAACCACGCCTTCTACCTCGCCGCCACCGCCATCGGCGGCAACGCGTGGGAGAGGGCCGGGCGCGTCTGGTACGACACGCTCACCGGCGGCGCCCTGCCCGCCGACGCCGACTTCGCCGCCTTCGCCGCCGCGACCGCCCAGACCGCGACCCGCCTGTACGGCGCCGACGCGGTCGAGACCAAGGCGGTGAACCGAGCCTGGACGGGGGTAGGCGTCCCCATGGAGGCGAACGGATAGCGCAGTGAAAGTGACAATCGTCCGCAGCGGAGGGTTCGCGGGGATCGAGCGGCGCGCCGAGTCCGACAGCGCCAGCGACCCCATGCTGACGAGGCTCGTCCACCGCGTGGACCTGAAAACGGTGCCGCCACCGGGCCGAATCCCCGATCAGTTCCTGTACGAGATCGACATCGACGGCGACAGCACGACCGTCGGCGAGGCCCAGCTCCACGGCCCCCTCCGCGAACTCGTCCACCACGTCCTCGGCCGCGCCCGCTGACGGCGGGCAGGGACCGCGGGCAGGGACCGCGGGCGCCTCCCAACGCCCGCGGTCCCCGGTCCCCGGTCAGTTGCGGTTGATGGTGAACGTGGTGGTGGTGTTCTTGATGTCCTGGTAGTTGTCGTGCAGGTCCAGGCCGTTGAAGGTCACCGAGCCGACGGCCGGGCCCTGGCCGGCTTCGGGCTGCTCGTTGACCCAGATTCCGAAGCCGGACTTGGCGTCGAACTCGTCACCGCTCTTGCGCGCGCCGGAGATGCTGACGTTCGTCAGGACGGTGTCGGTGATCGGGTTGAGCGGCTGCCCTCCGGTGTACTTCGTCTGGAACATGATTCCGGAGTAGGTCGGGTCGACGATGTCGACGTCGCTGATGCGTAGACCGCGGAACGGGAATTCTCCCGAGAACAGCCACAGGGCCGGGAACGTCTGCTGCCCCCAGAAATGGCCGCCGTCCCGGACGAGGGAGATGTTCTCGAACTTCGTCTGCGGGGTCGACTCGAAGCCGAGGGCGGGAATGCCGCCGAACTGCAGCGTGCCGATGGTGATCCCGGAGTAGACGAGCGTGTCGGCGATGTGGATGTTGCGGAAAGTGTTGCCGCCCCCTCCATAGACGGCGAGGCCGGCGGCACGCCAGGTCAGCAGGGACGTGAGGTCCTCGAAGACGTTGCCGGTCTCCTGCTCGTTGTGGTTGTCGATCGCGGGGAACAGCGCGAAGCTGTCGTCACCGGTGGTGCGGGTCTCGACGTTCGCGACGTGGTTTCCGCTGCTGCCGTTGGTGAAGTTGAGGCCGTCCGCCCACGTGTCCCGGATACGGGTGTTCTTGATCGTGGAATCGTCGACGTTGGTGCCCCAGAACAGGCAGACGACGTGCTCGGCCCAGATGTCGTCGATCGTCATGTCGCTGACGTTGGAGAAGTCGAACACCTTTCCGGGCCCGTCGATACGGGACGTGTAGTTGCCGAAGAACCCGAATCCGGAGAACGTCGACCCGTTGGCGGACGCCTCCGTCCGGAATCCCGCGTCGGTGTTCTGCTGGTTCGGCGGCGTGCGGAGCCGGGTGAACCACGGGCCCGCCCCGACGACCTTGACCGCCTTTCCTTGGAGTGTTCTCCCAGTAAAGCTAGGAGATTCCCGCCTACCTTGCAGTGGCGGGCTTGACGCGGCGAGCGCGCCTGACGACTGCCCTCCCGGCAGCCGGGACGAGCGGGTGGCCCGTCTGATACAGGTGCAAGATGTTACGGGCGGCGTTGTGGTCGGCGTTGCCTTCCCAGCCGCAGCCGGTGTTCTTGCACGCGAATCTAGCCTGGCTCCGTCGGCTGCCTGGGGAGGTCAACCCACACGCCGAGCAGCGCAGCGAGGTACCGGGAGCGGGCACCTTGCGCAGTGCCCCGCCACGCTGGGCAGTCTTGTAAGTCAGCATCACGAGCGTGCGGCCCCATGCCTCCTGGGTGATGGAGCGATTCAGCCCTGCCTTCTGCGCGACGTTGCGACCAGGCTCCTGGAGTGTGCCACGGGCAGAGGCAACCATGGCGGGAATGTGCAGGTCTTCCACCACGATCACGCTGTACTGGTCGGCGAGGAGTGTGGTGGTCTTGTGCTGCCAGTCGACGGCGCGGCGCTTGGCTCTCGCGCGTAGCCGGGCGATCTGGTCATAGGTTCGCTGCAAGCGGCGGGAGGTTCCCTGGCCAGGCTTGCCGAAACTCTTGCGGTGCGCGGCCCGGCACTCCAACTCCAGCAGTCGAGCTTTCTCGTTGTCGTTCAGCCATTTGTCGCGGTCGGTGCGAGCGTCTTTGGTACGTGCCGGGCGGCCATGACTGTGGTGATTGCCGTCAGACAGGGCGAGCGAGATATTGACTCCGACGTCAATTCCAACCTCTGGGCCCGCATGCGGCTCAGGCTCGACCTCCAGCACCTGGATCCGGAAGGCGAGGTGCCAGCCGAGTGCGTCCTTGACCAGTCGTGCGCCGGTGATCCGGTTGCCGGTGTTCGCGTGCTTGCCAACCGGGAGGTTCTTGGTCCAACGAAACCGGACCCGGCCCATTTTAGGGATGTTGACCATTCCCCACCGGCGGTGCACCCGCTTTACGTGCAGGTCCCGGCCCTGGGGGATGTCCACACTCATCACAGTGCGGAGCCGAGCCTTAAAGGCAGGCGCCTCCGCGCGGCCCTCCCAGCAGTTGCGCCACGCTTTCATGTAGGTCTTCAACACTGCCTGCGCAGCCTGGGCAGGCAGGACGGCGAGCCAGTCGATGTCGCTTCGGGCCTGGCGGATCGCCGCCTCGGCTGCCGCCAGCGACCGGAGTCGCCTAGGCATCATGGTCCACCAGTCGTGCAGAAGATTCCACAGCGCCCGCGCGGCATGCGCCTGAGCGTTCAGCGCGGCCACTTGGTCAGGTGGCAGCACCAGGCGGACCCGGTGCCCAAACTGCCGCTTGACCATGGCTTCATCGCTCACGGTAAGTGAGCATACCATCGCTTTATGCTTCCAGAACTGTGTTGAATACCGGAGCTGAACTTCATTGGCTTGTCGACGGCGGTGTCGGCCACCTGCACGTGACGGTGTTCCCGCTGTGCGGGTTGAACGTGTAGGTGGCGGACGGCTTGATCGTCGTGAACGACCCCTTCGGGCTGCTGCGTCCGAGCACCTCGATCGTCTGCGTGCGCGTCGCCCACGCCGCGTCCGGGTTCAGCTTCACCACGACGAACGTCAGGTCGGCCTTGGCACCCAGGTTGACGGTGAGCGTGGCCGGGTAGGCGCCCGAGCCCGACTCCCAGTACGTCGCCACGTCGTTGTCGTTGGCGTTGGTGTCGACGAACGTGAACACGTGCGACGACGCGGTGATCGGCTTCCCGGCGGCGAGGTTCGTCCCACCGCCCTGGCCCTGCCTGGTCACGACGTTGCTGTTGGACGAGAGGTTGCCCGCCGCATCCCTCGCCCGCACGTAGTACGAGACGGTCGCCGTCGCCGGCTGGCTGTCGGTGTAGGTGAGGACGTCGCCCGGGACACTCGCGCGCTTCTCACCGTTGGCGTAGATGTCGTACCCGGTCACACCCACCGCGTCCGACGCGGCGTTCCACGTCAGGCGGATCTTCCCGGCGGACGGCTCGCTGAACGCAAGCCCGGACGGCGCGGTCGGCGGCGTCTGGTCCCCGGTGGACGGCCCGTAGATCTCCAGCTCCGAGAGCTGCCCGGCGGGCCATCCCGTGTTGGCGGTGACGCGGACCCGCAGGTAGCGAGTGAGCTTCGCCGAATACGTCAGCGTCACCGTGTTGTTGGCGGACGGGTCGAAGACGCGGCCGCCGGAGCCGACGAGGTCGGTGTAGGTCGTCCCGTCCGTGCTGCCCTGCACGGACAGCGTCTGGGTGCGGCTCCCCCAGTTCGCCGTCGGGAGCTTCAGGACGACCTTGTTCGTGTCGACGGAAGCACCGAGATCGACCCGGATCCACTGCGGAAAGGCGTTGTTCGCGCTCTCCCAGTAGGTGGCCTGGTTCCCGTCGTTGACGTTGGACGCGACGTACTGGCCGTTGGAACTGCTCACGGACACGGTCTTTCCCGTGGCCAGGTTCGTTTCGGCCGCCGCCGCGGGCGGCGCCGCCGGGCCCATGAGCCCGGCCGCGGCCAGCACCGCGGCCAGCAGGATGCGGAGGGACTTCGATCTCATTGCTGGTACTTCTCCCTGTCGGTGAATGCGGGGGGGTGGGCACCTGCCTGGGAGGAGCGGCAGAGACTGGGGGGCTAGCGGAGCCAGGCGGCCGTGTCGGGCGGGAGCAGGCCGTCCTGCAGCGGGCCGCTGGCGAGGAGGACCTCGCCGGTGACCGGCACCGGCTCGGCGCCGAGGTTGATCACGCAGGTCAGGCCGGAGTCGCGGCGGAACGCCAGGACGCCGTCCGCTGAGGGGAGCCAGGTGAGGGAGCCGTCGCCGAGGTGCTCGCGGCGGAGCGCCAGGGCGTCCCGGTAGAGGTTGAGCATCGAGCCGGGGTCGGCGTCCTGCGCCTCGACGGTGAGGGTCTTCCAGTCGGGCGGCTGCGGGAGCCACGGGTCGCCGCCGCCGAACCCGAACGGCGGCTCGTCCCCCGACCAGGGGAACGGGACGCGGCAGCCGTCGCGGCCGGGGTCGGTGTGCCCGGAGCGGGCCCAGATGGGGTCCTGGCGCAGGTCGTCCGGGAGGTCCTCGACCTCCGGCAGGCCGAGTTCCTCGCCCTGGTAGATGTAGACGGCGCCCGGCAGCGCCATCGCGAGGAGGGCCGCCGCCCGCGCGCGGCGCAGCCCGAGCACCCGGTCGGTGGGCGCGCCGTGCTGCCGGTCCTGCAGGTCGAACGAGGTGCCGGCGCGCCCGTACCGCGTCACGGGCCGGACGACGTCATGGTTCGACAGCACCCACGTGGGCGGCGCGCCGAGCGGGATGTGCGTCGCGAGGGTCGTGTCGATCACCTTCCGCAGCGCCTCCGGTTCGAGGGCGCAGTTCAGGAAGTCGAAGTTGAACGCGGTGTGCATCTCGTCCGGGCGCAGGTAGCGGGCGAAGCGCTCCTGGTCGGGCAGCCACACTTCGCCGACGAGCATCCGGTCCGGGTAGGCGTCGGTGACCTTCCGCCAGCCCCGGTAGATCTCGTGGACGCCGTCCCGGTCGGTGAACGGGTCCAGGCCGTCCGGCTCGGCGTCGGGGTCCTTCACCAGGAGGGCGGCGGAGTCGATGCGGATGCCGTCCACGCCCCGCTCGAACCAGAACCGCAGGACGTCGTGGAAATCGTTGACGACGTCGGGGCTCGTCCAGTTGAAGTCGGGCTGCTCGGGCGCGAAGAGGTGCAGGTACCACTCGCCGTCCGGGACGCGGCTCCACGCCGGCCCGCCGAAGATCGACTGCCAGTCGTTGGGCGGCCCGCCGTCCCTGCCGGGACGGAACCAGAACCGCTCCCGCTCCGGCGAGCCGGGCCCGGCGGCGACCGCCTCCCGGAACCAGGCCGACTCGTGCGAGGAGTGGTTCGGCACCACGTCCAGGATGATCCGCAACCCGGCGGCGTGCGCCTCGCCGATCAGCGCCTCGGCCTCGGCGAGCGTGCCGAACACCGCGGCGACGTCCCGGTAGTCGGCGACGTCGTAGCCGCCGTCCGCCATCGGCGACGGGTACCACGGGTTCAGCCACAGCGCGTCCACGCCGAGCCGGGCGAGGTAGGGCAGCCGGTCGCGCAGGCCGGCGAGGTCGCCGGCGCCGTCGCCGTTGCCGTCCGCGAAACTGCGCGGGTAGACCTGGTAGATCACCGCGCCGCGCCACCATGTTCCGGGCATGCGAACAACTCCTTAGAGAGAAAGTGCGGGACGGGGAAGGGGGTCAGCCCTTCAGCCCGCCCGCCGTGAGACCGGCCATGATGTGCCGCTGGAAGACGAAGAAGACGAGGATGGTGGGCACGCTCGCGATCACCAGCGAGCCGATCAGCACGTTCTGCGGGACCTGGACGGCGAGGGACGAGATCGCCACGCTGATCGTCTTGCGGTCGGTGTCGGGGAGCACGAGCAGCGGCCAGACGAAGTCGCGCCACACGTTCACCACGGTGAAGATCGACACGACGCCGAGGATCGGCCGGGACACCGGCAGCACGATCGACCACAGGATCCGGGCGGGCGAGGCGCCGTCCACCTCCGCGGCGTCCAGCAGTTCGGTCGGGATCGAGTCGAAGAACCGCTTGAGCAGGAAGATGTTGAACGCGTTCGCGGCGGCCGGCAGCCAGATCGCCCACGGGGTGTTCAGCAGGTTGACGTGGAAGATCGGCAGGTCCTTCACGGTCAGGTAGGCGGGGAGCAGGATCACCATCGGCGGGATCATCAGCGTCGCCAGCATCCCGCCGAGGATCGCCTTCCCGAGCAGCGGCCGCAGCTTCGACAGCGCGTACGCGGCGGTGACGTCCACGCCGAGCGTGAACAGCCACGCCCCGAACGCGTAGAGGGTCGTGTTCCACAGGTACTTGCCGAGGTCGAGCTGCCGCCACGCCTCCCGGTACCCGCTCAGGTCGATACTGTGCGGGAACACGCTCGGCGGGACGTCGGCCAGCTCGTCCGGCGACTTCATCGCACCGGTGACCATCCAGTAGAGCGGGAAGACGAACACGAACGTGAACGTCACGAAGACGGTGCCGAACACCGTCCAGTAGACGGCCTTCCCGCGCCGGGTGCCGAGGGTGTGCGGCGAGACGAGCGTCCGGGTCTCCGACATCGCTACCTCGCTTCCTCGCGCGAGACGCGCAGGTAGATGACGGAGAACACCATCAGGACGAGCATGAGCATCAGCCCGAGCGCCCTGTGGAAATGGGAACGTGCTCGCACAACCAAGTAAGTGACGGTGGCGTCCTCAGAGCCGCCGCCGGTGGGCAGGAGCGGCGCGTAGAACACCTGCATCGTCATGATGATGTGCAGAGGTGGCATGACGAGCAGGATTAGCTTCGTCTTCGGCATCGTGATGCCCTGATCCGGCGGATCAGCCCAGCCGCTCCAGCGCCGCCGCCCGTGCAGTTCGACGGAGGAGCTTGCAGGAGGGACAGGCCAACGCGCCGCTGCCGGAGTTCCGTTCATCTCGACTCCGGTATCAGCGAGATCAACACAGCATCAGTCACGTCGACCGGTTCGGTGCAGGTAAGCGACAGAACCCGCTGAACGCAGGCCACGTCGCCGAAGTTCGTGAAGGTCAACCACCGGCCCTATTGGCTGGCTTGCAGCTCGTGACTGCCCCTGACTAGAGGACGGTTACGCGGCCGCATCAGGCGTGCTGACGAACGCCCACGCCGTTCGTGCACGTCTCGCGACGTTCACGGCGGCGATGTGGTCGGCCGGGCCAGCGAGCCCGCAGACCACGCACTTGAAGTCGTCCCGGGTGGGACGGTTCTTGCGGCAGACGTGTCCGCACCGCGGACATCTCTGGGAGGTGTAGGCCGGATCCACCTCAAGGACGGGCACGCCGACACGCCGGGCCTTGTAGGCGATGAACTCGCCGAGCTGGTGGAACGGCCAGGACGACAGGGTGGCCCGCTGGTGCCGCTTGAGCCGGACCCGGTCACGGATGCCCTGGAGGTCTTCCAGGGCGATGCCGCGTCCGGTGCGTTGGGCATCGGCCACCATCGTCTTAGCGATCTTATGGTTCGTGTGAGCGGGCGTGTCGGGACTCCCGGCGCGCCCGCTGCTTGAGCTTGCGTCTAGCGGACTTGGTGCCCTTGGCCTGCAGCTCGGCACGGACTCGAGCCATGCGCCGCCGGTACCGCTGCAGCCCTCGGCCCTGGTAGTTGTCGCCGTCGGAGGTAGTCGCCAGGTTGGCGATACCCCGGTCAACCCCAACCCAGTCGACAGGGTCGTGGTTCAGTGGCGCCTCAGGTACCTCACATGTAGCGAGAAGGAACCACTTGCCGTCGCGGCGCACCAGATCACTCTCGCCCTTGCGATGGTCGGCCAGCGTCTTGAGCTGGGACGGCTCACCAGCGAAGGCGAGATCCCTCATCCGGCCGCCAGTGGTCCAAATTGACACCGTCCGCGCGTCCATCTGCCACGACAAACACCGGTCATCAAACGCCTGCGCGGCATCGGGGCGAAAGGTGATCGGTTTACTCTCGGCCTTGGTCCTGCGCACCGACCTTGCCCCGCCCAGCAGTCCCGCCTCCATCTGGGCGCGTAGCGTCGCGTAGGCGTCCGCAGCCTTGCGGATCACGTGGATAGCGGGCTGTGCCGACAGCCCTAGCGCCTTCACGTCTCTGTAAAGGAGCTTCTGTAGCCCGACGCGAGAGAACACTCGCCGCTGAAAAGCGTCCCGCGACACGAAGTCCGCGGCCATGTTGCAGACATGCAAGGTCGCCGCCAGCGCCTCCGCTTGATCGGGCGTTGGCATCAGTTTGATCTGCACCACCAACTTCACGGAGGGGAGTTTACCAGTTACATACAGCTATCATGGTCGCACCTCGAAAGCCGTTCGGAGTGAAGTGCCAGCCGCCCTGGTTCTTGGAGCTGAGCTCGGCGTAGCCGACGACGCCGTCGCCGAGCGCGCTGATCTTCTTGGCGGCGTCGCGGACCTCGGCCCAGGTCTTCGGCGGCGCGTCCGGGTTCAGGCCGGCCTTCGTGAACAGCTTCCGGTTGTAGAACAGGCCCATCGTGTAGTTCTGCCGGGGCAGCCCGTACACCTTGCCGCCCTCCTTGAACACCTTCGCCACGGTCGGGTCGAGGTTCTTGTACTGCTTCACCTGGCCGATGTACGGGGTCAGGTCGGCGACCTGGCCGTGCCGGACGATGTTCTGGACGTCGGTGAAGTAGACGTAGAAGACGTCCTCCATCTGCCCGCCGGCGAGCTTCGCCTGGAACGTCTGCGGGTCGATGCAGGGGAAGGCGTCCTTGCCCTCGATCGTGATGTTGGGGTGCAGCTTCTGGAACGCGGCGACGTCCTCGTTCCACTCCTTGCGCTGCGCCTCCTGGCTCTTGGCCGGCATGCAGCCGACCGTGACCGACACCTTGGTGCCGGCGTCCAGGGGCGCGCCGTCCGTGCCGCCTGCGCCGTCCCCGCCGCAGCCGGCGGCGGTCGCGCCGAGAACGGCGGTGAGCAGGGTGGCGAGTATCCGGGATCTCATGGGGGTTCCTCCTGGGCCGTCGGGTCGGCCAATTGCGAGGAACATACATAGACCAACAACTCAATGCAATAGCTGAATTAAGATGCGCAAGAACTCGACAATGTGACCGGTCCCGGACGTAAACCGAGGTCGGAAAGACGAAAGCCGCCCTGCGTGAGGGCGGCTTTCGGACGGTCCGAAGTCAGGCGGCGCGCACGGGCGCGGTGGAGGCGCGGACGACCAGTTCCGGCTCGTACAGCAACTCCTCGGCGGTCACCGAGCCGCCTTCCACCTGGTTCACCAGCAGCGTCACCGCCGCGCGGCCGATGGCCTCGATCGGCTGCCGGACGGTGGTGAGCGGCGGGTTCACGCAATTCATGAACGCCGAGTCGTCGTAACCGACGACCGAAACGTCGCCGGGCACCGACATGCCGAGCCGCCGGACCGCGCGGATGACGCCGAGGGCGAGCGGGTCGCTGGCGCAGATGAGGCCGGTGACGCCGTCCCGGATCAGCCGCCCGGTGACGGCCTGCCCGCCCTCCAGGGAGAACATGCTGCGCCTGATCCAGGCGTCCGGCAGCTCGGCGCCCGCGCGTTCGGCGGCGGCGCGGACGGCGGCGAGCTTGCGGCTGGACGGGACGTGGTCGGCGGGGCCGAGGACGACCCCGATCCGCTCGTGCCCGAGGGACAGCAGGTGCGCGAACGCCTGCTCGGCGGCCACCGCGTCGTCGGTGGAGACCTGCGGGAAGCTGAGCTTCTCGCTGGCCGCGTTGACCAGCACGACGGGCAGCCGGACGTCGAGCAGCCGGTGGTAGTGGTCGTGCGGCGCGTCGGCCTCGGCGTACAGCCCGCCGGCGAAGACGATGCCGGACGCCTGCTGCTGCAGGAGCATCTCGACGTAGTCGGCCTCCGACAGGCCGCCCGGGGTGAGCGTGCACAGCACCGGCGTGAACCCGCGCTGGGCGAGGGCGCCGCCGACGACCTCGGCCAGCGCGGGGAAGATCGGGTTGCCGAGCTCGGGCAGCACGAGGCCGACCAGCCGGGCCCGCTCGCCCCGCAGCTGGGTGGGGCGCTCGTAGCCGAGCACGTCGAGGGCGGTGAGGACGGCCGCGCGGGTCGCGTCCGAGACCCCGGGCTTGCCGTTCAGGACCCGGCTGACGGTGGCCTCGCTGACCCCGACCTTCTTGGCGACCTCGGCCAGTCGACGTGTCATGCCGCAACTATACGGCGTGATCGCGCAAACGGCTTACGCTTCTTGCGCGCGGGACACCCGGTTCACGGCGGACAGGATGGCCTTGAGCGACGCGGTGACGATGTTGCCGTCGATGCCGGCGCCCCACACCGTCGCGCCGTTCACGTCGCACTCGACGTAGGCGGCGGCGCGGGCGTCGCCGCCGGCGCTCATCGCGTGCTCGGCGTAGTCCAGCACCCGCACGTTGATCCCGACCGTGGCGAGCGCGTCCTCGAACGCCGAGACCGGGCCGTTGCCGACGCCCTCGATCTCGCGGATCTCGCCGTCGATCCGGACGTCGCAGGCGAGCGCGTCCTTCTCGTCCACGCGGGACGTGGCGCGGTGCGCCAGCAGCCCGGCGCGCGGGCCGTTGCCCAGGAACTCGGCCTGGAAGATCTCCCACATGCGCTCGGGCGTGACCTCGCCGCCCTCGCTGTCGGTGTGCTCCTGCACGACCCGGGAGAACTCGATCTGCAGCCGGCGCGGCAGCTCCAGGGAGTGCTCGGTCTTCATGACGTAGGCGACGCCGCCCTTGCCGGACTGGCTGTTGACCCGGATGACGGCCTCGTACGTCCGGCCGACGTCGTGCGGGTCGATCGGCAGGTACGGGACCTCCCAGCGGTGCGCGTCCACCGTCGTCCCGGCGGCCTCGGCGTCCCGCCGCAGGTGGTCGAAGCCCTTGTTGATGGCGTCCTGGTGGGAGCCGGAGAACGCGGTGTAGACCAGGTCGCCGCCGTAGGGGTGCCGCTCGTGGACGGGCAACTGGTTGCAGTACTCGACGGTCCGGCGGATCTCGTCGATGTCGGAGAAGTCGATCTGCGGGTCGACGCCCTGCGTGAACAGGTTCAGGCCGAGGGTGACCAGGCAGACGTTGCCGGTGCGCTCGCCGTTGCCGAACAGGCAGCCCTCGATGCGGTCGGCGCCCGCCATGTAGCCCAGCTCGGCGGCGGCGACGGCGGTGCCGCGGTCGTTGTGCGGGTGCAGCGACAGGATGACCGAGTCCCGGTAGGCCAGGTTCCGGTTCATCCACTCGATCTGGTCGGCGTACACGTTCGGCGTCGCCATCTCGACCGTCGCCGGCAGGTTGACGATGACCTTGCGGTCCGGGGTCGGCTTCCACACGTCGTTGACGGCGTTGCAGACCTCAACGGCGTACTCCAGCTCGGTGCCGGTGAACGACTCGGGCGAGTACTGGAAGTAGATCTCGGTGTCGCCCATGTCCTCGGCGAGCTTGGCGCACAGCTTGGCGCCCTCGACGGCGATCGCGGTGATGCCGTCGGTGTCCTGCCCGAACACGACGCGGCGCTGCAGCGTGCTGGTCGAGTTGTACAGGTGGACGATCGCCTGCTTGGCGCCGCGCACCGACTCGAAGGTGCGCTCGATCAGCTCGGGACGGGCCTGCGTCAGGACCTGGATCACCACGTCGTCGGGGACCCGGCCCTCCTCGATGATCTGCCGGACGAAGTCGTAGTCGGTCTGGCTGGCCGCCGGGAACCCGACCTCGATCTCCTTGTAGCCCATGCGTACCAGCAGCTCGAACATCTGCAGCTTGCGGTGGGCGTCCATCGGGTCGATCAGCGCCTGGTTGCCGTCCCGCAGGTCGACCGCGCACCAGCGCGGGGCCTCGGTGATGACCTGGTCGGGCCAGGTGCGGTCCGTCAGCTTGACCGGTGCGAAGGGGCGGTAGCGCTGGAAGGGCATGCCGGAAGACTGCTGTTGCGGATACATCCGTTGAGATCTCTCTGCTCGAACCCTGCGGCCGACGTCCACGTCAAAGTCCCGCAGCGAGGGAGCCGACCTGTTCTACAGGCCCCCGCTGCGGCCGCTAAGGAGGAGCAGCTCACGCAACACGCCTGCCAACGTAACAGATGGCATCCGGGTTACGGAAACCCGCGTCCGGATACTGAGACAACTGCGGCCTCCCGCGTCTCACGGAACGCTCCTCGGCGCCGCCGGAATTCCCCGCCCACGGTCAGGGGACGAGCACGGAGAGGCAGGTCACACAGCCGTCGAGGGCCTCGAACTCGCTGATGTCGACGCTCGTGACGCGCAGGCCGTCCGCCGCCAGCTGGGCCGCCGTGCGCGGCGCCGAGGACGCCAGCAGGACGTGGCCGGGCCCGAGCAGCACCACGTGGGCGCCCGACGGCTCCGGGGCGACGCGCATGCACGGCAGCACCGACGTGTCCACCATGTCGGGCATGCCGATCAGGCCGCCGTCCGGCAGCGCGGTCATGGCCGACTTCAGGTGCAGGCAGCCGCGGGTGTCCACCGGGACGACCTTCCGCCCGCCCAGCAGGTGCGCGAGCTGGCAGATGCCCTCCTCGTTCGTGCGGGCGCCGCGCCCCACGTAGACGGTGTCGCCGACGCTCAGCACGTCGCCGCCGTCCAGGGTGCCGGGAGCCTCGATCCGCTCGATGCGCAGGCCCAGCTCGCGCGCCGCCTGCTCCGCGCCCGCGCTCTCGCCCCGGCGGCACTCCTCCCCCGACCGGCAGAGGATCGCGACGTCGCCGGCGACGACGAGGGCGTCCTCGATGAACACGGCGTCGGGATGGTCGTCGGCGGGCGGCACCGCGCGGACCCGCCAGCCCGCCGCGCTCAGCGCCGCGACGTACGCCTCGTGCTGGCGCGCCGCGAGCGCGGCGTCCACCGGGCGGCGGGCGGCGTGGGTGACGATGCCCTCGGCGATCCGCGGCCCGGGGGCGCGGACGAGTGCCCTGCCTGTCGGTTCCATGTCAGCGCGCCGCCCCCTCGGTGGTCACGATCACGCCCAGCGCGTACGCGCGGGACATGCCGAGCAGGTCCGCGATGCCGTGCAGGGCCTGCCGCTCGCCCTCGCCGAGCTGCCCGTCGGCCAGCCCGATCCGGACGGCCTGCGCGAGGAACCACTCCTTGGCCTCCACCGCGAGCTGGGCCCCGGCGAGGACGACCTCCCGCTCCAGGAACGTGCGGCGCAGCGCGAGGTCGGCGTTGACGGCGTCCGCGTCGTACTCGGGCTCGCCGTACCCGGTGACGGTCGCGATCGCGCGGGCGCGCGCGGCCGCGTTCGACGGGTCGCCGGCCCGCAGCACCAGCGCGGCCGCCGCCCGCATGCCCGCCGCGAGGGTCTCGGCCATCTGCTGCGCGGTCGGCGTCCGCAGCGCCGCGACGGGGAACCGGCCCCGGCACGTCCGGCACTCCACGGCGTGGCCGAGCCGCCACAGCGGCACCATCGGGACGAAGAACACCGAGAACCAGCGGCGCCCGGCGCGCCTGCGGTAGGCGCGGTCGCCGCCGCACTGCGGGCAGTGGAACGTCCCCTCGCTGACCGTACGGAACACCGCCGTCAGGCCGAAAACGAGCAACACCGGGGTTCTCCTCCCATAACGGACTTCGTCCAAAGTACCGACCGGACGGCACCGACGTGGCCGTCCCGGTCAATGCCGCTTCTGCCTTTACGCTGGGTTCATGACCGGTGACCTCGGTTCCGACGCGGGACGCGCGCGCTCGCGCCCGTCCTTCCTGCCGCCCGTCGACGGCTATCCGCCGCCGCCCGGGGACCCCGCCGGGCGGCGGCGGATAGCCGTCGACGGGCGGCAGGAAGGCCCACGCCTACTCAGCATCTA